>NZ_CP061308.1:798836-1139231 GCF_018687935.1 Polynucleobacter sp. JS-JIR-5-A7 | reverse complement strand
GTTCGCTATGTGAACGCTAAGGATGTGGGCGATTCCAAAGGTTTCTTCTCGAATCTCTTCAGCAGCAAAGATGATTCAAAACTGCAGGCTAAAAAATACCAAGTGATCGTGAAGACTACTGGTGAGAATTCTTCTAACGTCTACGTGCAAGACGCTGATGGCAAGCCTGAAAATACACCCGCTGGCTTCCAGTTATTGACACTGCTGACCGAGCAATTAGCTAAATAGGAAGCGCACGCTTTTTGATAACTACAGTTCATTTTTGACTCAATAAAAAAGCCGCTTTTCAGCGGCTTTTTTTCTTCATGAAGAAGATTACTTCTTAGCGTCAGCAGCAGGAGCGGCTGGAGCAGCAGGGGCTGCAGGAGCGGCAGCAGCAGGAGCTTCAGCAGCAGGAGCGGCAGGAGCTGCAGCAGCAGGAGCTTCAGCAGGTTTTGCTTCTTCTTTTTTGCCGCAAGCGGCCAAAGCGATAGCTAACATTGCAGCAAATACGAGTGACTTCTTCATTTGTAATTTCCTCTAAAAAAATTAAACACCAATTATCGATAATTGTTGTGGGAGATACCAAGGGCAAATCCCTAGGTAGTTTCCTGTATTTATTATAGCCATACCGGATTAATCTTCGAAAATCAGCCAACCAGCGAGGTAGGCTTCATAAAGACTTGTTTTGCTGCTATTTTTAAGCCGGTTAGTTTGCAGTCTTTTGGCGGACGATAGCTCGTTCCAGGCAGATATGATCTCGATGGTTTGATCTTTTGTGACATTGTCCCCATTGCAAAATACCTGCTTGCCAAGGCTCAAAATACGGCTTTGGGGGCTTGGAAGGAGTGATGTATTAGCTAGCTTCTTGAGGAATTGGCTCGGGCTTAAGGGCTGCATGGGGCCATCAAAAAATGCCTGCTGTTTGGGTTCGGATAGGTATGCGGTGATGCCAGGTAAAAATCGATCAATTTGGTTCAAGTTCAGGCTAGCCAACTGTTCACGTAATTGTTTGATGAGTTCTTGTGGAAGTTGCTCAGGGCTGGCGGTTGACCCCTGTTTTGGGTCAGCAAATTTACGATCTAAATCGGGAATGTCTTCCAAGGATTCGGCGAGTCGCCATAAACCCTCTTGAAGCAACTCTTTAAAGCTAGGAGAGCGAAACCCTACAGACCAGGTTTGACAGCCAGCATCTAAAGCGATCCCATCATGAGCCACATGGGGCGGGAGATACAGCATATCGCCGGGCTCAAGCACCCACTCTTGTTCGCATTGAAAATTCTGCAGAATCTTCAGCGGTAACTTAGTATCGAGGCTCAAGTCTTTCTGTTGAGAGATGCGCCACTGTCTTCTTCCCGACATTTGGATGAGAAAAACATCATAGGAATCAAAATGGGGTCCCACGCCTCCGCCAATGCCAGCAATACTGATCATCAGGTCATCTAAGCGAGCATCAGGTATAAAGCGAAACCAGGAAAGCACTTTTGCGGCTGCGGGATGATGCGCTTCCATACCTTGGAGCAAAAGCGTCCAGTCCCGCATATCGAGCTTGGGTAAGGATTTTTTCTGGAAGGGTCCCTGATCAAAGCGCCAAGGCTTAGATTGAATGAGGCGAGACTCTACTTCCTCTTGAGCGGCAAAGTGAACTAATTGTTCATAAGAAATCGGGCTTTCTAGCGACTCCTCGTTTTGAGAGCAAAGCGCAAAAGCTGGAATGGCTCCCCGAACAAGCAAGGGCTTTTTATGCCAAAACCGTTTCATGAACTGCTCAGGGCTCATTCCGCCAAATAGGGCCCAGGACTCGTTTAAAGGGAGCTTTTGGGGTGCTTGGGGCGGCTGATAAGGCTTGCTCAAGTAAAATGAACTCATAAAGTAAAGGCTAGTGTTAAATCATTAAAAAAACGAATGTACGACAAATTGCGCATGAAGATTGAAAAAAATACTATCGTATCCCTTCGATATAAATTAACCGATGCTCAAAATAATGTCATCGAGGAGCCAGATGCTCCGATGGTATACCTGCACGGTGGCTATGAAGGCACTTTCCCCAAAATTGAATCGATGTTGGACGGTCAAGACATTGGCTATGAAGCCACTATTCAATTAGAGCCTAATGAGGCTTTTGGCGAATATGACCCAGAGCTACTGAAGATAGAACCACGTACGCGCTTCCCAGAGCCATTAGAAGTAGGCATGCAATTTGAAGGCGTTCCAGATTCTGATGCAGATGAAGAGTCTGAAGATATCTCTGCATCTGCTGATGATGCAGACGAAACTGACGATGAACCTTTGATCTATACCGTGACTGATGTGGCTGATAACCAAGTTGTTCTAGATGGTAATCATCCCCTGGCAGGGATGGCTCTTCGCTTCTGGGTGCAGGTAGAGGATGTGCGCGCAGCGACTGATGATGAAATTCAAAATCGCTATCCCGAAGGAAGTGAGAACTTCACCTTTGGTATGCCCAATGAGGACGCAGATGAGGAAGATTTTCTTGAGAAAGCGCTGAGCTTAAAAACTCAGGCACCTCGCACCTTGCATTAATCCGCAAGATAGAACATTACTCTTTAAGCCATTCCTTGATGGCATCCAGATCGCGCTTGGTATCGCTGTTGGCAGGAGAATCTGTCGGAAGATTGCTTAACTTGGCGAGCGCCTTTTCAAGCTGAGCAATTTTGGCCTCTTGTTCGATCGTGGCATCAATTAAACCCTTGAGCGCCATCGATACTGGGTCGTCTACATTGGGCGTGACACCATAAGCAGAAAAATACTCTTTCGTTTTGCTATCTGCGCTTTGAGGCAGATCAGGATGCAAGATGCGTGCAGGGATGCCCACTGCAGTAGCTCCTGGAGGAATTTCTTTTAAGACGACGGCGTTTGATCCAACGCGTGCACCATCGCCCACAGTAAATCCACCGAGTACTTTTGCACCAGCACTCACAACTACACCTTTACCCAGGGTGGGGTGACGTTTCACCCCTTTATAGAGAGAGGTGCCACCTAAAGTCACGCCTTGATAAATGGTGCAGTCATCACCAATTTCTGTAGTCTCGCCAATCACAATGCCAAGACCATGATCTAAAAAGACGCGACGACCAATCTTGGCGCCCGGATGAATTTCAATGCCGGTGATAAAACGTGACAGCATCGATAGAACCCGTGCAATCCACTTCAGACCTAGGTTCCATAAAAAATGAGAGATACGGTGCAGCCAAACTGCATGTAAGCCTTGATAGCAGGTGATCACCTCGAGACGGTTTCTTGCAGCAGGGTCTCGGAGGATGATGGAGTCGACTTGGTCGAAGAGTGAATTAAACATGGCTAGATTTTAACGGGGCTGGCTTATTTTCTCAGGAGCATCTGTTTGGCAATTCCGCGTAAGAGATCGATTTCTTCCTGATGGAGGCGGCTACGAGCAAATAAGGCCTCCAAGCGGGGCATCAGCTTCTTAGGATTGGCAGGATCAAGATAGCCAATAGCCTCTAGGCCCTGACGCCAATGCTCCAACATAGCAGCCACCGCAGCTGGATCAGCATAGTCCGACAAATCCCGACTATTGCTTGAGTCCTGCGAGATGCCTGCTAAAAACGCTTCTCTCAGCGTGTAGGCGCAGACCATCAGCGCTTGCGCAAGATTTAAGGATGGGTAATCGGGGTTGGCTTCCAACCAGACGCGATGAGTACATAAGGAAAGATAATGGTTTTCTAAACCCGTTCTTTCGGGACCAAAGACAAGAGCGACTTGCCCCTCATTGCGAACTGTTTCGGTAATCAGGCCTCGAGCGGTTTCCCAATCTATGGCGGGAGGGCCAAACTCACGTTCACGGCTAGTAAGACCCAGAACAAGTGAGCAACCCTGCACAGCGCTATCAAGAGAATCTGACTCTTGTGAAGATTCGAGTAGGTCAGCAGCGCCGCTAGCCAAGGCAATTGCCTCAGCCTGATTAGCAATACCTGGAATTTTTGGCTTAATCAGATGAAGATCTTGAAAGCCCATGGTTTTCAGGGCTCTTGCTGCCGAACCCACATTGCCAGGGTGGCTTGTTTCTACGAGAACCCAGCGTATCAGGTGGGCTTGGTCGATTTCCATGAGTTTCTTAGCTGTTTAGTCAGGAGGAGGGTAAATTGCAAATCGTTTAGAATCAGCGTATTAGCTTCGTATTGTCGTGCAGTTTTGGCAATGTGACAGGCTCGTTCTTATTTAATTTGTCCATCAATACTATGCATCCCATGTTAAATGTGGCCGTAAAGGCTGCCCGTCGTGCTGGAACCGTGATTAATCGCGCCTCTCTCAATTTAGAGCGCCTCCAAGTCGATCGTAAACAGCACAATGACTTTGTAACTGAGGTGGACAAGGCCGCAGAAGCGGCCATCATCGAAACCCTGAGCGAGGCCTATCCAACACATGGATTTTTGGCTGAAGAGACGGGTGAACACAATGCCGATGCAGAGAACGTATGGATCATTGATCCATTGGATGGCACAACTAACTTCATTCACGGCTTTCCGCAGTATGCGGTGTCAATTGCTTTAGCAGTCAATGGCGTAATTCAACAGGCTGTTGTCTACGATCCAACTCGCGATGAACTATTTACTGCAACTCGAGGAGCGGGCGCTTATTTGGATCGCCGGCGTTTACGGGTTGGTGCACAAGATCGTTTAGCGAATTCTTTGATTGGCACTGGCTTTCCCTATCGAGAAGATCAAGACCTCGAAAAATATCTCAACATATTTGCAGAGATGTCTCGTCAGTGCGCAGGCTTACGTCGTCCTGGTGCAGCTTCATTAGATTTAGCTTATGTTGCTGCGGGTCGTTACGATGGTTTCTTTGAGAGTGATCTCAAGCCTTGGGATATGGCTGCAGGCGCTCTGTTGATTACTGAAGCCGGTGGCTTGATTGGTAATTACCGCGGTGAAGAGGGATTTTTAAAGAGCGGCGAAGTGATGGCTGCAAATCCACGTATCTACGCGCAAATGGTGCAAACGCTTTCTAAATATTCTGCTTCTTAAGATTTAATCAAGTCAATAGCGCGCACGCCTTGAGCATTAATCATGAGTGCACTCGCTCTTGGGCGAGCACCTTCCGGATGATCTAAGTCCCAATCAGACAAAACCCAGCGTTGCCAAGATTGTTCGCCTAATTGCTCTTGATGATGAGCGGGTAAATGGGTGTGTCCATGTATCAGCTTATCGCCTGAATGACTGCGTAGTATTGCGGCACAAGCTTCTTGAGTGACATTCGTTTTCATCTGATTCTTCTGATGGGAAGCTCTCGCATTGCGTTGATATTGCGCATGACTATTACCCCGTAAATGATTCGCAACGGAACGGCGCCAGGCCAAGGGGAGACAGAGGAATCCTTTTTGCAACCAAGGTTTTCTAGTCCAGTTACGAAATATCTGATAGCCCACATCTGCGGTACATAGAGCATCCCCATGTGAGAGCAGGTATTTTTGACCGGCAAGTTCCACCAGCGAGGGATCTGATAATGCAGTCATGCCAGTTTTTTTCAAGAAGGCAGGACCCACTAGAAAGTCACGGTTGCCATGAATGTAATACGTTTTGGTTTTGGCAGAAAGATTCGCGAGGGCGCGTTTTACTTCTTGTTGAAAGGGCGAATGCGCTGAAGCATCATCGCCAATCCAGTATTCAAAAAGATCGCCCAGAATAAAAACAGCTTCTACCTGAGAAGCATCTTTTTCACAAAAGTCAAAAAAGCGTTGAGCCGTCAAAGGCATTGACGGCGTCAAGTGTAGATCTGAGATGAGCAGTGCGCTCGCGTATTGCGAGATCATTCCTCGAGAACAGAGGCTTTCTCAATCACAACATCTTCTGCTGGCACATCTTGATGAAAGCCAGTATTACCAGTCTTCACTTTGCGAATCGTATCAACTACATCCATACCCTCAGTGACTTTGCCAAAGACAGCATAACCCCAGCCTTGCGCATTTTGAGCGGTATGGTTTAGAAATTCATTGTCATTCACGTTGATGAAAAACTGCGCAGTAGCTGAATGTGGATCGCTCGTGCGAGCCATCGCAACGGTACCAAGTTCATTCTTGAGACCATTATTAGCCTCATTCTCAATTTCTGCACCAGTCGGCTTTTGCTTCATGCCAGCAGTCATGCCGCCACCCTGAATCATGAAGTTATTAATCACCCGATGAAAAATTGTGCCATCGTAGTGACCGCTCTTTACATAATGCAAAAAATTTGCAACGCTTATGGGTGCTTTAGCTGCGTCAAGAGTGAGGGTGATATCGCCCTGATTGGTTTTAAGGAGAATCTTCGCCATTGTTTTATTTACTTTCTGGAGAGTTAGTGGATGGGTTGCTTGAAGAAGAGTTGGGGTTTGCAGAACCCCTGGTCTGAGGTTTTAATAAATTGAGTAGATATTTAGCGCGATTGGCATACAGACGCTGATTAAGTTGAGTATTGGCGGCAGCATCTTCGTAAGCCTTAGCACCCAAGCGCACATAGACTTCACCTAAGTTCGCTGCAGCAGTGCTGTAACTAGGACGCAGCTTCAGTGCGAGCTCTAAATAGTCGCGTGCTTCAATCCATTTATCTTGATTCGCGACGATCGCTGCAAGATTGTTATAGGGCTCTGGCAGCTCTGGAAATTGTTGAGTAATTTCAATTAAGGTTTTCTTGGCCCCATCAAAATCACGCAGCTCAAGTTGCAAGCGGGCCTTGATATAGCGTAGTTGGACATTACGAGGAGTCTTTTTGAGGCGAGTATTAATTAAATCTATCGCATCTTGATACTTTCTCGCCTTCACTAATTTTTCTATATCCGATGGCACTGCATTTTTAGTCACCGGATCTGGCTCAATAATCAAGAAAGATAAAAAAGGCACACCAACGGTTTCAGAGAGCTCTGGATTTAATGGATCGTATGGAGCATCCGTGGAGAGTCTGGGAGGATCACTGGGCCCATAGCCGCCCAGGTAGGCTTGAGTTTTAGCTTGTGGAGAAGTTGCTTCTTGCCTATTGACGGCGGCGATTTCAGCATTTGCCTGTTGTTGGGCAGGGGTACTGCACCCAGTCAGTAATAAAAAGCTCAGGGCAATAGCAATTGCTAGAAAAGTGGTGACGATCGGTGCTTTGAGGGTTGCAAACATAAGGGAAGGGGTGAAAAACTGGCTCATTCGATATACTCAGCGCTCAGTCTAACAAATTGGCGCTACTTGCCTCACCTTTATAGCCCTATGCTGCAAATCTATAACACCCTAAGCCGCTCTAAACAGGTTTTTAAGCCCATCGAACCGGGTAAGGTGAAGATCTATGTCTGCGGCATGACGGTCTATGATTTTTGCCATATTGGTCACGCCAGGGTCATGATCGTCTTTGATATGGTTGTTCGCTGGCTCAGAGCCAGTGGCTACCAGGTTCTCTATGTTCGCAATATCACCGATATTGATGACAAAATCATTAAGCGTGCTCTAGAAAATGGCGAGCCGATTACAAGCTTAACCAATCGCTTCATTGCTGCCATGCATTCTGACTCTGATGAGTTAGGTTTAATGCATCCAGATCAGGAGCCGCGTGCTACGGATTACATCAAACAAATGCAAGGCATGATCGGCAAGCTCATTGAAAATGAATTGGCGTATCAAGCAGAAGACGGCGATGTCAATTTTGCAGTTCGTTTACTGCCCCGTTACGGTCAGCTGTCTGGAAAATCTCTCGATGAACTCAATGCAGGTGAGCGCGTTGCAGTAGGAGGAGGTAAACGCGATCCATTGGATTTTGTGTTGTGGAAGAGCGCCAAGCCAGAAGAGCCTGCGGATACCCGTTGGAAATCCCCTTGGGGCGAGGGCCGACCAGGTTGGCATATCGAGTGCTCAGCCATGTCATGCGACTTACTTGGCGAACACTTTGATATTCATGGTGGTGGCGCTGATTTGCAGTTTCCGCATCATGAAAATGAAATCGCCCAAAGCGAAGGGGCTTTGTACGGGCAAAATCGAAAAGAGGATGATGCCCCTTTTGTGAACTATTGGATGCATAACGGTCATATTCGAGTGAACCAAGAGAAGATGTCTAAGTCTTTGGGTAACTTCTTCTTAATCCGTGATGTCTTAAAAAGTTTTGATCCCGAAGTCTTGCGATTCTTCATGCTGAAAGCCCATTACCGCAGCCCCATCAATTACAGTGATGCGCAATTAGAAGAGGCGCGTGCTGGCTTGGTGCGCTTATATACCGCCATAGCACAGGTACCCAGCCTAGTAAACGTCGCGCTTGATCCCAATAACTCCTGGTCAAAGCGCTTTGCCGAAGCCATGAATGACGACTTCAATACATCAGATGCGATTGCGGTATTGTTTGATTTGGCAAGTGAAGTCAATCGAGCGCAAGGCTATGAAAGACAGACGCTCGCAAGCACTCTTAAATCTTTAGGTGGAGTATTGAATTTCTTGCAACGCGATCCAACCGCATTCCTGCAATCGGGCACTAAAGACGAAGGCGGCTTCAGTCCGGAGCAAATCGAAGAACAAATTGCTGCTCGGGTTGCGGCTAAGCAAGCAAAAGATTTTGCTAAAGCCGACCTTATTCGTAAAACTTTATTAGAACAGGGCGTTGTCTTGGAAGATAAGCCTGGCGGTCTCACAGAATGGCGGAGGGCTTAATGGCGCCTGTTAAAGAGGAGTCAATCCTGAAAGAGGTTGCGCCTGATTATTGGGAGCAGGCTTGTCGTGAACTGATGAAGCATGATCGCATTATGAAGAAATTGATTCCCAAATATGGATCTGGTTTTTTAGTCACTCGGGGCGATGCATTTACAACGCTTGCTCGCGCGATTGTTGGACAACAAATCTCCGTAGCTGCTGCCCAAGCAGTGTGGGATAGGGTGCTTATCGCTAGCAAGAAAAAAGTGAACCCAAAAAATATCTTGGCGCTCACGGTAGAGGATTTAAGGACAGCTGGCTTATCAGGTCGTAAGGTCGAGTACATCCGCGACTTGGCCGATCACTTTGACTCTGGTCGTCTCCATGCCAATCAGTGGAAAGATATGGAAGATGAGAGCGTGATTAAAGAATTGAGCGCAATTCGGGGAATTGGACGCTGGACCGCAGAAATGTTCCTGATTTTTAATCTGGTTCGCCCTAATATTCTGCCGCTAGATGATGTTGGCCTCATTAAGGCAATTTCCCTCAATTACTTCAGTGGTGAGCCTGTTAGCCGCCATGAGGCAAGGGAAGTGGCGGCTAATTGGGCCCCATGGCGTACGGTTGCTACCTGGTATATGTGGAGAAGTATCGATCCCATCCCGGTTGAATATTAAAATCAGACTATGAAAACGACTTTCCTAGATTTTGAGCAGCAAATCGCCGAATTAGAGTCAAAGATTGAAGAGCTGCGTTTTGTGCAAGATGAATCATCGGTAGATATCTCCGATGAGATCAAAACGCTTTCTGAAAAAAGCCTGCAACTCACCAAGGATGTTTATGCCAACTTAACGCCTTGGCAGGTATCGCAAGTTGCGCGTCACCCACAACGTCCGTACACCTTGGATTATGTCGATGCCTTATTCACTGACTTTCATGAACTCCACGGTGATCGTACGTTTGCAGACGACCAATCGATCATTGGCGGTCTAGCGCGTTTTGATCATCAGCCGTGCATGGTGATTGGTCATCAAAAAGGTCGCGATACTAAAGAGCGTGCCTTGCGTAATTTCGGTATGAGTCGCCCTGAGGGGTATCGCAAAGCCATGCGCCTTATGCGCCTTGCAGAAAAGTTTGGTATTCCTGTATTTACTTTCGTAGATACACCAGGTGCATTCCCCGGCATCGATGCAGAGGAGCGCAACCAATCTGAAGCGATTGGTCGTAACCTCTATGTGCAAGCTGAGCTTGAAGTACCGATCATCGCTACGATCATTGGTGAAGGTGGTTCGGGCGGCGCTCTGGCAATTGCCATGGGTGATGTTGTCTTGATGTTGCAGAACTCTACTTATTCTGTCATTTCTCCAGAAGGATGTGCCTCTATTCTTTGGAAGACTGCTGATAAAGCCTCTGAGGCTGCTGAACAGTTGGGCTTAACTGCGCAACGCTTGAAAGCCCTGGGCTTAATCGACAAGATTGTGGCTGAGCCAGTTGGTGGGGCTCATCGGGATTACGATGTCATGATGAGTAACATGAGCAAAGCCCTTGCCGAATCGATCAAAACTTTTGATGGCATGAAGGCAGACGCATTACTTGAACGTCGTCATGCGCGTCTGATGAGTTATGGCAAGTTCAAGGAAATCACAGCCAAGTCTTAAGTCTACAAATCGAATTGCGGTCGCCTTAAGTGGTGGCCTCGATTCGGTTGTATTACTCGACACCGTTTGCAAAGCGCAAGCAAAAAATAAAAATACCGAAATTTTTGTTTTCCATATTCATCATGGTTTACAAAAACCTGCCGATGACTGGCTTATCTTTTGTGAGAAGCTCGCTCAGAAATACAAAGTTCATTTTGACTTTCGCTTACTTCATCTAAGTCAAGAAGAAGGCAATATCGAAGCTAGAGCAAGAGCAGGGCGTTATGAGGCTCTAGCGGATCTCTGTGAAGAATATGGCATTGAAGATTTACTGCTAGCGCATCATCTGAACGATCAGGCAGAAACTGTTTTGTTGCAACTCTTACGGGGTGCCGGGGTGGCTGGTCTATCGGGCATGCCCGCTATTAGGGAGATCAAGGTAGGCAGCAATACTGTCACCCTCTGGCGTCCACTGCTGAATCAAAGTAGAGCGGAATTAGAAACCTACGCTAAAGAAAATAAGCTTCAATGGATAGAAGATCCTAGTAATCAAAATCGTCAATTCAGACGTAACGCGATTCGCAAAGATATCATTCCAAGGCTGCTAAAGATTCAGCCTGAAGCGATTATGAATTTGGCACGCAGTGCAAATCTACTGAGTGATGCACAAACATTGTTAGATCGCCTAGCAATTCAAGATAGCAAAGATATTCTTTTAAAAGACTCCCTGAAAACAAAACCACTGTTGAGTTTGGCTAAGTTAGATCAAGCGGCAGCAAACAATATTCTGCGCTATTGGCTAAGGCTGAATGAATTAGCTATGCCATCCCAAGAGCGGCTTGACGCTTGGTGGCGTGATCTGCGTTCAGTGAAAAGTAATGCTCAGCTTGAGTGGGCTCATGATGGCAAAGCCATTCGGCTGTGGCGCGATCAATTGCAAGTGTCTAGCCCTAGCTCAGGGCTGTGGGTTTTTAAACCCATTGCATCTAGAAGTAAAAATCTGGGCTTGCCGGCTGCCTGGGTAAAAAGTGCTCAAAAAGAAGGGCGTATTCATACCAAAACCAGGTCGGGTTCTGAAAAGCTACAAATTAAACCCAATGCTCCGCGAAAAACCTTGAAAAATCTCTTCCAGGAAGGCGACATACCACCTTGGCAACGCAATGCGCCTCTGCTGTATATTGACAATCAACTGATTGCGGTTGCTGGCGTAGGCGTTAGTCATCCACACTTAGTAGATTCTGGATCACGCGTTTTGCCCGAGTGGCAAGAGAAGGCTTTGTAGGTTCAAAACGCTGTAAAATAAGCCCTTTTTAGATCCTCGGGTAGTTATCTCCCGCTTACAGAGAATTGAATAGACGGTTTTATGGCTCTTATCGTTCATAAATACGGTGGCACCTCAATGGGCTCGGTTGAGCGCATTGCGAATGTCGCTAAACGCGTTGCCAAATGGATGCGTGCTGGCCACCAGGTGGTCGTAGTACCTTCGGCCATGTCAGGTGAAACCAATCGCTTGCTCGGTTTAGCAAAAGAAATTAATCCTGAAGCAAATCCCCGCGAGTTGGATCAAATTGCCTCAACGGGTGAGCAGGTCAGCTCTGGTTTGCTTGCCTTAGCGTTGATGCGCGAAGGTATTGATGCAGTGAGCTACGCTGGTTGGCAAGTTACTGTGCATACGGATTCTGCTTTTACCAAAGCCCGCATTAAGAGCATTGATGATAAAAAGATTCTGAATGATCTCAATACAGGTCGTGCAGTAGTGGTCACTGGATTCCAGGGGGTGGATTCAGAAGGAAATATCACTACTTTAGGTCGCGGTGGTTCTGATACTTCCGCGGTAGCGATGGCTGCTGCACTCAAAGCCGATGAGTGCTTGATCTATACCGACGTCGATGGCGTATACACCACTGACCCACGCGTCTGTGAGGATGCGCGTCGCTTGGATAAGATTACCTTCGAAGAGATGCTAGAAATGGCTAGCCTCGGTTCTAAGGTATTGCAAATTCGTTCAGTCGAGTTTGCCGGTAAGTACAAAGTTAAAACCCGTGTTCTGTCATCGTTGACAGATCCATTGATGCCCTTAGACCAAGAGATGAAGTCGGGCACCTTGATTACATTTGAAGAGGACAGCACTATGGAAGCCGCAGTTATTTCCGGCATCGCCTTTGCGCGTGATGAAGCGAAGATTACCGTGTTAGGAGTTCCTGATCGTCCAGGTATCGCCTATCAAATTCTGGGTCCAATCGCTGATGCAAATATTGATGTGGACATCATCATTCAAAATCAATCTGTAGATGGTAAGACTGACTTCACCTTCACAGTTCCAAGAGCTGATTATCAGAAGGCTTTGGATATTTTGAAGAACACAGTTCAAGCACATATCGAAGCAAAAGAAATCTCAGGTGATCCTAAGGTTTCCAAAGTTTCAGTTGTGGGCGTTGGCATGCGTTCCCATGTAGGCATCGCTAGCAAAATGTTCCGCACCTTGTCAGAAGAGGGCATCAATATCTTGATGATCTCCACAAGTGAAATCAAAATTTCAGTAGTGATTGACGAGAAGTACATGGAGCTAGCAGTACGCGCCTTGCATAAGGCATTTGAGCTCGACCAGAAGTAAACCAATCAAAAGGGCATTAAAGCCCCTCAGAAGCGGTTATCCGTTAAACTGTGTGGCGTTGTGGTATCAAAAGAGCTGTAAAAAGTACGGAGACGTGGCCGAGCTGGTCGAAGGCACTCCCCTGCTAAGGGAGCATCGGGGCTAAAACTCTGATCGGAGGTTCGAATCCTCTCGTCTCCGCCAGTACTTTTCAAATAAACCCAGTAAATTCAATGAGTTACTGGGTTTTTTGTTTTCATTAATTCCTTAAATTATCACAAATCCAACAGTTTTTTACAAATTATGTTGCTTCGCACCAAATAAATGTTGCAACACAACAAAATATTTCTTACAATGGTGCATCGCAACAAGTTATACAACCATCTACTAAAAAAAGGATTAACCATGTTCCAGAATCAATTAAACGATCAAATCGCTCAAGCTCAAGCTAAAGCTGTTGAAAACGCTAAACATTTGGCACAAGTTGCTGTTGAAAGTGCGCAAGAATTAGCAGAAATCAACCAAGCTGCTGCTAAAGATGCATTAGCTGCTGCACAAGATACAAGCTCACAATTGTTGGCAATCAAGGATCCACAACAATTGGCTAAATTAGCTCAACCTGAAACTGCTCAAGAAGCTGTTAAGTATGCAACTGCATATCAAGCTAAAGTTAGCAAAGTTGTTCGTAACGGTAACAAAGAAGTTGCTCAAGTGATTGACGCTTCAATCGATGATGCACGTGACGATATGGTTAACTTTGTTAAAGAAGCTACTAAGACAGCTCCTGCTGGTTCTGAGGCATTTGTTGCTGCATTCAAAACTGCATTTGAAGCTTCAGTTCAACAGTTTGACCAAGTTCGCGCAACTGCAACTGATGCATTCGCAAGCTTTGAGAAAAGTGTTGACGCTGCATTGGCTAACATTCAAGGTCAATACGCTGTAGCTAAGCCAGCTGCAAAAGCACGTAAAGCTGCTTAATTCGTAGACTTACTTGCTTCAATAAAAAACCGCCTTCGGGCGGTTTTTTATTTCTCTGCAATAAGCTGCAAAGCTATATGCAGCAATGCATAGCAGGCTCTAATAGTTGATACCGTCAACCGCTTTTAGGTAGCCTTTTAAATATTGCGGTGGAACATATATCACCGTACTGATACCAGCCTTTGAGGAGAGGGTCAGTTGAAAACCGTCCTTCACGCGCTCCTTTAAAAAAGCATCAGTCAGATTAATCGACACTAATTCCTTGAAGATGCATCCTCTGGCCTCACACAGACCAGCCTCTTTAGAGATCGCCTTAAAAGTGGTAACTGGTCCATTGAGCAGGGTTGCAGAATCGTAATTGCGCATTTGTGTGAAATAGGTCAAGTGAACCTGGAGTTCATAGGACTTCACTCCTTGCTGGGTTTTCTCGCTACGCAAGTTAAACATTTCATAGGTATTGAATTCATCCATCGTATTGATCGATGGCCCTACATAGGTCTTTCCACCAGAGGTATTAGGGGTGACTATCGTAGATTGATAGACATCATTGACCTCCCAAGCACTAATCTTTTTATCGTTATTGGCACAGGCGATTAGCCCACAGCTGATTGCTAGTAATAATGCAAAACGGTACATATTTAGCTCCTTAGATCCCCAAATCATACTATCGTCTGCCAGCTTCCCTGACCATTCTCTTCAAATCAGGTTGAAGACCTTCGTTTTATCAACTTCAGCGTTTTAGTTCAAAACCTAGGGTTTGTCATGATTAATTTACTACACTTCACAACTTCACAACTTATGAAGTTGTGTTATAGTTTGATGACTGGGAGAGGAAATGAAGAGACAAATACCGAAAACACATCAAGCCTTGGAGTGGATAGGGAAGGGCATGAGCGCAGCTCAGGCCGCTCGAAAGATGGAGATTTCAGAGTCCAGTGTGTATGCCGCCCTCAGAAAAACGAAGGCAAAAGATATGGGTTGTTGCCCAACATGTGGTCACAAAATAAGGAACTAAGTTGAAAAAGACTCTATTGGTTGTTGTTACTATTTCAGTCGCTGCCTTTGCATACGCAAATACCGCATCCGATTCCTCTGCATTAGTAACTCAGCAGTGCAAGATTTCTGCGGAAGCGGTATCTACATTGAAAGGCCTGCAATACGGCAATACTTCAATCCGTAAAGATGTTGCCAGTTTGATTGATCGTCATTTGAAGACTCAGGAAAATAGAGAGAGCGCTCATAAGAAGTTGAGCTTGATGGTTGACGACAAATCTACTGACGCCAGCGTTCTTGAAGTGAAGTACTGCTCCTAATTCTGGACAGGGCGGTTAAAAAACCCCGCGCTAGGCGGGGTGTAAATAGTTGATACAATTTTTATCAAGTTAATTCTTGAGAGTGGATAAAAAGTCTTTAATTACTTTATTCTGAAAAGCATTTTCATCTGGAGTTGCGCCAGCCCCAGACAAGTGACCCATTGGCAGACGATCATTGATTGGCATGTACTTGGCTCCAGGAATGAGTTTTGCTGAAGACTTGGCATCTGACTCTGGATTAAGCAAGTCACCGGTACCTGCCAATATTAATGTTTTAGCTTTAATAGATTTCAGTGCCGCTGCCGTATTATTGTCGAAGCCTTTAGTTTGTCCTACGTCATGACGGTCATAGGCACGTGATTGCCAGATCCAGTCATTAGCATCCATTCTTTTCCAACCAGCATCTTGCACCTTTTTAAGGTATTCAATTTCTGCTGCAGGCGTTGGATTTAATTGTTCCTGATAAGCGGGTGTTCTGACGATTACTCCACTTAACCAGCCAGACCATAGACGCATGCCTTGCTCCACCGGTTTATCGTATTTGCCGCCTTGGTAGCCAGGGTCAGTCATGATGCTTTGACGGAGCATCTCTAGTACGCCGGTAGTCCATGCTGGGGTTTTGGCTAAAGGAATAATCGGGATGATTGCTTGCATGGCATTTGGGTAGGAGACGGCCCACTGTAAGGCTTGCATACCACCCATAGAGGCTCCGATTACCGCAACTAATTTTTTAATACCAAAGTGATCTACAACCAACTGATGTTGTGTGTTGACCATATCCCGTATATTAAATTCTGGAAAGCTAACATTAGCTTGTGCCTTGCTATTGGATGGCGAGGTACTCAAGCCATTACCAATAGCATCAGTGCAGATGACAAAGTACTTGTCAGTATCTAATGCTTTACCGGGACCAATCAGGTAATCAATGCGATGATGATTTCCGCCAATGGCTGTCACCATCAAAATGGCGTTACTCTTATCGGCATTCAGGGTGCCTTGTGTCGTATAGGACAAATTAAAATCTTGAATGATGGAGCCATTCTCTAGTTGAAAGTTGCCCTCAGAATAGAGTTGATGAGCCGGTTCAGTCGGCTTATGGGCTAGTGCATTGAGTGAGGTAATTGTGAGGGCGAGCGCAACGCCCTTCATAATGGCTAAATACATACTTGTCTCCTTTTATTATTATTTATTTATAGCAGGATTTTCTGATGACCCAGGCATTTGAGTGTGCAGAGTGCGGTAATCCTAGATTTTTAATGGGCTCCTGTCAGCATTGTGGGAGCGCAGAGCTGCCCAGCATGTTTGTAGATGTCACCGAATTCAATATTAAGCAGGGCTTTCCAAATGTTGAAGAGGCCTTGGACCATTTAACTGTATATCTGAGAGCTGCTTATGAGCTTGGTCTGAAGGCGATCGTTTTAGTACACGGCTATGGCTCATCTGGTGAGGGTGGTCGTATTAAATGGGCGATCCATGAGGCGCTCGAAAATAATCGGTTTGCTGATCGGGTTGAGGAGTATTTCTATGGGGAGAATGTTCCCTATGCAAGCCCAGCTTGTCGGGATTTATTGAAAAAGTGCCCAGGATTAAAACGGTATTTAAGGCACTTCAAGGCTGGCAATGCAGGTATGACAGTTTTATTGCTAGGTTCTGCCCCTAGAAGTACTTAGAATAGACAGGAATCTAGGAAACTCTTATGACTACTCAGAAATCACAACACGCCATTCCTCAAGAAGCATCAGCTTCTAGCGCAGATCAATTAATCGGTGAATTTAAATCTCTAATGGCCGATGCTGAGGCTTTAATTCAGGCTGCTGAAGATCATCCCAGTGAGACAATTAGCGCTATTCGCCATAAGGCGCTTGAAACTATCTCCGGTGCTAAGGAAAGTCTATCAAATCTTGAGGGGACTTTGACCGAAAAAGCTAAGGTAGTTGCTGAAGGTGCGGATGATTTCGTGCATCGTAATCCGTGGGAGGCAGTTGGTGTTGCTGCTGGCTTAGGCTTATTAATTGGTCTTTTGATCCGTCGTCGCTAGGTTTGCATGTCTCAAGAAAATTTACTCTCCTCCATTAAAAACCTTGCCTCAACGGGTGCATCTATTGCGCAAACTCGTTTAGAGCTTTTATCGGTTGATGTGCAAATTGCCAGAAACAAATTGATCAGGCTGCTGGTAATGATTGTGAGTGCCTTATTCTTTTTATTCTTTGGCTTGGTAATGTTGGCTTTACTCATCGTCATCTATAGTTGGGAATCTGATCGGATGCTAGTTCTAGGCTTGCTCACTACCGCATTTATCTCTATCGGCTTAATTTTGGCGCTTGTGATTATGCAAGCGCTACGCAATATGCCTAAGTTATTCGAAGCATCGATTACAGAATTCGCTAAAGACAGGGAAGAGCTTTCGCGCTAAGGTATGAGCAATAGACTCAAAGCCCTGGAGGCTCGTCGTCAAGAGCTTCAAAAAAGATCCAGCCATGAGCGCCTTGAATTTTCTCAGCACTTTGAGCCTTGGGAGAAGCCACTCTCATGGGCTGATAAGGGTGTTGATGCCTTTCACTTTCTCAAAGACAACCCATTACTATGGACGAGTGCCTTTGCGGCCCTGGCTCATTACAGACCTAAATTGGCTAGCAAGGTTTTGGCTGTTGGTTGGGGTGCTATGAAGTTGCTCAAGAGTGTCAAGCGCTTAGTCTAGGTCAAGATTTAGCTAATCAATACAGATTTATTCAGTATTCCATGTTGATTCAGAATAGCACTGCCATTGAGTGCGCCTATTTCAAGCAGCGTAATCGCACCACAGACAGTAAAGCCAGCATTGCGAATCAGCTTATCAGCAGCTATTAAAGTACCTCCAGTTGCCAGTACATCATCAATCATCAAGACCCGAGCATCTTTTGGCAGGGTCGACTGCTGAATTTCCAAGGAGTCTGAGCCGTATTCCAAGCCATAAAACTCTCGATGGGTCACTAAGGGAAGTTTATTGGGCTTTCTGGCGAGGGCTAGGCCTTTATGGGCATGATGTGCAAGGGCGGAGCCAAAAATAAAGCCTCGCGATTCAATCCCTAAAATATGGGTATAGTCAAATGATTGGGCTAATTCATTGAGCTTCGCAATCGCTTCTTTGAAGGCTGCTGGGTCTGCTAATAAAGGGGAAATATCTCTAAACAGAATTCCAGGCTTCGGAAAATCGGGTACACCGGGTAGATAATCTAATAAATTCATATATGGCAGACATGAAAACGAATTACCTCATTATTACCGCATTAGAGAGTGAGCTCAAGCGCGAGGCACTCCCGTCAGGCGTTGAGATTATCTACTCTGGGATTGGCAAAATAAACGCAACGATCGCCTGTGTCAAAGCAATGCATCAATATACGCCTAATCAGATTATTAATTTTGGGACCGCTGGGAAGGTGAACCCTCAAATTCATGGCTTAATAGATATCGGCAAGGTCATTCAGCGTGATATGGATACAGAGCCGCTTGCTCCTCGAGGCCAAACCCCGTTTTGTAATAAGCCATCAGAATATCTCTCATCTGGAAAATTTCTATGTGGTACTGGCGATAGCTTTGTGACTGCGCAGGATCCTTGGCTCAATAGCCAAGGGGTTGATGTTGTCGATATGGAATTGTTTGCACTCGCAGCGGTAGCGCATCAGCATCAGATTGTATGGCGGTCATTCAAATATATTACTGATGATGCTAATGAAAATTCTGGTAATGATTGGCAAGAAAAAGTAAATCACGGGCAAGAGCTATTCATTGATAAACTCAAGCAAATAATGAGTTAAGCCTATCAATAGGATTTGTATGAATACTCCAAAACCTTGGCTAAAAAACTATCCTGCAGGAGTCCCGCAGGAAATTGGCGACCCTTCTCATGCATCCTTAACCGAATTCTTAGAAGAATGCTTTGATCGCTTTAGTAATCGCAAGGCAGTGGAGTCCATGGGCAAGTTTTTCACGTATGGTCAAATTGATCGATTATCAAAAGACTTTGCTTCCTATCTTCAAAACCTGGAATTAGATCGGGGAGCACGGGTAGCCTTGATGTACCCCAACGTGATTGAGTATGCGATTGCGATGCTTGGAACACTGCGTGCTGGCTATACAGTCGTCAACATTAATCCACTCTATACCTCACGAGAGCTTGAGGCTCAATTGCAAGATAGCGGAGCTAGCGTATTGGTGCTGATGGAAAACTTTGCTAATACATATCAGCAAATAGCAGAACGGCTGACTTTAAAACAAGTCATTATCAGTAGTCCCGGGGAGCTCTTGGGTTTAAAAGGACATATCGTCAATTGGGTAGCCCGGAATATCAAAAAGATCGTGCCAGCATGGAATGTTGCACACACCAACTTTAAAGACGCCCTGACCATAGGTAGTCGACATCCATATCATCGACCTGAGATTGGCCTGGATGATATTGCCTTCTTGCAATATACCGGCGGCACTACTGGAACCTCCAAAGGGGCAGTTTTACTCCACCGCAATATTCTTTCTAATTTGATGCAAATTGAGTCTTGGTTAAATCCGGGTCTCAAACATAAACCAGATCAACAGCTGAGTTTTTTATGTGCGTTACCCATGACTCATATCTTTGCCCTCACAGCTTGCGCTCTTTTGGGAATAGCTAAAGGGGCCTTGTTAGTCCTGGTAGCAAACCCAAGAGATATTGATGGCTTTATTAAGTTGCTGATCAAACATCCCAAGATCAATATTTTTCCAGGCGTCAATACGCTCTTTCATGCATTGATACATCGTCCCGAGTTTAAGAATGTCAAGCTACCCCATTTATTGGTCACTATTGGTGGCGGTATGGCAGTGCATAAGAAAACTGCCGATCATTGGCAGGCCCTGACAGGTTCGCCCATTGCCCAAGGCTATGGCTTATCTGAAACATCACCCGTAGTTTGCGTCAATAGCCCTTTAGAGAAACACTTTACAGGACATATTGGTGTGCCCATGCCCAGTACAGACCTTGTGATTCTGGATGATGATGAAGTAGAACTACCCCAGGGCACTCCCGGTGAGATTTGCATTAAAGGGCCACAGCTGATGGCGGGCTACTGGAATAAACCAGAAGAAACTGCGCACTGCATGACGGCTGACGGCTACTTTAAATCTGGTGATATTGGCCTGATTACTGAGGATGGCCATATTCAAATTGTTGATCGCAAAAAAGACATGATCGTGGTTGCCGGCTTTAAGGTTTTCCCAAATGATGTGGAAGATGTCTTATCTCAAATGCCTGGCATTAAAGAATGCGCAGTGATTGGCGTTCCTCACCGCAAGCTTGGTGAGATTGTCAAAGCTTATATCGTCAAATCAGATCATCACATTACTGAAGCAGACGTTTTGCAATATTGCAAAGAGCATCTCACTAGCTACAAGAGACCAAGAAAAGCAGTATTCATTCACGAGCTCCCAAAATCCAATGTTGGGAAAATTCTCAGGCGCGAACTCAGAAATATTTGAGGAAAATTACTTGCTAGGAGTTTTGCCCACCATCTTGGCAGCTCTTAAGAAGTCAAAGTCCACACCTTTATCTGCTTGAGTAACAGTGTCGAGGAATAGCTTCTTGTAGCCACGCTCTGCGGTTGGCGAGACGACTGGATTTTCTTTGACGCGTTTTTCTAATTCTGCTTCAGAAATCAAGAGGCTAATCTCCCGGTTTTTGACGCTGAGACGAATGCGATCACCATTACGGACATGGGCTAAGGGGCCGCCAATCGCAGACTCAGGGGTGACGTGCAGCACAATCGTGCCAAAAGCAGTGCCACTCATACGGCCATCCGAGATACGCACAATATCTTTAACGCCAGCACGAGCCAACTTCATCGGAATCGGAATATAGCCAGCTTCGGGCATTCCAGGTGCGCCTTTAGGGCCAATATTTTTTAGAACAATAATATCGTCAGCAGTGACATCCAAATCTGGACTATCGATGCGATTGGCTAGGTCTTCTGAGTTTTCAAAGACTACGGCTCGACCTTCATGCTCCATGAGTTTTTCATCTGCAGCAGATTGCTTAATAATGGCGCCACCGGGAGCAAGGTTGCCATGCAGAACGGCAATGCTGCCGCGGGGATAAATCGGATTACTCATTTTTCGAACGACATCTTGCTTGAAGCTTGGCGGGCCCGCATCGATTTCCTCGCCCAAGGTTCTTCCCGTTACAGTCATCGTACCCAGTTTTAAGAGTGGTTTCAGTTCACGTAAAAGCGTCGTCATGCCACCTGCATCATGAAAATTTTCCATGTAATGGTCACCGGATGGTTTTAAGTCAACCAAGACCGGGGTCTCATTACCCATTTTGTCGAGCGCATCAAGATCAATTTCTAGACCCATGCGTCCAGCAATAGCTGCTAAATGAACAATGCCATTCGTAGAGCCACCAATCGCCAGCAATACCCGCATCGCATTTTCAAAGGCATCCGCTGTCAAAATCTGATCAATCGTTAAACCATCTTTGGCCATCTGTACTGCGCAGGCACCAGTTTCTTCAGCAACCCGAATACGGTCTGCAGTCACAGCAGGAGGTGTGGCACCCCCAGGCACTGTCATGCCAAGTGCTTCGGAGATACACGCCATGGTGCTAGCGGTACCCATCACAGAACAAGTGCCGACGCTGGCGACCAGTTGATCGTTCACTTCATCTTTTTCAACTTCATCAATCTCGCCGGCGCGGAATTTACCCCAGTAGCGGCGACAGTCAGTGCAAGCGCCAACCCGTTCACTCCGATGAGAGCCCGTGAGCATAGACCCAGTAATCAGTTGAATAGCAGGTAAACCTGCTGAAGCTGCGCCCATCATTTGGGCGGGAACAGTTTTATCGCAGCCGCCAATCATCACAACGGCATCCATCGGTTGTGCTCGCAGCATCTCCTCGGTATCCATCGACATTAAGTTACGTAGATACATACTGGTTGGAGCCGCAAAACTTTCGTGAATGGATATCGTCGGAAATTCCATGGGCAAACCACCAGCCAACATCACACCACGTTTTACGGCCTCGAGTAATTGCGGCATATTGCCGTGGCAGGGGTTGTAGGCGCTACCGGTATTAATGATGCCAATGACTGGTCGATCTAAAGCGCTATTGGTGTAACCAGCCCCTTTAATAAATGCTTTGCGTAAAAATAATGAGAAGCCTTTATCGCCATAACTCGTTAGACCTTTGCGCAGTCCTGTTTCCGATGGTGTTTTGTTGTCTTTTGGTTTAGAGCTCATGCTTGTCTCAAAGGTTGATAATTAAAAGGCTGTTTTGCTCATTGTAGCTATTTGGCCGCATATGGCCTAGGGGTTGCCGCCCCAACGGTATTGCCAGGAGACACCAACAGCGTTGTAGCTCGTATCAGTGCGTGAGTAGACTCCCTTGCTACCAGTGAGTCGAATTGAGTTTTGCTTATCAATTGGATAGGAGAGGGTGCTACCAAAGCGCCAATTTTCTTGTGTACCGTTAACGGGAATCCCATTGACATAAGTTTGACCGCCAGTGAAATAGGTGGCATCAGCAGAGACCCATGCCGTATTGGGGAAGTAATAAATCACATGGGTTTCACCAGAGTAGATTGGGCTTTGTGAAAGGGTGTTATTACCTAAATAATTAGTATTGCTGGTGTAAATGGTTGCCATGCTAGCTAACTCTAGCCTCCAAGGTCCTAGTGCTTGGGAAAGTCCCATGGCTGGCTGAATCAGGGAGCGATTGGCACCAACATTAATCATCTGATTGCTGTTGTACTCACCCCAGGGAATAGTGGCAGCGATACTCGCCCCAATGATTAAGTTCTGTTGATAGTCTCTGAACTGACTGTTGGATAGTGCAGGCGCGCCATAGAGATTGACAGAGGCTTTGATCATGGGATCTGAGAGTCCTTCCGCTGAGGCATTTATCGCTTGGCCACCAACATGACCTGTACCCGATAGCTCCCCATAAGGCAGCGCCAAGGTAAGTCTGCCAGATTGTCCGGCGACATCAATCACGTGAGTCAGACTAACTGCTTGAGTATGGAGGGTGTAAGAGCCACTTTTGGCCTGCGCAATACCGCCGGTGACAAAGTTCATGCCAATAGGCGCATTAGAGTATGCGCGGGCCTCTATTTCTTGGGCTTGAACATGAGCGATAAAAAAAAATAAAATACAGATCAAGCAAAGGCGGGCAGCCAGCGCTCGCAAAGATAACTGCCTTAAATACAAATTATTTACTTTCTGAAATGCGGCTGCCGAAAAATAAGCTCAGTACATTTTCTTTGCCCATCATCATTTGCATAGCAGTAAAAATGAGATAGGGCCACACTATCAACCAATAGACCAAAGCCATTGCAATAACGTGTAAGGGGTCAGCTTGTCCAAAAGCAGCCATGGAAGCTAGAAAGTTTTTGCCATGAATGGCGCCATCAATCCCAGCTTCGAGATAGTTTAGAGATAAAACAATCGCCAGATAAATGAAGGATTCAACAAAAAGTGATTTCAGAATGCCATAAGTCTTATTCACTTTGATCGGGAAAATCGCTTGGCCAATCAACATAAATTTTGCCGAAAGCCCGGCCTTGATCAGTGCTAGGCCAAAAATAGTCAGCGAAATAGGGCGCTCATGTAGTGAGGTGACGCCCAAAAACGTGAGAGAGCAAAACCAAATACCAAAATAAATGGACAGGGCTAATGCCTTTTCAGCCTCACCTATCAATCCTTGCAGCAGGCTACGTTTAGGATCTGTTGTAGCTGGTGTATTGGTCATGAGGGCAATCAATAGGACTGCGATTAAGCATTACAACAAGATTCGCCACTTGAGCATGCAGAGCTCACCTCAACGGGTGCAGGTTCATTGGTATAGCGAGCAATATAGGCCTTCTTATCTTTTAAGGCCAGCTTGATCCATACAAAGTGTCCTGAGCCAGGTGCAACAGTAATGGGCTCGCCCTGCATATTCCACATCGCATCTAATACTATATCTTGATTGCCTTGAGGTTCGATGATTTCGAGTTTGTCGCCAACAGAAAAACGATTCTTGACGTCGATCTTCACGCGACCATTAGACTGATCTATATCGAGAGTTTCACCAACATATAAGCTTCTGCCTGAGAGCGAATAACCTCGCATATAGAGTTGATACTCTTTATCGTGGTGGCGTTCATAGAACCCATCGGTATACCCACGGTTGGCTAAGCCTTCAAGATTACCAAGCAATGTTGTGTTGAATGGTCTGCCTGCAATAGCGTCATCAATCGCTGAGCGATAAGCTTGGCAAGTGCGAGAAACGTAATAAGGAGACTTGGTGCGACCTTCAATCTTAAAAGAATCTACACCCATCTTAGTGAGCCGTTCAATATGTTCAACCGCTCGCAAGTCTTTGGAGTTCATGATGTAAGTACCATGCTCATCCTCTTCCATGGGCATCAATTCATCCGGCCTTCTGGCTTCTTGGAGCAATACAACATCACCACTTTGATTTTGTTGCCCTGGTTTTACTTTATAGTCCCAACGGCAAGCATTAGTGCAGGCACCCTGATTCGAATCACGATGTGACATGTAACCTGAGAGTAAGCACCGTCCAGAGTAGGCAATGCATAAAGCACCATGTACAAAAACTTCTAGTTCCATTTCTGGACAGTCTTGACGAACCTCTTCAATCTCATCAAAAGAGAGTTCGCGAGACAAAATGACACGACTAATGCCAACTGAACGCCAAAATTTTGCAGAGGCACCATTTACCGTATTCGCTTGCACAGACAAATGAATTGGCATATCTGGCCAGGCTTCTCTAGCCATCATGATCAAACCAGGGTCTGACATGATGAGAGCATCCGGTTTCAGCGCTACAACTGGCGACATATCTCGAATGTAAGTCCGCGTCTTTCCACCATGAGGTAATAAATTAGAAACGAGATAAAACTTTTTTCCTAATTCGTGGGCAGTATCGATACCTTGTTTAAGAACTTCAATCTTTCCGAAGTCATTATTACGAACGCGTAAGGAATAGCGTGGCTGACCTGCATAAATAGCATCTGCTCCAAAATCAAAAGCAGTTTCGAGCATTTGGAGGCTGCCCGCGGGGGCTAGTAGTTCTGGCGTTTTCATCATGGGGCTATTTTAATGCCTGCTTAGCCCATTTGCTTGGTGAGAAAGTGCCCTAAATGTGCTTAAAAGGCCTCATTTAGGGGGTAATTCAGACGCTCAGCAGTTTATTCGTCTGCGATGGTGTTACGTAAGACGCCAATAGATTCAATTTCAATCTCACAGATATCGCCTGGCTTCATAAAGACAGGAGGTGTTCTTGCGTAACCTACGCCAGCAGGAGTACCTGTGATCACAACATCTCCTGGCTCTAAAGTCATACATTCAGAAATCAACACAATAGTTTCTGCAACACCCCAAAGGAAATCTTTAGTATTGGCTTTTTGCATCACTTGACCATTTAAACGTGATTGAATGTTGAGACCATCACATCCTAGGGGAAGTTCTTCCGGCGTCACTAACCATGGACCGAATGCACCCGTTTGATCAAAGTTTTTACCAATTGTCCACTGAGTAGTTTTACGTTGGTAATCACGAATGCTGCCATCGTTGAAGATGCTATAGCCAGCAACGCAATCTAAGGAATTGTCTAGTGTTAGGTGACGCGCTTTCTTGCCAACAATAAAAGCCAGCTCAGCCTCGTAATCGAGTTTGTCAGACACCTTTGGTCGAATTATCGGACTTAAATGCGCTGTCATGGAACTTGGGCCGCGCATAAAAAAGCTGGGGTATTCAGGTCTCGCGTTACCACCTTCTTTTGCGTGGTCAGCATAGTTCAAGCCCATGCAAACAATTTTCCCCGGTCTTTCAATGGGAACCTTAAAAGAAATCTCTTTGAGGTTGCCGCCGATTGCTTTGGAGTTTTTAAGTGCCAAGTCTGCTCGCTCCAATTGCTCTGGAGATTGAATGATTTCTTGTAAGTTATTCCGAATGAGTGGATCTGTGGCGCACAGATCAATATAGGTATCGTGACTACCTTTTGAGAGGGCGCCAACACTCTCATATCCATTTGGACCTCTAAAGCCAAATAGCCTCATATCAATATCTCCAATTTCATTGTTTGATTTCTATCTTAGTCATGCAGTATAGGACAGCCTTCATGCATTAAAAGGCCGACTATTCACCCATTTAAAGGCCTCCTAGCCTATTAAAGTATGATAACTTTTCAGTCATACGCATGAATATTATTAATTATAAGAAAGCATAAAAACATCATGGATACACCAAGCACGCTGCTCAATGGTGGCCAGATCCTGGCAAATGCCTTGGTAAGGCAAGGGGTGGATATTGCCTTTGGTGTGCCAGGTGAGAGTTTTCTTCCCTTATTAAATGGGCTGGTTGATCATCCCAAGTTTCGATTTATTACTTGCCGACAAGAAGGTGGTGCTGCTTATATGGCAGAGGCCTATGCAAAGTTATCCGGTCAGCCAGGTGTATTGATGGTCACGCGTGGACCAGGCGCATCAAATGCCATGATTGGCATGCATACGGCTTATCAAGATTCAACGCCCATGGTTTTATTGGTAGGGCAAGTTGGCACTGATATGGTTGAGCGTGAAGCCTTTCAAGAAATCGACTATCGCCGCATGTATTCAGAATGTGCAAAGTGGATTGGTAGTATTGATCGCGTTGATCGCATTGACGAATTTGTTTCGCATGCATTCCACGTAGCACAGGCAGGGCGCAAAGGACCTGTAGTGTTAGCTTTGCCAGAAGATGTGTTGTATATGACTGGCCAAGAAAACCCTGTGAAGCCTGCACATATCGTTCAGCCAGGCTTAGATGGGAATGTTTTTCAACAGGCAATGCAAGCTTTTGCATCAGCCACCAAGCCTATGGTCATTGCCGGTGGGGGCAATTGGAATAGTGCTGCCTGTGAGGACTTGAGAAGCTGGGTCAATAGAGAAGGTGTACCGGTGGCGACCAGCTTTCGCTCACAAGATGTCATTGATAATCTAGATCCAGCGTTTGCAGGTGATTTAGGTATCGGTGCCAATCCGGCCTTAGTGAAGCGGATTCAAGAGGCTGATGTTCTTTTGGTGATTGGTGAGCGTTTAGGAGAAATGACAACGGCGGGATACAGCTTATTGTCTGTTCCGCAAACTAAAGCAACATTAATTCACGTCCTCTCAGGACCCGAAGAGTTGGGTCGCGTTTATCGCCCAGACTTTGCCCTTAATTGCAGCCCAGAAAATTTTTGTGCAGCACTCAAGACGGTAAAGATGGCTAAGAATCATGACTCAGCAGTCATGAAGACGGCGCATGCTGAGTATTTAACATTCTCAAGCCCGGTAACCGTTCCTGGTGATCTGCAGTTGGCGCAGATTATGGCTTCATTACCAAGCTCTATTCCACGTGACTCAATCATGACTAATGGCGCCGGTAACTTTGCTACTTGGGTGCATCGTTTTTATCCCTATGGCCCTTATAAAACACAATTAGCTCCAGCCAATGGATCCATGGGTTATGGCCTGCCAGCAGCAATTGCTGCCAAAATAACCAATCCTGAAAAGGTGGCGATTGCAGTTTGCGGTGACGGTGATTTCATGATGAATTGCCAAGAGCTGGCAACGGCAGCACGGTATGACGCCTTTCCAATCATTTTTGTGGTGAATAACAATATGCTCGGAACAATCCGCATGCATCAAGAGCGAGAATTTACCTCTCGCGTGATTGCCACAGGCTTAACTAATCCAGATTTTGTGAAGTTTGCCGATAGCTTTGGTATGCCAGGATTTAGAGTGACTAAAACGGCAGAGTTTGCGCCCGCATTTGCAAAAGCGTTAGCAAGCAAGAAGGGCGCATTAATAGAATTGGTGCTCGACCAAGAAGTGATCTCGCCAAGCAAGCTACTTTCCCAATTAGGAAAGTAGCAGGGTCAATCTACCTTCGCTCCAGAATCTTTTACAACCTTAGTCCACTTCGCAATTTCATTTTTAATGAAGTTTGAAAATTGGGCTGGTGTATTGCCAACCGGTTGTGCACCCATGGCTAAGTATTTCTCTTTGACTGCGGCACTATTGATAGCAGCCATCAATACAGAACTATCTTTATTTAAAATATCGGCAGGCATATTTGCAGGGCCCACTACTCCAAACCAAGAGGTAGCTTCATAACCTGGGAGGTTTGCTGCTTCAGCAATGGTTGGCAAATCTGGGAATGCAGGAGACCGTTTAGCGCTCGTCACTGCTAATGCTTTTAAACGTCCAGCTCGAATATAGTTAATCGAAGACGGTAAGTTATCAAACATGATGTCAACGTTGCCAGCCATGAGATCAGTCACTGCTGGCGGGCTTCCTTTGTAGGGGAGGTGAACCATATAGGTTTTAGTCATTGACTTAAACAGCTCGCCAGCCATATGGATGGAGGTGCCGTTACCGCTCGATGCCATATTGACCTTGCCTGGATTGGCTTTGGCGTAAGCAATCAGATCATTCACGCTATTGATGTTGTTCTTAGACGCAAATTCTGGATTGAGCACCAATACGTTAGGCAACTCGGCGACCAAGGTAATCGGTGTGAAATCCTTAATTGGATCAAATGGTAATTTGCCGCCACCTTGTGTGTAGAGCGGCAGGTTGATGCCATGTGTACCTACTGATGCCATGAGCCAGGTGTAACCATCAGGAGCAGATTTAGAAACAATCTCAGCGCCGATATTGCCGCCAGCACCGGGCTTATTGTCGATGATGACATTCCACTTAGCAGTACTTAACAGTTCATTTTGGAGTGGCCGAGCAATATTGTCAGTTGCGCCACCAGCCGGGAACGGAACAATAAAACGGATTGGCTTATTGGGGTAATCAGATTGCGCAAAAGACGTTTGCGACCCTGCAAAGAAGGTAGCAATGATGATGCAGCACTGCATTGCACGGCCAAACGCGTTAAAAGGGCTACTTTGAATCATTGCCATCTCCTGTTGATGAAAATCATTCTGATGATGATTTTTAATTGCTTAATTTAAGCATAACAGAGCAAACTGAGGGGATCAAAATGAAAAAGGGCCTAGATTTCTCTAGACCCTTCACTTATTTGGCTCCTCGACCTGGGCTCGAACCAGGGACCTACGGATTAACAGACACCTTTTAGACTCCAATCCGTCTAAATATACGCAGAATCTCTCTTATTTTCAACTTATGGCCACCAACATCCAACTTAAACTATCATTTGAGCTATGAATATAAAGTCTTTATTTTTAGTTCTGATTGTTGGAATGGTGGGGTGCACTACTATTGTTAAGCCCCCGCCTGCAAAAGTTATCGAACCTTACCGAGACTTAAATTCATATTTGCATGGCAATTGGATTATTTTGGCTGAGTCTTTAAATATTGACTGGTTTTATGATCCTGAGTCATTGACGATGGACGAGGACAATACGATTAGCTATTGGTCATATTGGGCCCCAAACCAGAGAAAACGTTCTATTGACGTTGAGTCTGCAAAGAAGGCATCTGCCACTAAGGATGAGCTTGATACTGTAAGCATTCCAAACGATGATGATGGATTATTCGATAGGAAGGCAATTGGGCCGTATCTTCAAAAGGTAAATTGCTTTACCAATACTCAATTATCTGAGAGCTTGATAAATCAAAGTTGTGATTTGGGTCCAAATCCAGCCACTGGAACGATACTTCCTGGAGCGAGTGAATGTTGGCACTTCATAAAGCCTCAAACAGCAATGGCTTACATTAAGACCAGGGTATGCGGTAGGAGATTTGTGATGGATGAAAGCACAAATTATTTTTTGTATCAAACTGGGCGATTTCCATCAGCGGATAAAAAGAATATAAATCGACCATCTGATTTCAAACATGCTGATCAGCAAACTTTAGCTAGGTCATTTGAGGTCATCAACAATGAATATATTGTGGTTGATGCTAAAAATACTATCCGTGAAATGCGAATAGCTGCATATGTTTTAGATAAGAGAGGCGATCATGATTCTGATTACACTTACCGAGCCAATTGCAATGACGGTACAGACGTCCTCATTCGGAACGGTCAGCAAAGTATTGGCATGAGGAAAATTGGCGAACCGTCATCGCTATCAGGGGTTGCCTTCAATAGAATCTGTGGTGACCATGGTGGCTATATGACGCAGGTTAAAGCTCTGAAAAAGTAGAATTTATTCGGATGAATACTCCGATGATGATTTCAGCGTCATTCAAACCACAAGAACTGTTTTCTAGTGATTTGATGGACCCTGTTACAGAAATCTTCTTTAGATTCACCATCCTGCCTAATCAGGCCCTCTGATTGGCTCCAAGTGCAGTCAGCCCAACCCATATAGTAAATTTTGGTTGCTTCGGGCTGTAGCTTGTTGACTAGCTTTTGTAGTCGGCTTTTAAAGGTCATTTACCACCATCTAAATCGGCTAATTCGAGGTCTGTGAGCTTTTTCTCTATTTCGGTGCCTCATATGCTTTGAGGATGTTAATGAGCATATAGACCAGCTTAGTGCCGTTGCTAGGCAATATTTTGTTGCACCTTGTTTCACGGTATACCTTTGCCATTTCACGCCTGATGTCTTCAGATGTTGATAGATTGATACGAGGGGTGGTGTCATCACGAACTTCAGTATCTGTATGCATAAGCGGTCAATTTATTGTGCAGAGTTGTTGTGCTGGATATGGTTGTGGGAGGTGATTGAAGACTATCAAAGTCTTCTTTCAAAAAACATGACACGACCTATCAGGCCAATGGCATTGGCCCTTCTAATACAAAATAACGCTGTCAAAACCTGTCTTTGTCAGGTAGTCGAGCCACCCAACATCTTTATAGGGTGCAATATTAATATCACCTTTAACCCAATCCATCTTTTTATACGCTTTATTAAGCTGACTTAATAACTCTTCTTTATCCAGCTTGTTATTACTTCCAATGGCAAAGTGAAGGTGAGGACGTTTTTCTATTCCACCACGCTCCATGCAAAAAATACCATTCAACATGGCATGACCATAGCGGTACTGCCGTTTAAATAAGCCTTTATTTACTAGCGATAGATAGTGTCGACCAGTTTGTTCAAATATTTGCGGTGTTAAATACGTGTGATAAATTGGGTGACGTTTTTTTAGATTTATTGTTACAGCCCAATCAAACGGGCCGATACTATTTAGGAAATTAAGGATTTCATTTTTGCTTGGACTCATTTCAGTTCTCGACTAGATGATTATCAAGAATGCCAATATTTAGGACGGCATTATCAAACTTATCTTGATTAATCATTAATCGTCCAGCAGGTTTAAGTATTGCACCTGCTTTGGCTAGCACTATTTTGTTTTTACGAATAAACCATAGCAGACTGGCTTCACTCGGAAATATATGTTCACGACCAGCTCGCCTATAGTCGTTTAAATTTGAGAGTGCTATTAAGTTATTTTGTGTAATCATTTGCATCACAACCCCTTTATCAAAAATTACCCTGTAGTAACGAGGCTTTCCGACCCCAAGATCTAAAAAATTTAAGATCTTGGTAAGAGTTTGTGATTTATGGAGTGTTATTTCAAAGTCAAAAACTAGGGGGTTTTTGAACTTTTTGTTCTTTTCGTTGCTTTTGAAATCGATCCCATATTCGCTTAACAGTACTTTCGCTAACATCCAGCTCAAATGCTAGTGCAGCAATTTCTTCTGTGATGGTTGATTTCGGAACCGATTTATTGCGACCCAATATTTCGTAAATTATTTCCTCTTGAGTGGGAGTAAAGGCCGATGGCCTACCAACTTGTGTGCCATGCTGAATTGTTTTGAGGCAATCAGATATTGCAGGCAATAATTTTGCATGAATTGGCACTTGACTCTTCAATAAGCGATCGAGTCGTTCGCTTTTTCCTGATTCAATAGTCGCTTCAATCGCCAATAGATAGTCTAAAGTTGATTGAATCATACGAAGCTCCACGCCTTGTCTTGGCGATGTTTTACCTTCGTCAATAATCTCTTGAACAATAACTTGCAGTGATGCGGAGTAATCTGAATTTTTCATCGAAAGTCCCCCATAATGCGGTTCACTAGGTCGGACTTGTGTTTGGTGGCAAGGTGGGCATAGCGTTTGGTCATTGCCATATTGCGATGCCCCAAAACATCCGCTATTTCCAATAGCGTAGCATTATTTTGGGCTAGGTACGATGCACAGCTATGACGTAAATCATGGAAGCGAAAATCTTTAACTTTGGCTTTTTTTAGAGCCTGCCGCCACATATCTTCATGATTGTAGGGCTGGCTGGGAATTCTTGTGGAGGCAAAAATATGCTGGTTTGTTGACCGTTCAAATTTCATCATTTCCTCAACGATCACTGGGAGTAGTGGCAGGGTTTTGCGATCACCATTTTTAGTAACCCCTGCATATGCTTCGGCTCTTTCTAGGTCAATGTCTGACCATCTCAATCTTTTAAGTTCACCCTTACGAGCACCAGTTGTAATGCCTAGAAGCACAAGCAAGTACAGCTTTGGCCACTTTGACTCTCTGCATGATGCTAGGAGTGCAATCCGCTCATCATTACTCAAATAGCGAGTTACTTCATTATTTTCAGGCATACGCTCAATGGCCTTGCAGGGGTGCTCCCAGCGTTTGGGTGTGATGCGTTTTTTGATACACCATGTAAATAGTGCCCCTATTGCTGCTGAGTATCGATTTATTGTGGCTGGGGCATACGGTTTATTTTTGGATTTAAAGATGGATTTACCATCTGCATCCTTACCGGCATAGTAACGAGCATGCTTATTAGAAAGTTCTTCAATTGCAAAGAAGATGTGATCCTCATCAACCTCATTTAAGGTGAGGCCCCCAAGTTTGACTTGCCACCAAACCATACGCTGAGCACGTGACTCATCTTTGCCTTGATAGCAGGCCATGTAGGCATCAATTGCTTGGGAGATGGTGACATTGCCGTTACGCTCGGGAAAGGCGGTAAGGGCTGTTTGGATACTTGTAGTGCCGGAAATCACTGACAAGCTGTCAAACGGTACTTCTAAAGACTTGTAACGATTCATATTTAACTCCAATTTAGGTGACCGCTTTTTTCACCAGCGGACTAAAGTGGGAGTCTTAAAAGCCCCGTTACTACAAGGTATTTGGCTCCTCGACCTGGGCTCGAACCAGGGACCTACGGATTAACAGTCCGGCGCTCTACCGACTGAGCTATCGAGGAATAAGCCGATATTATAGCAAGATGAAATCACTTCTTCCCACTTCTATCCGTATCCCCAGGGTACTGACTATTGCTGGCTCGGATAGCGGCGGTGGAGCAGGACTTCAGGCCGACCTCAAAGTAATCACTGCCCTCGGTGGCTATGGGATGTCTGTGATCACAGCAATTACAGCTCAAAACACTTTAGGGGTTACGCGTATTCAGGATGTCGACTTAGATGTCGTGGAGGCTCAAATCGATGCCGTTTTATTAGATATTGGCGCTGATATCGTCAAGATCGGTATGTTAGCTAGCCCAGAAATTGTTCGCACTGTGGCCAAAACACTTCGTAAGCATGGTGTCAGCAGAATTATCTTAGACCCTGTATTGCGCGCAACCTCAGGCGCAAGTTTGGGTGGTGACGATACTGCTCAGGCAATGATGCAAGAGTTATTTCCAATGGCAACACTGATCACTCCAAATTTAGATGAAGCATCTTTACTATTGGGTCACGATATTGCTGGCCCAAATGAATTTCAATTCGCAGCACAAAAATTACTCGAGATGGGTCCGCAAGCAGTTCTGATTAAGGGCGGTCATCTTGATGCAAGCCATACTCAAATTACTGACTATTTAATGTGGCGCACGATTGAAGATAGTCTTGAAGTGGTTCAGTCAAAAGAGTTCAAACACTATCGTGTGAACACTGCAAATACTCACGGTACCGGCTGTTCTCTTGCTGCGGCGATTGCGACTTATTTAGCGGATGGTCATGATTTAAGTCATGCGGTTGCTAAAGCGATTGCTTATGTTGAGGCAGGACTAGAAGCGGGCCGCTTCTTGAGTATTGGGGAGGGTCCTGGCCCGCTTTGGCATATGCACGATTTTTATCCAACTGCTTTGCCAAATGAAGAAAGTAGTTAAGCCCAATAGCTGCTATTGAGATTTTCGCTGACTGATTCGTATTGCTGAGCGTAGACCTTTTATAAAAATTAAATATAAAAGTTATTTTCGATACTTCTAGGATATTAGCCATAGAGGTAATACGATAGCGAGCATGTTATTTTCCTCGTCCCCCTTTTTGGAATTTTCGAAGTCTACCCGCAAGATCAATAAGCGCTACAAGATCAATGATTGCAAAGAGCTTCTGGTCCTAGAGGCTGTATTAGGGGCTTATTCTGATGGTGTGGAATTTTCGGTTTTAGATCTTATCTTGCTTGGAGATATTGCCTCACAAGCCACCCTTCATTCCATTATGAAGACTTTGATCTTAAAGAAGATGATAAAGACCGAGACTTGTAAGCGTGATGCAAGACGTAAGTACGTATTGCCCACTAAACACGGCTTGTCCTGGCTCAAAGATAAAGACGAATTATTAGTTGCTTCTCAGAATCGATGAGCGGAAAAAAATTCAACAGATTATTCGTTCGAAAGTCTGTAGCTTTATTGGTTTTATTTCCTGCGTTTGTGGCGTCTTCGCAAGTTGTAATTTCGCAAACATCTAAAGGCGAAGCTATCACTTGCTACAAGGATGTCATTAAAGAGCCATTTACTTTCTATGGCAATCCGGGAGATGTATTTACCCTCTATGACAACTCTACTTGGAAAGTCGCATCAGGAGGACAATATGAGTATGTTCCGGTTCGCTACAAAGATGTTTTAATCTGTCCTGCTGCGGGTAAATTGGTGATTGGCAATAAAGCTTTATCAATTTCTAAAAACTAAGTTTGCATTAATGCTTGCAGGTGTTTGACGGCAGCCTTAGGATCTTTGGCTTGTGTGATAGCCCTCACCACCGCAACAGAACCTACGCCACTCTTGGCAACCACATGAATGCTTTCTTGATCGATGCCACCAATGGCAACTAATGGATAGTGACTCATCAATTTCGCGTATTGATATAGTCTGCCTAGTCCTTGTGGTGCCGTGGGCATTTTCTTAAGGTTAGTCGCGAAGACTGCGCCCATCGCAATATAGCTAGGACAAAAACGGTCTGCATGAGCTAACTCAGCATAACCATGAGTGCTTAGGCCCAGCCTTAAACCTGCCGCCCGAATTTTTTCCAAATCAGCAGTCTCTAAATCCTCTTGTCCGAGATGCACTCCATAAGCCTGTGCATCTATAGCCTCTTCCCAGAAGTCATTGATAAAGAGTAAGGTCTTGCTGCCCTCAACCGCTTTGACAGATTCCTTAATTTGTTTTCTGATTTTGTAGCGATCTTCAGATTTAAAGCGCAATTGCACAGTCGGCAGTTCAGCTTCAACCATACGCTTTACCCAATCAGCATCGGGCATGACACCATAAAGTCCCAAGCGCTTCGGACATTCTTTAAAAGCATTTGGATTCATATTGCGCGTCCAAGGCAATAAGTCGAACTGCTCTGGTCTGCTGGGCCACTTAAACGGATTAAAACCACCATCATGCAAGGTCATGCGTGACCATGCTTTCCCTAAGACTTTGGCATCCGATTCAATAAAGCCCATTTCAATAGCAGCAAGTGCGCCAGCAAGTTCGTAATGATCAGTTGCAGCCTCATTATCAATGCGTGGAGGAGGTGAGCACATGGAAAATTGTGGCAATGGAATACACAATTCATCGCCTTTATGCGCTTGAATAATCTGATCGGCAAGGTCACGTACTAGACTCATGGATTAGTCTCTAGGCTTGATGCCAAAAGGGTGTGCCAACTAAAGGGGTACTTGCTTGGGCAGACTCTTGTGGTTTCATGGCGCCTGACAGGTAAGCAGTTCGACCTGCATCCACAGCCATCGCAAAGGATTTAGCCATAGCCGCAGGATCATTCGCAAGGGCTACAGCGGTATTTAGCAGCACGCCATCAAAACCCCATTCCATTACCGTGCAAGCATGGGAAGGAAGTCCTAATCCGGCATCCACAATCAGTGGTACCTTGATGCGGTCACGCAATAACTTCATGGCATATGGATTCAGTGGGCCTTGACCAGTACCAATAGGCGCAGCCCAAGGCATCACTGCTTGGCAACCTACATCCACCAAACGTTGGCACAAAATCAAATCTTCAGTGCAGTACGGTAACACCTTAAAACCATCTTTAATTAAGGTTTCTGCAGTTTGCACAAGGCGCAACGTATCGGGTTGCAAAGTGTAGTCATCGCCGATGAGCTCTAACTTAATCCAATCATTCTCAAACACTTCGCGCGCCATCTGGGCAGTAGTAATGACCTCTTGCGGACTATGGCAGCCTGCCGTATTTGGTAGAACGGGGACTGACATTTTCTTGAGCAGATCCCAAAAGCCGCTATGGGCTTCAGTAGTGCTAGTACCCTGGCGACGCAAGCTTACGGTAATCATCGCTGGATTGGCCGTCTCTACTGCATTCTCGAGTACCTTTGGAGAAGGATAGCGTGAGGTGCCTAATAGTAAACGGCTGGCAAAGCTCTCGCCGTATAAAACGAGGGCATCAGCGCTATTCAGATTGTTGGGTAATGGGGCAGTCATAAATAGTGAATAGGGGGGGGTTAGCCGCCAGTGACTGGGGCAATGACTTCAATCTGATCATTTTCATTGAGGGGAAATTGATCATATTTCGTTTTGGGTACAAAGTTCAAATTCACCGCAACTGCATAAGGCGGTTTTGCATTAATCAAGGACAGCGCATCTGAGATCATGCTTTGACTCGGAAGCTCATATTCAATCTGGTTGACGATTACACGCATACACTTGCCTCATGACTGCTAGTGTTACTGGTAATGCTCAAACCCAATTCCAGTGCAGTATTACTTTGACCGACTTCTAAGAGCTCTAATGTGGAATCTAGGACTGCTGGAGATATCATAAATCCATGGCGATAGAGACCATTGATCATGATCAAATCTGATAAGCCTTTATCTTTCTGCACCCGAATTTCTGGCAAGTTATTTTTCAAAGTAGGGCGACATTGGGTTGCCATCTCTAAGATGCGGGCTTCAGCAAAGCCGCTATGCACGGTATACACCGCACTGAGTAACTCCATCGCAGAGCGCACACTCATCTCCGAAAGATCATCAGACTCAATCTCTGTTGCACCAACTACATAGACGTCATTCTCTTTAGGGGCGATATAAATGGGGTAACGAGGATGAATCAAGCGAGTAGGTCTGCGTAATTTGACCTCTGGGGCAAAGAGACGCACCACTTCACCGCGTACTCCTCGTAAGCTCTTGCCAGGTGAGGTCCAAGCATCTTTGGCGCCATTACCACGGCAATCAATTACGCATTGATATTGACTATCATTACGCAATTGCTCCGGATCTACCGCAGTATTCCAAAGACAATTGACTTTCAGAATGATTAATTCTTGTAATAGAGCATTCAGTAATTGACGATTATCGAGTTGACCTTCACCAGGTAAATATAAGCCTTGTATAAATCGATCTGCGACACCAGGCTCAAGCTTGCGTAACTCTGCACTATTGAGTTTTTGCGGCAGCGTTAATTGAGGATTGTGACGACAATTCTTTTCAAGATGATTGGTAAAGCGCTCGGCTTCATTAGCATCTTGTCGATGCCACAAAATTAAAGTGCCATCTTGCTGAAAATAGACTGAATTAGAGAGTTCACTAATGAGCTGTTTCCAGCGTGGCAAGCTATGAATACCCATGCGTACCACCGAATCCTCGGTAATAGCAGACTCAGCCAATGGTGCCAGCATGGCAGCAGCAATACGAGCAGCTGCACCGCTTGCATCAGAACCGCCTTGATCAAATAAATCAACTTGCGCTCCACGCTGAGCAAGCGCTACCGCCAGGAGCCGACCCATGAGGCCGGCGCCGACGATAGCGTATTTGCTGGGCATGGATAAAGCTTGATTCATCGTGATTACTGATAAATCTCGCTACCGCGCTTGCGGAACTCTGCAGACATTTCTTCCATACCCTTAGCGGCGTCGGTCACTTCTGCAATCGGAATGACTTTAGAGCCTTGCTTGGGGTTGCCATCAGCGTCTAATGTAGCAGCATAGTCACGCACTTCTTGTGTGATCTTCATCGAGCAGAACTTCGGACCACACATCGAGCAGAAATGCGCAATCTTGGCGCCCTCAGCAGGTAAAGTAGCATCGTGATATTCACGGGCACGTTCAGGATCTAAGCCGAGATTAAATTGGTCTTCCCAGCGGAACTCAAAACGGGCTTTCGATAAGGCGTTATCACGTACTTGAGCGCCAGGTAAACCTTTTGCAAGGTCAGCACCATGCGCTGCAATCTTGTAGGTGATGATGCCTTCGCGCACATCTTCTTTGTCTGGCAAACCTAAATGCTCTTTTGGTGTGACATAGCAAAGCATCGCAGTACCATACCAACCAATTTGTGCTGCACCGATGCCGCTAGTAATATGGTCATAACCAGGGGCGATATCGGTGATCAATGGTCCGAGGGTATAGAAGGGTGCTTCTAAGCAATGCTTGAGCTCTTCAGTCATATTCTCTTCAATGCGCTGCATCGGAACGTGACCCGGACCTTCAATCATCACCTGCACATCATTTTTCCAAGCCTTGGCAGTCAGTTCGCCGAGGGTATGGAGCTCACCAAACTGGGCTGCGTCGTTTGAGTCAGCGATGCAACCAGGGCGTAGGCCATCACCTAAGCTAAAGGAGACGTCATAGGCCTTCATGATTTCGCAAATCTCATCAAACTTGGTGTAGAGGAAGTTCTCTTTGTGATGAGCCAAACACCATTTAGCCATGATGGATCCGCCACGGGAAACGATGCCAGTGATTCGGTCAGCTGTCAGCGGTACGTAACGCAGTAATACACCAGCGTGAATTGTGAAGTAGTCCACACCTTGTTCAGCTTGCTCAATTAAGGTATCGCGGAACATTTCCCAAGTGAGATCTTCTGCGATACCACCAGTTTTATCTAAAGCTTGGTAAATCGGTACTGTACCAATTGGAACTGGTGAGTTACGAATAATCCACTCACGGGTTTCATGAATATGTTTACCAGTAGATAGATCCATGATGGTGTCAGCACCCCAACGAATCGACCAAACCATTTTCTCTACTTCTTCATTGATTGAAGAAGTCACAGCAGAGTTACCTAAGTTGCCATTGATTTTCACACGGAAGTTACGACCAATAATCATTGGCTCTAATTCTGGGTGATTAATGTTGGCTGGAATAATGGCGCGACCAGCAGCAATCTCAGAGCGCACAAATTCACCGGTGACGATGTCAGGCAGATTGGCGCCATAGCCTTTACCGGGATGTTGTTTGAGTAATTGCTTATATGCAGGATCTTTACGAAGTTGTTCTAGGCCCATGGATTCACGTAAGGCAACGTATTCCATTTCTGGAGTAATAATGCCTTTGCGGGCGTAATACATTTGACTGACGTTATTGCCTGTCTTAGCAACCCGTGGCGCACTTATATGCGCAAAGCGTAAGTTTTGAGTTGCCTCATCTTGGGAACGCGCAACACCATACTCAGAGCTGGGTCCAGAGAGTTGTTCAGTGTCATTGCGTTCTTTAATCCAAGTCTCACGCAATCTTGGCAGACCTTTTTCCAGATTGATAACGATTTCTGGATCGCTGTATGGGCCTGAAGTGTCGTAAACAGGAACAGGTGGATTGGCAACCAGTTCTTCACCAACCCGAGTTGGTAATTGCTCAATCATGCGTATCGGTGCTTTGATATCTGCACGTGAACCTTGTAAATAGATTTTGGTAGATGCAGGATATGCAAATTTTTGACCGAAGTCGCGTTCTAAGCTCTTGAGGCTCGGAATTTCATGTTTGGTGGTTTTGGGGCTAGCTGTACTCATGTCCATCTCCTAACTGTTTTAGATGGACGAAACCGGGTGTCGGTCTGATGTAACTCCCCACGCCAGCATTACCTGGATCGGGTTCTAGGGTCTTTCTCAGCGCCTGTGAGCAAAATCTGCTCTAAGGGCACCCCTGTTTCATCCTTAAGGAAGATTTAACCACGAAAAGCCGCTTTGCTGCAGGATGCCGTCCAAGAAGGGCAATGAAGTGTTTAAAAGGCTATTTATTGCGCCGCAAAAGGAAATCGGCAGTCACAAAAGCAGCATCGCTCGTGAATTCATCAGCAAGAATGCGGGCAGCGGCTTCCGCAAAAGAAACGTTAATAAAGCCACTCACTTCACCGTCATGATTAGTAGGAATGAAATTATCGGCTAGCACCAGGTCATACACATAGAGTTGCTCATCATGAAAACCCCATCCTGTAAGCGGTCTACGCATATGAATGCGAGTTACGGGCTCAATCTCATCGGCAATTTGCGCGGGCACTCCGGCTTCTTCCCAGAGTTCACGTCGCGCACAGACCCAAGGAGTTTCATCAGCAGAGATTCCGCCGGCAGCCATGTTGTCTAACCTGCCTGGATCGGTAGCCTTATTTTCACTGCGCCTGCCCAACCAAATTGTCTGGCTCTTGGTGTAACCATTGATATGGGTTGCCATACTACGAAATCCAAAAGTACGAAAAGCAGCTCGCTCCAGACTAAAGTATTGATGACCGTTTTGATCGACCCAAGCAAACTCTTCGTTTCGCCATCCAGGGATAAAGCCACCCAAGCGCAGGTGGTTCGCTAGCTGATTTAAGCTCATTGATACATCTTTAGGCTTGCCTAAGTGAATACTTAAGCGATCATTGCCCATCGAAATCAGTGGAACAGCTTGTTTCTTGAGAAACTCTTGCAGGTATGGAATAAATTCAGGATTAAGGTAGCCAATAGCCTGCTCCTCACTAGCGCCACGAGCAAAATAAATTGGTAAGTAATCAGCAGGAGCAGAGCGCGCCGTATTCTGGAGCATTTCCTCAAGGGCGGCGATGGTGCTAGTAGATAAGGCAGTCATTCGTTGAAGTGTAAGGGAACTTGACTTGCTCTGCCGCAATTTCTCAAGACTTCCTAACACAAAACTGAGAAGCAATAGGAATACGCATCGCAAAAATTTGCAGAAGAAGACATGCTGATAATTTAAGCAAGCTAGGTCGGTCTATATAAATCTGCGACTTACGAAAACTTTTGCCGATTTATCCACATTGCCTGTGGATAACTCTGAATACATTGTTGGTCCCGCCGACAGGAATCGAACCTGTATCCCACGCTTAGGAGGCATGTGCACTATCCATTGTGCTACGGCGAGTAGTAAAACTTTTTCCCTGAGGATTAAAGAATGATGCTGAGGAAAATTTGACTACATTCATATTTGCCAATGATTGCTTAACTGCGAACTTCACTACCAACCGCATAAAGCCCAAACTTGATTGCTAATGGCGATCATCATATCGGGTGCATAGTATGCAGAAAAAATGATGAGTAATACAAGCAATGCGAAGCCATAAAAAATCCACTTCCTTAAAGCTAGCTTAGGCTGCTTAAGCATTGGCGACTCTGGCAATGGCACGCTCTTTCACTGGTAAATTGACTAAGAACGCAAATACTCCTAATGCAATCGCAATCTGCCAAACAATCAAGTAAGAGCCTGTGCGATCAAACAAATATCCCCCTAAGAAAGCACCACAAAAACTACCCAATTGATGAGAGAAAAATACTAAACCTGAAAGCATTGTCAGGTATTTAACACCAAAGATTTGCGCCACAATGCCGTTGGTTAATGGAATTGTCGAAAGCCACAAGAAACCCATGATGGCAGCAAACACATAAGTGCTCATAGGACTTGGTGGGATCAATAAAAATGCAGTGATTGCAAACGCACGACCTAAATAGATTCCTGAGAGCAGATAACGCTTTGGAAAGCGTTGCCCAAAATATCCAGAGCCATAGGTACCAAAGATATTAAATAGTCCAATTAAGGCAAGTGCAGTAGTGGCAACTGCAGGTGCGCCTACGGCAGGATAAATAGAAGATAAATCTTTAAGGTAGGGTGCTAAATGAACTGCAATAAAGACCACTTGAAATCCACAAACAAAATAACCTAGGGTCAATAATTGAAAGCTTGGATTATTGATGGCCTCTTTTAAAGCTTCTTTAATGGTTTGATCGCCTAAGTTATGGCTGTGAACAAAATTCTTCTCACGCAACATAAACGCCGTCGGAATCATCAGGCTGGCCATTAAGCCCAACATTAAGAGCGCGTCTTGCGCACCGAATGCGCTTAGCAATCCTTGTTCTGCGGGGATCATCAGGAATTGACCAAACGAACCTGCTGCTGCTGCAATGCCCATTGCCCAAACTCGTTTATCGGCAGGCACGTTACGACCTAAGATGCCATAGACTACGCTGTAGGTGGTTGCAGTTTGTGCTAAACCAATGAGTAAACCGCCCGCAATGGTGAAATTAAGTGCATCAGTGGAAACAGCCATGCCTGCTAAACCGAGCGCATAAAGTAAGCCACCAGCAATCATGATTTTGAATGATCCGTAGCGATCTGCTAGTGCCCCTGTGATTGGTTGTACAGCGCCCCAAATGAGATTTTGTAGGGCAATCGTTAAGGCAAAAGTTTCACGACCCCAACCATTGGCCATGGTGATGGGCAAATTGAATAAGCCAAAACCATGACGAATGCCCATGGAGAGTGTGACCATAAGCCCACCAAAAATAAGGACTTGTTTCATGGTGAGAGAGGGTTTGGAGATAGCGGTCATTAAATGATTCCCTTGTTGCGAAGTGCGGCGATTGATTTGTCATCCATATGGAGTCGCTCTTGAAGTACTTCTTGAGTATGTTGCCCGAGAGTGGGCGGAGCCATACGGACTTCAGTAGGTGTTTTGGATAGTTTCATAGGGCTAGCGACTAATTTCATATTGCCTACCGTTGGATGCGGCACATTGATTTGCACATTGCGCGCAATCACTTGTTCATTTTCAAATACTTCTTTGAAATTATTAATCGGACCGCAAGGCACATTGGCTTGCTCTAGCAGAGCAATCCAATCGCCCTTAGTCTTCTTGCGTGTCATTGCCTCTAATAATGGAATCAGTTGTTTGCGATGTTGTACACGTAGGGGGTTGGTTAAAAAAAGTGGATTGTCTGCTAGATGAGCTTCGCCCCCTGCGTTAACAAAATGCCGATACTGGCCATCATTACCTGCTGCTACGATCATCCAACCATCTGAGGTGGGGAAGGTTTGGTAGGGAACAATGATCGGAGAAGCATTACCCCAGCGACGAGGAACCTCACCTGAGGTTAAATAGGCGCTGGAGACATTGGCCATCACAGCGATTTGTGTATCGAGTAAAGACATGTCAATGTACTGACCTTCACCAGTGTGATCACGATGTACTACTGCAGCCAGGATTGCCGTTGAGGCATACATGCCGGTAAAGATGTCGGCAATCGCAACTCCCGATTTTTGTGGGCTGGCCCCTTCAAAGTCATCTGCTTCACCAGTCACACTCATGAATCCACCAATGCCTTGAATAATGAAGTCATAACCAGGTCGATGTGCATAAGGGCCGGTCTGACCAAAACCCGTAATAGAGCAATAGATTAAATCTGGCTTAAACTTTTTTAGGCTCTCGTAGTCCAAGCCATATTTGGCGAGGTCGCCCACTTTGTAATTTTCGATCAGCACATCGGATTCGGCAGTCAGCTCACGAATAATCGCTTGGCCTTCCGGTTTGCTGATATCAACCGTAATCGAGCGTTTATTGCGATTGATGCAAATAAAGTAGGCAGACTCGTCAGTTTCTTGACCATGAGCGTCTTTGGCAAAGGGAGGGCCCCAGTGGCGGGTATCGTCTCCAGCGCCTGGGCGCTCAACTTTAATAACGTCCGCACCTAAATCTGCGAGATTTTGAGCGCACCAGGGACCCGCAAGCACCCGGCTGAGGTCTAAAACACGAATATGACTTAAGGCTCCCATGCCCCAATTTTGGCATGGATGACAGGGGAATTCGGGAAAAGTTCCGACTTAGACTCAGACATGACTACAATTTGCGCGCATGGCTACCCGTAAAACTTCCGAATACAGCGAATCGTCGATTCAGGTCCTCAAAGGACTAGAACCAGTCCGTCAGCGTCCTGGGATGTACACCCGCACTGACAATCCTTTGCATATCATTCAAGAGGTCTTAGATAACGCTTCCGATGAAGCTCTGGGCGGATTTGGTAAGCAAATCATGGTTACTTTGCATACAGACGGCAGCGTAAGCGTGGAAGATGATGGTCGCGGTATTCCAGTTGGTATGCATCCTACAGAAAAGTTGCCTGTCGTCGAAATCGTCTTCACACAGCTTCATGCTGGCGGTAAATTTGAAAAAGGTACTGGCGGTGCTTACGCTTTCTCTGGCGGCTTGCATGGTGTCGGTGTCTCTGTAACCAATGCACTGTCTAAACGATTAGAGGTCACTGTTTGGCGTGATGGTCAAGTTTCTACCTTGACCTTTGCTGATGGCAAAGTGATTGAGAAACTCAAATCCAAATCATCCACTAAAGACGATAAGTCACATGGCACGCGTGTGCGTGCATGGCCCGACGGTAAATATTTTGATAGCTCCGCGATTCCGATGGCAGATCTGATTCGCTTGCTCAGATCCAAAGCGGTTCTTTTGCCAGGCGTCAAAGTCACATTGATTCAAGAGAAGTCTGGCGACAGTCAAACATGGCAGTATGCCCAAGGCTTACGTGGCTACCTCAATGAGGCGATTACCCAAGCTGGGCATGGTCCGGAAGTGATCCCAGCTTTTGAAGGTGAGCAATACGCTACTGGCACTGGTGAAGATGATTCCTTTGCCGAAGGCGAGGGCGCAGCCTGGGTAGTGAGCTGGACCGAAGATGGTGCACCGGTCCGTGAAAGTTATGTGAACTTGATTCCAACACCTGCCGGTGGAACACATGAAAGTGGTTTGCGCGAAGGTCTCTTTAATGCAGTCAAAGGTTTTATTGAGATGCATGCCTTGCAACCAAAGGGTGTGAAGCTCATGCCTGAAGACGTGTTCGCACGTGCCTCCTTTATTTTGTCTGCCAAAGTATTAGATCCACAATTTCAAGGTCAGATTAAAGAGCGCTTAAATTCGCGAGATGCAGTGCGTTTGGTTTCTGGATACGCAAAATCAGCTCTAGAGCTTTGGCTCAATCAACATGTTGACTATGGCCGCAAGCTCGCAGACTTGGTCATTAAACAAGCACAGGCTAGAACACGTGCCGGTCAAAAAGTCGAAAAGAAAAAGTCTTCTGGCGTCGCGGTACTTCCTGGAAAATTGACGGATTGCGAGAGTGAGGATATTGCCCAAAACGAGATCTTCTTGGTGGAGGGTGATTCAGCAGGTGGCTCAGCCAAAATGGGTCGTAATAAGGAATATCAGGCCATCTTGCCCTTGCGCGGTAAGGTTTTGAATACTTGGGAAGCAGAGCGTGATCGCCTATTTGCAAATAATGAAGTCCACGATATTGCGGTAGCGATTGGTGTCGACCCACACGGTCCGAATGACAATCCGGATCTCTCTAACTTGCGTTACGGCAAGGTTTGTATCTTGTCTGATGCGGATGTTGATGGCGCGCATATTCAAGTATTGCTGCTCACCTTGTTTTACAAACATTTTCCAAAACTCATTGAGTTAGGCCATGTCCATATTTCTAGACCACCGCTCTTTAGAGTAGATGCACCTGCGCGTGGTAAAAAACCAGCACAAAAAATTTATGCGCTCGATGCGAGCGAGTTGCAAGCCATTGAAGATAAGTTGCGCAAGGATGGCGTCAAAGAGTCTGCCTGGCAGATCTCTCGCTTTAAAGGCTTGGGTGAGATGAGTGCTGAGCAATTGTGGGATACCACCCTCAACCCAGATACGCGGCGTTTGTTACCGGTTACTTTAGGCACCTGGACTGAAGATGAGACCTTTAAAACCATGGATATGTTGATGGGTAAATCAGAGTCTGGTGCACGTCGTGATTGGTTAGAAGAGCGTGGCAATGAAGTGGAGGCAGATATTTAATGGTTACGAAAAAGACTCCAGGCAAGAAGCCAGCAGTTGAGCAGGCAGATCTATTTTCATCCTCTATCGAAGAGACGGAAATTGTTGAGCTTGATCAGGCTACTGCATCAAAAGGACAATCCTCAACTCCGAATGGCCCCAAGGATCCACACGATCCTAAAACCATGAATCTCAATGAAGACAATAAAGACAGTTTGACGCTAGCCGTCTATGCTGAGCGTGCCTATTTGGATTACGCCATTAGCGTTGTCAAAGGTCGTGCATTACCAGATGTATCTGATGGTCAAAAGCCTGTCCAGCGCCGTATCTTGTTCTCGATGAGCGAAATGGGTTTGCGCGCCGATGCTAAGCCCGTGAAGAGTGCTCGTGTTGTGGGTGATGTATTAGGTAAATTTCATCCGCATGGCGACCAATCAGCTTATGACGCTTTAGTTCGCCTAGCCCAGAGCTTTTCATTGCGCTATCCATTAATCGATGGGCAAGGTAATTTCGGTTCGCGCGATGGCGACGGTGCAGCAGCGATGCGTTATACCGAAGCCCGCTTAACCAAAATTGCTGGCTTATTACTCAGTGAAATCGATGAGGGTACTGTCGACTTTGCACCAAACTATGACGGCTCATTTCAAGAACCGAAGCTATTACCAGCACGCTTACCATTTGTTTTATTAAACGGTGCCTCTGGGATTGCAGTAGGTATGGCTACTGAAATTCCTTCGCATAACTTGCGAGAGGTTGCTTCTGCAGCAATCGCTTTAATGAAGTCACCCAAGCTCTCAACAGCTGATTTATTAGAGATCATGCCTGGCCCAGATTATCCAGGTGGTGGTCAGATTATTTCTTCTACAGCTGAAATTGCGCAGATCTATGAAACTGGCCGTGGCAGCGTTAAAGTGCGTGCCCGTTGGTCTGTAGAAGAGTTGGCCCGTGGTCAATGGCAGGTCGTTGTTAATGAATTACCACCATCTGCTTCATCGCAACGTGTCTTGCAAGAAATCGAAGAGATCACCAATCCTAAAGTGAAGGTTGGCAAGAAGACCCTAACTCCTGAACAAAATAATCTCAAATCTACGATCTTGAACGTGCTCGATGGAGTGCGCGATGAGTCTAGTAAGGATGCTGCAGTGCGCCTGGTGTTTGAGCCAAAGAGCAAGAATATTGATGTCAATGAGTTCGTAAATCTGCTATTGGCGCATACCTCCTTGGAATCTAATGCACCGATGAATTTGGTGATGATTGGTAATGATGGTCGACCACGTCAAAAAGGCTTAAAAGAGATTATTTCTGAGTGGATAGCGTTCAGAGTGGCAACAGTCACACGTCGTACTCAGTTCCGCTTAGGCAAAGTTAAAGACCGCATGCATATTTTGGAAGGGCGCTTAACGGTTCTTCTCAATATTGATAAGGTTATCAAGATCATTCGCAATAGCGATGAGCCCAAAGCTGATCTGATGAAAGAGTTCAAACTTACGGATCGTCAAGCTGAAGACATTCTTGATATTCGCTTGCGGCAATTGGCGCGCTTAGAGGGCATCAAGATTGAGCAAGAGCTTAAAGAGCTTAAATCCGAGCGTGATGATTTAGAGGGTTTGTTACAAAGTGATACTGTTTTACGTAAACGCATCATTAAAGAAATCGAATCTGATATCAAAGACTTTGGTGACGATCGTCGCACTTTGATTCAGGAAGATAAGCGTGCTGTTGCAGAAACGAAGGTGATTGATGAGCCAGTCACAGTGATCGTTTCTCAAAAAGGCTGGGTCAGGGTGCGACAAGGCCATGAGCATGACGCTACACAATTTAGCTTTAAGGCTGGTGATGCGCTCTATGCAACCTTCGAGGTGCGAACGGTAGATGTTATTCAGGGCTTCGGTAGTGATGGCCGTGTCTATACAGTGCCTGTGAGCGAGCTACCTGGTGCACGCGGTGATGGCTCTCCATTGACCAGCTTTGTAAACTTAGCGGCAGGCTCGCAAATGGTCGCTTATTACGCTGGTCAGTCCGATGATTTGGTATTACTTTCTACTAAAGCAGGTTATGGTTTCTTGGCTAATGTGTCGGATATGACTACACGCAATAAGGCTGGCAAATCTTTTATTACTGTTGATGCTAAAGTGCCGGGTGATGCGCCTTTAGGGGCCACTCAGGTACAAGTTGGCATGAAGCAAGTTGCCTGCTTATCAGAAGCTTCTAAGTTGCTTGTATTCCCGTTAGATGAGCTCAAGCGTCTGCCAACTGGTGGCAAAGGCGTGATCTTGATGGGCTTGGATGACAAAGAGTTTATGGCTTCTGCCATTGCGGTGGGACCAAATGGCGCTACCTATTCAGGGGCAGGACGAGCCGGTAAGCCTACTGAACTGAGTTTGGATGCAAAAACCCTAAAGTCGTTTGCTGGCAACCGCGCACGCAAAGGTCATTTCGTAGAGCCACGCCTCAAAGAGGGCAAGCTGAAGGCTAACTAAGCCGAAAAATTAAACTTTCTTCGGAATCGCAACACCGTATTTAACGGCGATCACTTCCGCCAGAATCGATACTGCGATTTCTGGTGGGGTGAGTGCTCCGATGTAGAGGCCCACTGGCCCATGCAAGCGCTCCACCTCCTCTTTGCTGACATCAAAATCGAGTAAACGCTCTTTGCGTTTTTGAGTGTTATTACGACTACCTAAAGCACCCACATAAAAGGCGGGGGACTTTAAGGCTTCCATCAGCGCCATGTCATCAAGCTTAGGATCGTGTGTTAGGGCCACAACAGCAGTATGGGGGTCGACACCAATCTCGAGTAAAACATCATCTGGCATACCTTTGATAAAAGTCACGTCATCACGATTAAGACCTTCGGCATATTCTTCTCGTGGATCAATCACAATGACCTCAAAGTCAGAGGCTAAGGCAAAGTCTGCGGTGTACAAAGATAACTGACCAGCACCAATGATTACCATGCGCCAACGGGGTCCATAAGTGGTGCACATCTCAGTAGCCGTGCAAGTAAATTCATCATTCCGATTTCCGGCCTGCAAAGTTGATTGACCGCTAGCGATATTGACACTGCGTCTTGTAACTTGGTGTGAAGTGATGGACTCAAGTAATTTCTCAAGCACTGCTAATTCGGGTCTAGGCTCTACCAAGAGACGTAAAGTGCCGCCACAGGGAAGCCCAAAGCGCGCCGCTTCTTCTTGACTCACACCATAGATCACCATTTCAGGGGTATCGCGCGTCAGAATTTCAGTTTGGACGCGGCTAATCAAGTCATCTTCGACACATCCACCCGATACGGAGCCTGCTACTTGACCATCTTGTCGAATCGCTAGCCAAGAGCCCACAGGGCGGGGTGCTGAGCCCCAAGTTTGGACTACGGTAGCAATAGCCACAGGGTGACCCGCTGTTAACCAGCTCACTGCAGATTTGAGGACGCTTAAATCAGTACTGTTCATGTAATGTCTTTTTATTTTTTTTAGATTCTTATTTATTATCACTCTAATGAGTCTATCGGGTAAATCTACCAATCTGAAGCTGGCCATTGTCCTATTGGCTGCTGGTGAAGGAAGTCGCATGGGCTCGATTCCAAAAGCCTTGCTTCGTCAAGATGGAAAAAGCTTGTTAGAAACCTTCTGTACCTCTGTTGATATGCTCAATCCAGTGGAGTTTTTGGTCGTGACTGGATTTCATGCGCAAGCTATTGAAGCCGAATTAAAACGCGTAGGTAAAACGACCAATGCAGCAATCACCGTCATTCATAATTTGAAGTCTGCTCAGGGTCAGGGCTCATCGGTGCGACTGGCTCTAGAGAGTCTACAAAGTCAATTTGATGTACTTGCGGTGTGTCTGAGCGACCAGCCTCACATTACCGATCAAGAGTTGATGGTTTTATTGGAGCAGTTTGTAGACCGAAAAGATATAGAAGAAATAGTGATGCCACAAGTCAATGGACAACGTGGTAACCCAGTATTGTTCTCTAGAAAGGCAGTAGAGGCAATTTTGTCAATGCCGAATATGGTGTGTCGACCTTATATGGATCAACACCCAGACTTAGTCAAAATTTACGAAACAGATCATGCAGCTTTCATCCTCGATGTTGACACCGAAGCTGATATCCAGAAACTAGGGATCACACGTTCTTAGAGATTATTTAAATCTCTGCGATCAGTTCAATCTCAACGCAAGCACCTAATGGGATTTGCGCTACGCCAAAAGCGCTACGAGCATGTTTGCCAGCATCGCCAAAGACTTCGAATAAGAGTTCTGAGCAGCCGTTAACAACAAGGTGCTGTTCTGTGTATTCGTTTGTAGAGTTCACTAAGCCCATTACTTTGACAATCCGTTTGACTTTATCGAGCGAGCCAAGATGATTCTGTAATGTAGAAATCAAATCAATTGCGATTGAGCGAGCGGCTGCTTTGCCAGTCTCAGTGTTCATATCCTGACCTAACTTGCCAACCCAAGGTTTGCCATCGTGCTTGGCAATATGGCCAGATAAAAATACCGTATTACCAGTTGTTGCCGCCATCACATAAGCAGCTGCTGGTGGTCCAGGTGGAGGCAAATCAATGCTAAGGGTTTTCAGGCGATCGCTAATCTTGCTCATAGTGTTATTTAAATCTTTAAAAGATATTTAATGAAAGAATCTTACTGCTTAATTATTTCGAGAGCTGACGCATTGCGCTCTCGAGACCATTTAAGGTCACTGGATACATATGATCCTTCATAAGGTTTTTCATGATGTCGATGGATTGTCGATACTCCCAAATGGATTCTGGCTCTGGATTAAGCCAGGCAAAGTGAGGGAAGTGATCTAAGAGGCGGTTAATCCAAACGGCGCCAGCCTCTTGATTGTTATATTCAACTGAGCCATTTGGGCTCAAGATTTCATAAGGTGACATGGTGGCATCACCTACAAAAATCAGTTTGTAGTCAGGACCATATTTATTGATGATGTCTTGCGTAGAAGTGACTTGATCTCTGCGACGACGATTACTTTGCCAGAGATTTTCATAAACGCAATTATGAAAATAGTAATACTCCAGATGCTTAAACTCTGCTTTGGCAGCGGAGAATAATTCTCCTATCTGCTTGATGTGGTCATCCATCGAGCCGCCGACATCCATGAGAAGCAATACTTTGACTTGATTATGTCGCTCAGGTCGCATCTGAATATCGAGCATGCCAGCATTCGCAGCAGTCGAATGTATGGTCTTATCTAAATCGAGCTCTAACACTGAACCCTCTCGAGCAAAGCGACGAAGACGCCGTAATGCAACTTTGATATTGCGGGTGCCCAAGGCAAGATCACTGTCGTAATCCTTAAATTCTCGAGCCTCCCATACTTTGATGGCAGTGCGATTGCCTGCGCTTTCCCCGCCAATTCGAATGCCCTCTGGGTGATAGCCACTATGCCCAAAAGGCGAGGAGCCGCCAGCCCCAATCCATTTATTGCCACCACCATGCCAATCTTTTTGCTCTTTCAGTAATTCTTCAAGACGTTTCTTAAGCGCTTCTGGACCGCCCAGTTTTTGGAGTGCCACTTTTTCTTCATCGGTTAAAACGCGTTGTAGTTTCTTTTCTAGCCACTCCATTGGAATATCGGGAGCGAGGGCGATGATTTGCTCAACACCTTTAAAGTACGAGCCAAATACCTGGTCAAAGCGATCAAAGTGTTGCTCGTCTTTCACGAGCGTCATTCGCGAGAGTTGGTAAAACTCATCGATCGACGGGTTGATGACCCCTGACTTTAATGCCTCTAAGAGAGTCAAAAACTCTCTTACTGAAACCGGTACCTTAACCTCTTTCAGATTGAGAAAGAATTGAATTAACATCGCATGAGCCTAAGAGCAATTAGCGATGGTTACGATTCATCATCACTAAGCGCTCAAATAAATGAACATCTTGTTCATTCTTTAATAAAGCGCCGTGCAGTGGAGGAACAACGATCTTGTCATCTTGACTATAGAGTGCATCTGGAGGAATGTCTTCTGCCAATAAAAGCTTGAGCCAGTCAATGAGTTCAGAGGTAGAGGGCTTCTTCTTCAGGCCTGGCAGCGAGCGTATTTGGTAAAAGGCTTTGAGGGCCGCCTCTAGGAGATCTTGTTTGATACTGGGGTGATGCACATCCACGATACTTTGCATAGTTTTAGCATCAGGGAAAGTGATGTAATGAAAGAAGCAGCGGCGCAAAAAGGCATCTGGTAATTCTTTTTCATTATTGGAGGTAATGATGACGAGAGGGCGATGCTTTGCCTTAATCAGCTCGCGGGTTTCATAGACATAGAATTCCATGCGATCAATTTCACGCAAAAGGTCATTCGGAAATTCAATGTCTGCCTTATCAATTTCATCGATGAGCAAAACAGTGGGTTCGTTTGCTTCAAAGGCTTGCCATAAAACACCTTTGACTATGTAGTTGCGAATATCTTTAACCTTTTCATCGCCCAGTTGAGAATCGCGTAAACGACTGACAGCGTCGTATTCATATAAACCTTGCTGTGCTTTGGTAGTGGACTTGATATGCCACTGCAAGAGTGGCATTTTGAGAGCGGCTGCGACTTCTTCAGCCAGCATGGTTTTGCCTGTACCTGGCTCACCTTTGATTAACAGGGGGCGCTGAAGCGCTATCGCTGCATTCACTGCCAGTTTGAGGTCATCGGTCGCAACATAGCTTTGACTACCGTCAAAGCGCTTTGAATTTTGGGCAGAGGATGTGTTGAGTGGGTGGGTCATGAGAGGCAATCTAGAGGTCTTTTATCGGATGATTAAGTATAGGGAAATAGTGCCCAATCTTCAGTATTTCTCTTGATTTAGAGATCAGAAATGGGGAAATCGTGGTTGGGAGAGCATCTCTCCGCTATACTCACGGTGGTTGATTTAAATCAAACTGATAAATATAGATTTCTATGAAAAAACTCTCCATTCTTACTCGATTGCTTGTTTGTGCTGGTATAGCATTAACTGGATTTGCCGCTCAGGCTGATGCAGTTAAAGGCAATGCGGCTGCGGGCAACGGCAAGGTTTGGCTTTGTGTTGGCTGCCATTCCATCCCTGATTACCGTGCTGACTATCCGTTGGTTTACAGAGTGCCTATGTTGGGCGGCCAAAATGCCGCTTACATTGCTTCCTCCTTAGCTGAATACAAGAAGGGCAACAGAAAGCATCCATCTATGCGAGCTATCGCCGCTAGCTTGTCTGACCAAGATATGGCTGATATTGGCGAATACTATGCTGCGCAAACTGCCAGCTCACCTAACAACCCATTGAAGTGATAGAGACACGTTTATGAAATTTGCACTAGTTATAGCAGTTTTGCTTTCCAGTATTGGCTTGGTTCATGTTGCTAACGCTGCCAGCGTTGAAAAAGGTCAAGCTTTAGTTGAGAAAGCCAATTGCGCTTCTTGCCATGGTGCTGGTTTAAATGCACCGATCCTGCCTGCCTACCCAAAATTGGCTGGTCAATATCCTGATTACATTTATTACGCCTTGAAAGCTTACAAAGTAGGCAATGGAAATGCTCAATATGGACGTAATAATGCTGTGATGGGCTCGCAAGTTCAGGCATTCTCTGATGCTGACATGCAGGACATTGCAGCTTATGTTGCCTCTTTGTCTGGAAACTTCGTTATTAAGAAGTAAATCCGTTTCAGCAGCTCTTCATTGGGTATTCAATACAAAGGCTTAGAATAATCTTCTAAGCCTTTGTTATTTATAGTAAAAACTTTTATCTCAAAGCTTCTAAGCCTCTCGCAAAGTGTTTGCGCATAGCAGTTTCAGCCCCAGTTTGGTCTCTTTTCAATAGGGCGTTGAGGATGTCACGATGCTCCACTAGAGAGTTTTGTAGTCTTCCTGTACTGGTTAGAGAATCCTTCCGATGTAATTTAAGCACCTTACGAAGATCTGCAATGACCCCATTCATCCAGCGATTTCCGGCGATTTCTTGGATTAATTCATGAAATTTGCCATTAATCTCGAAAAATTGCTCAATATCTCGATCTGCGGCTGCCTTTTCAAGACGGTGATGCCAATAGTCCAATTGATTTAACTCATCTTCGCTTGCTTTAGCAGCGGTTTCCCTGGCTGCTTCACCTTCCAGCAGTGAGAGGATGGTAAAAATTTGCTCTAAATCTTTTCTGGTGACCTCAGTGACATAGGCTCCACGGCGCATTTTGATTGTCACTAGCCCCTCAGAGGCCAGTACTTTAATAGCTTCGCGCATCGGGGTTCGACTGATTCCAAATTGTTCTGCTAAGCGTTGTTCATCTAGCCAACTTCCAGGAGCTAGTTCCTTAGCAAATATTTGCTCCCGGAGGCGATCGGCTACATCTTCGTATAGAGGTCGATTATTCAGTTTTGTATCCATAATTATGAATACATGATATCTAGACAAATTCCAAATAGTCAAGCAGAATTACAAAATCTTAGATGCAATGCAACATATCAAACGGGAGTGCTTTGTGAGTTCAGAAAAGAAAAGTCCAGCTAGTGCATGGCCATCATTTCCAGAAGTCAATATAGAGACTTGGAAAAAGTCTGCCCAAAAATCAGCACCAAATGGCGATGTGGATAAGCTGGGCTGGAATACTCCTGATGGTATTCAGTTAAAAGCGCTTTACACCTCATTAGACACAGAGAACTTAAATTACACCGATACTTTGCCTGGTTTCGAGCCTTATGTGCGCGGACCACAAGCAACGATGTATTCCGTGAGGCCATGGACGATTCGTCAGTACGCAGGATTCTCCACTGCAGAAGAATCGAATGCCTTTTATCGCAAAGCATTAGATGCGGGTGGGCAAGGTGTCTCTGTTGCATTCGACTTGGCAACACATCGAGGTTATGACTCTGATCATCCACGCGTTACGGGTGACGTTGGTAAGGCAGGCGTCGCCATTGACTCTGTAGAAGATATGAAGATTTTGTTCGATGGTATTCCGCTGGACAAAGTGTCTGTATCGATGACGATGAATGGTGCTGTATTGCCAGTGTTAGCGGGCTATATTGTTGCTGGCGAAGAGCAAGGTGTTAAGCAAGAACTGCTATCAGGCACCATTCAGAACGATATTCTGAAAGAGTTCATGGTGCGTAATACCTATATTTACCCGCCAGAACCTTCGATGCGCATTATTGGCGACATCATTGAGTACACCGCGCAACACATGCCGAAATTTAACTCGATCTCGATATCGGGTTATCACATGCAAGAAGCTGGAGCAAACCAAGTATTGGAATTGGCATTCACCTTGGCTGACGGTAAGGAATATGTCAAAACAGCGCTTGCTAAAGGTTTGGATGTTGATGACTTTGCTGGGCGTCTTTCATTCTTCTTTGCAATCGGCATGAACTTCTACTTGGAAGTTGCTAAATTACGTGCGGCACGCTTGCTGTGGTGGCGCATTATGAAATCATTTGAACCACAGAATCCAAAGTCTTTGATGTTGCGGACGCATTGTCAAACTTCGGGCTGGTCATTGACAGAACAAGACCCCTATAACAATGTCGTGAGAACTACGGTTGAAGCAATGGCTGCTGTCTTTGGGGGCACTCAATCCTTGCATACCAATTCCCTAGACGAGGCAATCGCTTTGCCTTCTGAGTTTTCAAGCCGCATTGCCCGTAATACGCAGTTGATACTTCAGGAAGAAACCCACATTACTAGCGTGATCGATCCCTGGGCTGGTTCTTACATGATGGAGAGCCTCACTCAAGAGATGGCCGATAAAGCTTGGGACATTATTCAAGAGGTTGATGCGATGGGCGGCATGACAAAGGCAGTTGAAAGTGGTTGGGCTAAGCTCAAGATTGAGGCAGCAGCAGCTGAAAAACAAGCCAAGATCGATTCAGGCACTGACGTGATTGTTGGCGTCAATAAATATAAGCTGGGCAAGGAAGATCTTGTGGATGTATTAATGATCGATAACGACAAGGTTCGTGAAGGTCAAGTCGCGCGTTTGAACCAAATCAAAGCCAAGCGCGACAGTAAAAAAGTAGAGGCTGCATTAGAGGCTTTAACTAAGGCTGCAGAAGATCACTCCGGTAATTTGTTGGAGTTATCTGTTAATGCAATTCGTTTGCGTGCGACCGTTGGTGAAGTGTCTGATGCGTTAGAGAAAGTTTACGGGCGCCATCGCGCCGATACTCAAAAGGTGACCGGAGTGTATGCAGCTGCTTATGACTCAGCCGAGGGCTGGGCAAAATTACAAACTGAAATCGCTGACTTTGCTAAAGAGTTTGGTCGTCGCCCTCGCGTGATGATTGCCAAACTAGGCCAAGATGGGCATGACCGTGGGGCTAAAGTCGTAGCAACTGCCTATGCGGATTTGGGCTTCGATGTGGATATCGGACCCTTATTTCAAACACCTGAAGAATGCGCCCGTCAGGCGATTGAGAATGACGTTCATGCTCTAGGTGTATCGACTTTAGCGGCAGGTCATAAAACTCTAGTACCAGCCATCATTGCTGAATTGAAGAAACAAGGTTCTGATGACATTATTGTCTTTGTCGGCGGTGTAATCCCAAGACAAGACTACGATTTTCTTTATGAAGCGGGCGTCAAAGGAATTTATGGTCCAGGCACCCCAATTCCAGCTTCAGCAAAGGATGTGCTTGAGCAAATTCGTCAATCTGTAAAACCTGTTTGATACAAAACTAACTTATTTACGAGCATGCTTGAAGTTGCCGACCTAGCGCTAATAGCCGATCTTACTGGCGCACCCTCGCTTAAACAGCGACGTGCATTGGCAAAGGTCATTACCTTGTTGGAATCCACTCGCTTAGATCATCGCAAGCGCGCTGATGATGTCCTTAATGCGCTTTTACCTAAAACAGGCAAGTCCTTTCGCTTAGGTATTTCGGGAGTTCCAGGGGTTGGTAAATCAACGCTCATTGAAACGCTTGGTCTGTATTTAATTGAAAAGGGACATCGTGTTGCCGTACTTGCAATCGATCCTTCCTCTAGTTTGTCAGGCGGCTCCATTCTGGGGGATAAAACGCGTATGGAGCGTTTATCCGTTCTAGAGAATGCCTTCATTCGCCCCAGCCCATCGTCATTGACGCTCGGAGGTGTTGCTGAAAAAACCCGTGAGGCCATGCTGGTGGCAGAGGCTGCTGGCTTTGACATCATCATCGTTGAAACAGTCGGTGTTGGTCAAAGTGAGATTGCAGTCGCAGGCATGACGGATATGTTCTTGCTACTTCAATTACCCAATGCTGGCGATGATTTGCAAGCGATTAAAAAAGGCGTCATGGAGATCGCAGATCTGATTGTGATCAATAAGGTTGATCTAGATCCAGCTGCGGCAATGCGCGCGCAACTTTTTATCACCAGTTCATTACGTCTCTTGGGCTTCCAGGGAAATCCTGACCATGCTTCGCACGATGAAGACTTTTGGCATCCCACTGTCATGACATTAAGCGCTTTAGAGGGCAAAGGTGTTCCTGAGTTGTGGGATAAGGTCACGCATTTTCAAAAACTGCAGCAAGCCAATGGTAAGTTTGATTCACGTCGTCAGCAACAGGCTGGTGCCTGGATGTGGGATCGTATTGATGCTGGCTTAAAGAATGCATTTCGTAGTAATGAAGCGGTTCAAGCGCTTCTACCAAGCTTAGTGGCACAAGTAAACCAGGGAACCATGGCGCCTTCAGTAGCAGCAAGACGCCTATTGGAGTCCATGGGACACGAATTTTTCTAAGGAGTCGGGCAATGCAAGACATCATTCAACAACTGGAAGCAAAGCGCGAGCTAGCACGCTTAGGCGGTGGCCAAAAGCGTATTCAGGCTCAGCACGCTAAGGGCAAGTTAACTGCTCGTGAGCGTATCGAGCTCTTACTCGATGCTGGCACTTTTGAAGAGTGGGATATGTTCGTAGAGCATCGTTGCCACGACTTTGGCATGGCCGATCAAACAGTGCCAGGTGATGGCGTTGTGACTGGTTATGGAATGATCAATGGTCGTTTGGTATTTGTGTTCTCACAAGACTTTACGGTTCTTGGCGGCTCATTATCAGAAGCCCATGCTGAGAAGATTTGCAAGATCATGGACCAAGCGCTCAAAGTCGGTGCTCCCGTGATTGGTTTGAATGACTCAGGTGGTGCGCGTATCCAAGAGGGCGTAGCTTCATTAGGTGGCTATGCAGAGATTTTCCAGCGTAACGTCACAGCCTCAGGAGTGATTCCACAAATCTCCTTAATCATGGGCCCGTCTGCTGGTGGAGCCGTGTATTCGCCGGCGTTGACGGATTTCATCTTCATGGTGAAAGACAGCTCTTATATGTTTGTTACTGGTCCGGAAGTGGTTAAGACCGTGACTCATGAGGACGTGACTTCTGAGGAGTTGGGTGGGGCAGTAACGCACTCAACCGTTTCTGGTGTTTGCGACTTGGCCTTTGACAATGATGTGGATGCCATCATGATGTTGCGTCGCTTCTTTAACTACTTGCCGCTTTCTAACCGTGAAAAACCGCCCTTGATCAAAGGGGCAAACCGCACAGAAGAGCCTGATTTTTCTCTCGATACCTTAGTGCCATCTAATCCAAATCAACCTTATGACATGAAAGAGTTGATTGAAAAGATTGTGGATGATGGCGTGTTCTTTGAACTTCAACCCGACTATGCTAAGAACATCGTGATTGGCTTTGCTCGCATGGAAGGTCGCTCTATTGGTATTGTTGCGAACCAACCATTAGTCTTGGCTGGTTGCTTAGATATCAAGGCATCTATCAAGGCAGCGCGTTTTGTCCGTTTCTGTGATGCCTTCAATATTCCGGTAGTGACTTTAGTTGATGTGCCAGGCTTTATGCCAGGTACCGCCCAAGAATATGGCGGCATTATTAAACACGGTGCGAAGTTACTCTATGCCTATGCAGATTGCACTGTACCTAAAGTGACCTTGATTACTCGTAAAGCCTATGGTGGCGCTTATGACGTGATGGCCTCTAAGCACTTGCGTGGCGACGTGAATTTTGCTTGGCCTTCAGCAGAGATTGCGGTGATGGGCCCTAAGGGTGCGGTCGAGATTATATTTCGTGAAGAAAAATCTGAGCCAATAAAGATCGCTGCCCGTGAAGCAGAGTACAAAGCCAAGTTTGCAAACCCCTTTGTTGCAGGGCGTCGTGGCTATATTGACGATGTCATCCTCCCGCATGAGACTCGCAAACGGATTGCCCGTTCGCTCGCAATGCTCAAAGATAAGGATTTAAAAAATCCTGCGCGTAAACACGGCAATATCCCTCTGTAAAGGCGCTGATAGATGATGACTACGAAAATGTTTAAGAAAATTTTGATTGCTAATCGCGGAGAGATTGCTTGCCGTGTCATGAAAACCGCCAAAAAAATGGGCATCAAGACAGTGGCTGTTTATTCTGAGGCAGATAAAGAGGCGCGTCACGTTCAGATGGCGGATGAAGCCATCTGTATTGGACCGGCGCCTTCCCGTGAATCCTATCTTGTAATGGATCGTATTATTCAAGCCTGCAAAGATACTGGTGCTGAAGCAGTCCATCCAGGATATGGTTTCTTATCCGAGAATGAGCAATTTGCTAACCGATGTGAAGAAGAGGGCATTGTCTTTATTGGTCCGAAGCATGAATCGATTGCAGCAATGGGCGACAAAATTGCCTCCAAAAAGCTGGCATCAGAAGCCAAGGTCAACACGATCCCTGGCCACAACGAGGCAATTGCCACAACAGATGAGGCGGTAAAAATTGCGCAAGGTATTGGCTACCCAGTCATGATAAAGGCTTCTGCTGGCGGTGGGGGTAAAGGTTTACGTGTTGCCTCGAATGATCACGAAGCAGCCGAAGGTTTTGCTGCCTGCAAAACCGAAGCGATGAATAGTTTTGGCGATGATCGGATCTTTATTGAGAAGTTTGTGGAAGGTCCGCGTCATATTGAGATTCAGGTCTTGGGTGATTCACATGGCAACGTAGTCTATCTGAATGAACGCGATTGCTCAATTCAGCGTCGTCACCAAAAGGTGATCGAAGAGGCGCCATCTCCATTTATTGATCCTGTTACCCGTAAAGCGATGGGTGAGCAAGCCGTTGCCCTTGCTAAAGCTGTGAACTACCAGTCTGCTGGCACTGTGGAGTTCGTGGTAGGCAAAGATAAGTCTTTCTACTTCTTAGAGATGAATACGCGCTTGCAGGTGGAACATCCCGTAACGGAAAGCATTACTGGTCTTGACTTGGTTGAGCAGATGATTCGGGTAGCGGCTGGGGAAAAGTTAGCATTTAAACAAGCGGATGTGAAGTTGGATGGTTGGTCAATGGAGTGTCGCATTAATGCAGATGATCCATTTCGCAACTTCCTACCATCCACAGGCCGTCTTGTGAAATATCGTCCACCGGAGTCCATTAATGGAGTACGAGTAGATACCGGTGTATACGAAGGCGGTGAAATTCCGATGTACTACGACTCTATGATTGCGAAGTTAATCGTGCACGGCAAAGATCGTGCTGAGGCAATTGAAAAGATGCGTGCTGCCTTGAATGATTTTGTCATTCGCGGTATTCATTCGAATATACCGTTTCAGGCTGCTTTACTGCAACATCCCCGTTTCGTGAATGGCGATTTCACAACGGGCTTTATCGCTGAAGAATATCCAGAAGGCTTTAAGAAGGATTCTGTGCAGCCTGCAGACCCAAAACGCCTTGCAGCCCTAGCTGCCTTTATGCGCTATCGCTATCTTGAGCATATCAAGATGATTGATGGTCAATTGGCTGGTCACGAAATGGTGATTGCCAAGAAGTTTGTCGTGGTCACTGGTAAGAAAACAGGATCAATGATTGATCCGTATGAAGAGGCAGTGCGCATTGAATTAAAAGATGGCATCTATTCTGTATATATTGATGATGCAGATGGTGTTAGCCGTTATGACATTGAGAGTGATTGGCGTCCAGGTCAGCTGGCTTTACATGCCACGATTAACCGTACCAGCAAGATTACGGCACAAGTAGAGCGCAAGGGTGTTCGGCTCTACTTAGTACTTGATGGCGCGCATTACGAATGTATGGTGTTGAGTCCATTAGGGGCCGAACTCCAGCGTCGCATGCCAGTAAAGCTTCCACCAGATACCTCGAAGTTGGTGATGTCTCCCATGCCAGGTTTGCTCACGAAACTTGCTGTTAAGGTGGGTGAAGCCGTCACAGCGGGTCAAAAATTAGCTTCAATTGAAGCGATGAAGATGGAGAACACAATCTCTGCAGCACAGGATGGGATTGTTTCAGAAATCTGCGCCAAAGAAGGTGAAAGCTTGGCGGTAGATCAACTCATCATTCGTTTTGAATAAGCAGGACCATCATCCATGACAGCTAAACCGTTCAAAATTCTCGGTATTCAACAAATCGCTATTGGCGGCACAAGCAAAGATCGCCTCAAAAAACTTTGGGTAGAGATGCTCGGCTTTGAGTACAAAACTACCTTTGTCTCGGAGCGTGAAAACGTGGATGAAGATATTTGTGCGATTGGAAACGGTGCCCATGAGATAGAAGTAGATCTGATGCAACCATTGGATATTGAGAAAAAGCCTGCCGTACATCAAACACCCCTCAATCACATCGGATTGTGGGTGGATGACCTTCCTAAGGCGGTTGAATGGCTCTCCGCTAATGGCTTACGTTTTGCTCCTGGAGGTATTCGCAAGGGCGCTGCGGGCTACGACATCACCTTTGTCCATCCCAAGGGTAACGATGAATTTCCGATCAGTGGAGAGGGCGTCCTCATTGAGTTGGTTCAAGCTCCTCCTGAAGTCATCGCGGGATTGCGTTCATAATTTAGTCTTTAGATAATCACAACCATAAAGCGAACTTGAATTGACGCGATTATTGGCCATCGACACTTCCTCAGCTTGGTGTTCGGTGGCTTTATCTTTAGGTGATTCAGCACCTCAGCTCCGACACGAATTGGTGTCGGCGGGCGCTAGCCAATGCTTATTGCCTTGGATTGAAAATTTACTGGCCCAAGCAAATCAGCAACTTTCTCAACTTGATGCGATTGCGATAGGTATTGGCCCGGGCGCATTTACTGGGGTGCGTTTAGGCCTTGCAGCAGTTCAAGGTCTTGCGATAGCGGCAAATCTACCCGTCCTGCCAGTTGCTAGCTTGGATGCCATTGCGGCGCAACTGAGCAAAACACCTCATTTTGCCAAGATCAAGCCAACTCAATTTGTGATTGCTGTTGATGCTCGTATGGGCGAGATCTATTGGGCGAAGTATGAATTCAATGACTCCACATCCCTTCCTTTACGTATTGGCAATATCCAACTTTCAAAGCCTGAAGAGATTGATTTAAGGAATATCCAATACCTTGCTGGTAGCGCGATTAAAGAATTTGGCGAGCGCTTATTTGTAAATCATTCTTTTCCCAGTGAAGCGCTTGATCCAGAAATCTCCATTTCCGCATTGGGCATCTTAGAGCTAGCTCAACAGATGTTTAAGGCTGGACAGCAAATCTCGGTCAATCAGCTAGAGCCACTCTATGTGCGCAATAAAGTTGCTTTCACGACGAATGAACGTGAAATTGCCTTCAAAAAAGGTACGCGGTAATGACTATGCAGGATGATGGCGCTGAGCTAACCTTTATGCCGATGCAGGTGGCTGATCTAGATGATGTCCTGGCAATCGAATCGATTTCTCATATTCATCCATGGACTAGAGGTAATTTTTCCGATTCCTTGGCTGCAGGTCATTGGGCTTATTGCATCAGACCACAGCTTGATCAAGCGAATGCAATGCCAGGGAGCTATCTTGATCCGCAAGTCCTGTGGGCTTATTGCATTCTGTATCCAGCGGTAGATGAGTTACATCTTTTAAATATCACTGTTGCCCCTAAGTTACGCCAACTAGGGCTAGGAACGCGCATGATGGCAACCATTGAAGGCGTCGCTTCACAGCAGAACATGCCACGCATTATTCTTGAGGTAAGGCCTTCCAATGAGTCTGCTGTCGCCCTGTATCAAAAGCTTGGGTATGAACAAATCGGGGTGCGCAAAAATTATTATCCTGCCAGCGAAGGGCCTGGTAATCGAGAAGATGCCATCGTGATGGCTAAATCGATTAAGCTAGAGTCATGACCAACACGCATTCAAGCTTCTTAAAAGAAATGGGCATTACAGAGTGGACTGCGCGGGATGGTTCGGCTGAAGTTGCCAATGTCACGCAGTCACAGCTTGTAGTAAATGTAGCGGTATCAACTGAAAGTGCCCCCAAGGCACATTGGTGGTTTTTTGGAAGCCAACCCCAGGGTGATGCCCAGATATTGTTTCAGAATGTCATTCGTGTTTTAGGCTTAGCGAGTAATGAATGGTCGTGGAAAAGCCCAAATGACAATCTTTCTAAAATGCATGCGTCAGAAAATGCTGTCCCGCTAGTTGCTATCGCCTTTGGCGGCCCGACAGCACAAAAAATTACGGGTGAGCGTGATCCATTGCCGCAGTTGCGCGAGACGATCTTGGCTCTGAACACCGGAAATGATGATGAGATTCCGGTGGTTGCCACTTTCGATTTGGCTCAATTAGCAACAAAGTCAAAAGATAAGACCCTGCTTTGGCAAGACCTCTTGCTGGCTAAATCTATCCTACAAAATACTTAATCTAGTGCTGTCTTAGTGCTTGTGTTCACCGATAAGGTGCATAGAGTCATATTCAGCTTGGTTGCGGGCATGACGCCGAATCACTAGCCACATGATGAGACTCACCACTAAGCCAAATCCAATGATGACGTATTGAACCGGTAGATCAAGCCAGATTAATAATGAGTACATCGCCAGCATTCCCAATACCGAAATATTTTCATTGAAGTTTTGCACTGCGATGGAATGTCCAGCTGACATCAGTACATGACCACGATGTTGCAATAGCGCATTCATGGGCACCACAAAATATCCCGCTAACCAGCCCACCAAAATGAGTAAGAAATAAGCCGGCAATAGATTTAAGGTAACTTGCATTTTGCCTATTGTCAGCAATGGCGTATTTGGCAACATATCGGAGTTGTAAATCGCTAATACGCAAACAACCAGCCCCATGGCGATTCCATAGGGAAGTACATTGAGTGAATTGCGCAAAGGTACGCGCCAAGCCGCCCAGACCGCTCCGCCAGCAACGCCAACCGCGGAAATGGCTTGCAAAATAGCGCCTTGTGAGAGATTCATATGCAGCGCTACCTGTGCCCACTTAATCACAATGAACTGCAAGGTGGCGCCAGCACCCCAGAACAAGGTAGTCACCGCCAAAGAGATTTGACCCAGGCGATCATCCCAAAGCGTCTTAAAGCAGACGGAGAAATCTTTAATTAATTCTATGGGATTGGTTTTCTGGGCCACATAGCGTGCGCCGGTATCTGGAATCTTCAGATTGATTAATGCGGCGATGACATAAATCATCATGATGATGAGGATTGCTGATTCTGCGGGTGTATCTATGCCGGTATCAATGCTCGGCATATCCAAGGAAAGCAGGCTTTGCGAGACGGTGCTACTAATTAAAACACCCCCTAATACCGTACCCAAAATGATAGAGCCTACTGTCAATCCCTCAATCCAACCATTGGCGGCAACCAACTTTTCAGGAGGAAGCAATTCCGTCAAGATGCCATACTTTGCAGGAGAGTAGGCTGCAGCACCGAGACCAACAATAGCGTAAGACAATAAAGGGTGCCCACCAAAGAGCATTGCCACACAACCAACGAATTTAATCGTGTTAGTAATGAACATGACATTACCTTTGGGGCGAGAATCAGCAAACGCACCAACAAAGGCAGCCAGCACAACATACGATAAAACGAAGAACAATTTAAGCAAAGGAGTCATCCAGGCCGGAGCGCTAAGCTGGGCCAAGAGGGCAATTGCTGCAATCAGCAATGCGTTATCAGCAAGCGACGAAAAAAATTGCGCCGCCATAATGATGTAAAAACTACGGTTCATTCGTACAATCTAGTCATTAATACAATTAAAACATGAAAGGAGGGGTGGATATGAGCGCTTCGGTTAATAGCTTAATCAATAGACCAATTTTGGCATCTATTCATTCACATGCCTTTCAGCATAACTTAAACCGTGTTCGGGAGCTTGCCCCGGAGTCAAAAATTTGGTCCGTTATTAAGGCTAGGGCATATGGGCATTGTTTTGAGGCGGCGCTCAAGGGCCTTGAATCAACTGACGGGTTTGCATTATTAGATATACAGGATGCGGTTTGGTTAAGAGAAAATGGCTGGCAAGGGCGAATTTTGCTGTTAGAAGGCTTATTTCATGAGAGTGAAATGGGCCTAAGCCAGGAATTGCATTGTGATTTGGTGGTCCACTGTGAAGCGCAAATCGAGTGGCTCGAACGTTATGCAGATAAAGTCCACAAGCCCATTAGTGTTTTTCTGAAAATGAACACGGGCATGAATCGTCTGGGTTTAAAACCAGCCGCCTATAGAACGGCCTTTCATCGTCTTCATGCCGCAGCTTACCGCATGCATCACATGACGCATTTTGCTAATGCAGATCAAATTGATCGTCAGCCTACAGTCGATAGTCAGTTAGAGCTATTCAATCAAACTATTGAAGGCCTTGAGGCACCTACCTCTTTAGCAAACTCCGCAGCAATTCTATGGCATCGCAATGCTCTCGGCGACTGGGTGCGTCCTGGCATCATGCTCTATGGCGCATCTCCTACAGGCCTATATTCGGACATTGAGCATGCTCATCTCAAAGCGGTGATGCAGCTGCAGAGTGAGATTATTGATATTCAAGATCTTCAAGCAGGTGATCGCATAGGATATGGCGGTCGTTATGAAGCTTCTGAGAACATGCGGATTGGCATAGTGGCTTGCGGTTATGCGGATGGTTATCCACGTCAGGCAAAGGATGGCACACCGGTTTGGGTCGGTGATGATAGTAAAGCAGGTGGCGGCATTATTTGTCCGATCGTTGGGCGGGTATCTATGGATATGTTGAGTGTAGATTTACGAAATGCACCAAACGCCAAGATCGGCAGTGTCGTAGAGCTCTGGGGTGACCAGGTTCCAGTAGATGAGGTGGCACGCATGAGTGACACTATTGGCTACGAGCTGCTTTGTGCGGTAGCGCCAAGAGTGCCAGTCGCGATTAAATAGACTTTCAATAAAAAATCCTCTATTGAAGAGGATCCTTTATAACGTTATTGCAAACGCTAGATTACTTATTCCAGATCTGCCACCATTTGCGTTCTTTTTGAACACGTTGTCCAGTTTCTAGCATTTGACTGTCTGGGAAGTTCAGTTTAAAAACACGCGCAGTGTCATTACTTAATTGAGTCATACCCAATTTTTCGTAGGACTTCGTCAAGAGATACAGAGCCTCTTCTACGGCTGGAGCACGGTCGTAATCACGGATCACCAGTTGCGCGCGGTTTGCAGAAGCCAGATAGGCGCCCCGTTGATAGTAGAAACGGGCAACGATCACGTCTGCCTCAGCCAGTGAGTTCACGATATAGCGCATGCGATCCAATGAGTCTGGCGCATATTTGCTATTGGGGAAGCGCTCAACAACTGTTTTGAAGGATTCAAATGCTTCTTTAGCAGCCTTCGGATCGCGTTCACTTAAATCTTGCCCTGTAAATTTACCAAGCCATCCTAAATCATCGTTAAAGGTAATGAGACCTTTGAGATAGTAGGCGTAGTCCAAGGTAGGGCTACCTTGATGTAATTTGATGAAACGATCGATCGCTACCAGTGCTTGAGTTTGCTCTTGCGCTTTCCAATAACAATAGGCGGCATTAATTTGGGCTTGCTGTGAATACGGTCCAAAAGGAAAACGGGCCTCTAATTTGTCAAAATATTTGCCGCACTTCGCAAAGTCACCATCATTTAATTTATCGGTTGCTTCTGAGTAGAGTTTAGATTCTGACCAAATATCAGTGTCATCCTTTTGCCCATCACTACCAGCACAGCCACTTAAAACCAATAAAGCACACATGCAAGTCAAAAGCAGGGTGAGTAAACCCATGCTTGAACGGGGAATGATTTTTTGAGGGGCAGGTGACCCAGCAAGCCTTAAACTGGGGTCTGATATTACGTCGGACATAACTGAAAGGCTCTTTAAGCGTGGCATTGCCGCAAACTCCTGATTCGAATCCTGTTGATTATATCGATGAAGAGGATTTCATCTCCCTGGAAATTCCCCCGGAGATGGCTGGTGAACGCCTCGACAAGGTACTAGCGGGCTCTTTGCCAGATTATTCACGGAATCGGCTAAAGACCTGGGTAGAAACGGGTGCTGTGATGGTTGACGGCAAGGTCACCAAAGCCCGTTATTTACTGAGAGGTGGCGAGAGCATTAAGGTATTTCCGCAAGAAATGCCGGAGCAATTTGCCTTTAGTCCAGAAAACATCCCTTTGGAAGTGGTTTACGAGGACGATGCCATCATTGTGATCAATAAACCCCCAGGTCTAGTAGTGCATCCCGCAGCGGGTAATTGGTCGGGAACTTTGTTAAATGGGCTGCTATTTAAATACCCAGAACTCAAATCTTTACCGCGGGCAGGTATTGTGCATCGACTAGATAAAGATACCTCTGGCTTGATGGTGGTTGCGAGAACCGCTCAAGCTCAAACCTCTCTCGTCAGACAACTGCAAGATAGAACCGTAGGCCGAAGATATTTAGCCTGGGTTTGGGGAGGGGCTCCTAGTCAAGGCAAGGTGTTGGCATCGGTTGGTCGAGATCAACGTGATCGTTTAAAGATGGCGGCAGGCAGTCCACAAGGTAAACCAGCAGCAACATTATTTAGACGCTTAGCGAAATCAACATTTTTAGAATCACCCCTTGCTTTATTGGAATGTCGTTTAGAGACGGGGCGTACTCATCAGATTCGGGTGCATCTCGAATCACTCGGATTTCCATTGCTTGGGGACCCGGTCTATCGCAAGAAAACTCCGGGCGTAGCAAAAAGTCTGTCATTTGAGCGTCAAGCATTACATGCCTTTGCGCTGAGTCTGCAGCACCCTGTAACGCAAGAGCTGGTTAGCTGGTTTCGTTTGCCACCACTGGATTTAATGCAGTTGTTGCCCCAGGTTGGCATGTCGGAAGCGGATCTTCCTCAAGAGGCAACTGTATTAGCTTCTATTCATAACGAACGCACTCATGACTAGTCTGACTAATGGATTCTTAAAACCAGAGTGGGATGCGCCCTTATCAATCCAGACTCTAGTCACTAAAAGAACTGGTGGAGTTAGTCTAGCGCCTTTTGATTCGTTCAATCTTGGGGATCATGTGGGTGATTTGCCTGAGAACGTATTAGCCAATCGGGCGCTTTTGAGAACTTATCTGCCAGCTGACCCTATTTGGTTAAAGCAAATCCATGGTGTCAAAGTAAGCACACCTAGCACACGATTGCTAGAAGCTGATGCAGTCGTGACTAACATCCCCAATGAAGTCTTGGCCATCATGACCGCCGATTGTTTGCCTGTGTTATTCACAAATCAGAGCGGTACGGTGATTGGTGCAGCCCATGCTGGCTGGAGAGGCTTATGTGCAGGCGTTTTGGAAAATACGGTCACTGAAATGACAAAGCTTATCAGTCAGGATGCAGATAAAAACATCATCGCTTGGCTTGGACCCGCGATTGGGCCTCAGGCTTTTGAAGTAGGGCAAGACGTGCTTAATGCATTTCAGGATTTTGGGATTTCATATCCCCAATCCGCTTTTTCACCAATTGCTGAAAAACCAGGAAAGTATTTAGCTGACATTTACTTATTGGCACGTAGCAGACTTGAGTCCGTAGGCGTTGATCAGATTTTTGGTGGTCAATATTGCACAGTCACGCAGGCAGATCAATTTTTCTCCTATCGCCGTGATGGAGAAACTGGTAGGTTTGCAAGTCTCATCTGGATATCTGACGCTAAGTAACCCCTCTATGTTTTCCCCCATGTGAGGGTTACTACTAGATTCAGAATTTAGCTAGGGTTATTGCGTATAACTCTATATGCCTTATGGATGGAGAATGGCTTTACTAATTTAAAGAGATCACTATGTTTGCAGGTATGAATCCGGGTGCAACGCCTTCTTTGGCGCCGCACCATATGGCGCTGATTCCACAAGAGCGTTTAACTGAAATTCAAAAAGAATATTTTGCAGAGCTTGCGCATATTGCTACCAATCCTGAGGCGATAGAAGTCAAAGACCGTCGCTTTGCTGGCAAGGCTTGGCATTCCTCATGGAGCAAAGTGATTGCTGCCACTTATTTATTGAACTCCAAACATTTAATATCTTTGGCGCAAGCAGTAGAGACGGATGAAAAGACTCGTCAGAAAATTTTGTTCACGACCGAACAAATGATTGACGCACTCTCACCATCGAATTTCATTGCCACTAATCCAGAGGTTTTGGAAAATATTATTAGCACTCAAGGTCAATCCATTCAAAAAGGAATTGTGAATCTCCTTGGGGATATGAAAAAGGGCAAAGTCTCGATCACCGATGAAAGTGCTTTTGAGGTTGGAAAAAATATTGCTACTACAGAAGGTCATGTGGTGTTTCGTAATGAGTTATTTGAGCTGATTCAATACACGCCATTAACGGAAACGGTTTTCGAGCGCCCATACTTAATGGTGCCCCCTTGTATTAATAAGTACTACATTCTGGATTTGCAACCTGATAACTCGGTAGTCCGTCATATGGTTTCGCAAGGGCATACTGTCTTTCTAGTTTCTTGGAAGAATCCAGATGCCTCGATGGCAGAGGTGAGTTGGAATGACTATGTGGGTAAAGGCGTTATTAAGGCGATTGAAGTCGCTCAAAATATTAGTGAATCAAAGCAGATCAATATCCTAGGCTTTTGCGTTGGTGGAACCTTAACAACTTCAGCGCTTGCCGTCTTAGCTGCGCGTGATGAACATCCAGCGGCTAGCTTGACGCTATTTACGACTTTGCTTGACTTTACGAACACTGGCATCTTGGATGTCTTCATTGATGAAGGCATGGTCGAGATGCGCGAGAATACCATTGGCGGTAAGGGTGGCAAATACGGCATGATGTCCGGTCTTGATCTAGGCAATACCTTCTCATTCTTGCGTCCAAACGATTTAGTCTGGAATTATGTTGTCGAGAATTACCTGAAGGGAAATTCTCCGCCACCATTTGATTTGTTGTACTGGAACGGTGATTCCACGAACTTACCGGGCAATATGTATTGTTGGTATTTGCGTCATACCTACTTGCAAAATGATCTGATTAAACCTGGCAAGGTGAAGATTTGCGGTGAGAAGGTTGATTTGGGCAAGATCAAATGTCCTGCATATGTCTATGCCTCACAAGAAGATCACATTGTTCCTTGGCAATCTGCTTATCAGTCTACCCATATTTTGAAGGGAAAAAATCGTTTTGTGTTAGGTGCCTCTGGGCACATTGCTGGCGTCATTAATCCGCCCGCTAAAAATAAGCGCTACTACTTTGAAAATAACAAGATTGCATCTACGGCAGAAAAGTGGGTTGAAGGCGCTAAGCAGATTCCTGGAAGTTGGTGGCCCAACTACACTAAATGGCTTGAACCATTTGGTGGCGAACAAAAGCCGGCTAGCAAAACATTTGGTAATACGAAATATCAAAAGATGGAAGCTGCTCCGGGCATTTATGTGAAAGAAAAAGCAGCATAGTCCGATTGCAAGATAAATCATTAACGAAGGTTTTTTTAAGGGGAAAGTGATGTCTCAAAAAGTCGCATACGTAACTGGTGGTATGGGTGGCATTGGTACCGCTATTTGCCAACGTTTGGCAAAAGATGGATTTAAGGTGATTGCAGGCTGTGGCCCAAATTCACCACGTAAGGACCGTTGGATTGGTGAGCAAAAAGCCTTAGGCTATGACTTCATTGCCTCAGAGGGTAACGTATCGGACTGGGATAGCACGGTTGCCGCCTTTGAAAAGGTCAAAGCAGAGGTTGGTCGGGTTGATGTTTTAGTTAATAACGCAGGTATCACACGCGATAGCGTTTTCCGCAAGATGACTCCTGATGCTTGGAAAGCGGTGATTGATACCAATCTGAATTCCTTGTTTAATGTCACCAAGCAAGTGATTGACGGTATGGTGGATAACAACTGGGGAAGAATTATTAATATTTCCTCTGTGAATGGCCAAAAAGGTCAGTTTGGTCAATGCAACTATTCCACTGCAAAAGCAGGTCTGCATGGCTTCACTATGGCTTTGGCACAAGAAGTAGCTACCAAAGGCGTTACTGTGAATACGGTTTCGCCCGGTTATATCGGCACCGATATGGTTAAGGCTATTCGCGAGGATGTCTTGGAGAAGATTGTTGCTGGGATTCCTGTAAAGCGCTTAGGAACCCCGGATGAGATTGCTTCTATATGCTGCTGGATTGCATCTGAAGATGGTGGCTATGCGACTGGGGCAGACTTCTCCCTCAATGGCGGTATTCACACTGGTTAATGTAGGTAAAAAGTATTTTGTTGTAGCGCAACATGGCTTATTTTCCTTTTGCTTAAACTAGGGATAAACTATGCCGATGTTGCGTTGCAGTAAACCGTAAGGAAAAAAATGGCTACCCGTACCAAAAGAGTTGGTGAAGATCGGCTGATTAAGAAGTATCCCAATCGTCGTCTCTATGACACCCAGACCAGTACTTATGTCACCTTAGCTGACATCAAAGGCCTGGTCATGACTAGTGAAAGTTTTAAGGTCGTTGATGCCAAAACAGATGAAGATCTGACGCGCAATATTCTGTTGCAAATTATTTTGGAAGAAGAGGCTGGTGGCGCACCCGTATTCTCATCCCAAATGCTTTCCCAAATCATTCGTTTCTATGGAAACTCGATGCAAGGTTTGATGGGCAATTATCTCGAAAAGACCATGCAATCTTTTGTAGATATTCACAACAAGTTAGGTGATCAAACTAGAGGCTTGGGTGCTAGCAGTACTCCTGAGGCCTGGTCACAAATGCTAAACCTCCAGAACCCCCTCATGCAGGGTTTGATGGGGAACTACATGGAACAGAGTAAAGACTTGTTCGTCAAGATGCAGGAGCAGATGCAAGGCTCTCACAATATGTTCAGTAGCTTTCCATTTTCACCACAGCCTAATAAAACCGAAAAAGAATAGTTGTGGCTGGAAAAATTGGTTTTGTATCCTTGGGTTGCCCCAAGGCTTTAGTAGATTCTGAGCTGATCCTCACGCAACTGAGTGCAGAGGGTTATGAGACTGCTAAAGATTATTCTGGCGCTGATCTCGTCGTTGTTAATACTTGTGGATTTATTGACTCCGCTGTGGAGGAGAGTCTGTCTGCCATCGGTGAGGCGCTCGCAGAAAATGGCAAAGTGATTGTTACTGGTTGCTTAGGTGCCAGAAAAAATGCAGATGGTAGCGATCTGATCCAAAGCATTCACCCGAAAGTTCTCGCCGTTACCGGCCCACATGCGACTGCTGAGGTGATGCAGGCAATCCACTTGCATCTGCCTAAACCACATGATCCCTTCACTGATTTAGTTCCGCCGATTGGTGTGAAGCTTACGCCAAAGCATTATGCGTACCTCAAGATTTCTGAAGGCTGCAATCATCGCTGCACGTTCTGCATTATTCCTAGCATGCGCGGAGACTTAGTTTCTCGCCCCATTGGCGAAGTGTTGCAAGAGGCTAAGCGTCTCTTTGAGTCGGGCGTTAAAGAACTGTTGGTCGTATCACAAGACACTAGTGCTTACGGTGTTGACATTCAATATCGCACTGGCTTTTGGGATGGCAAGCCAGTCAAAACCAGAATGTTTGATCTGGTGAATGCCCTAAATCAAATCGCACGCGAACATCAAGCCTGGGTAAGGCTCCATTACGTTTACCCATATCCTCATGTGGATGACATATTGCCTTTAATGGCGGAGTTCTCAGAGTACGGTTATGGTGTTTTGCCCTATCTCGATATTCCTTTACAGCATGCCCACCCAGATGTCCTTAAGCGTATGAAGCGTCCTGCTAGTGGTGAAAAAAATATAGAGCGCATTCTGGCTTGGCGCCAAGCTTGTCCTGAGTTAGTGATTCGCAGTACTTTTATTGCAGGCTTCCCTGGCGAGACTGAAGAGGAATTTGAGCACTTGCTCAACTTTTTTGATGAAGCCCAAATTGACCGTGCTGGATGTTTTGCTTATTCCCCTGTGGATGGCGCAACTGCCAATCAGTTAGATAACCCAGTGCCCGAGGCTATTCGTGATGAACGCAAAGCCAGATTTATGGCTAAAGCCGAAGAAATTTCTATTCAGCGGCTTACCAAGAAAGTCGGCAAGCGAATCCAAGTCATGATTGATCGGGTAGACGAATCTGGTGGAATTGGCCGCAGCATTGGTGATGCCCCTGAAATCGATGGTTTAGTCAGGGTTTTGCCTCCCAGTAAGCCTTCTAAGCGGTACCGAGCCGGAGAAATCATCCGCGCTACTGTCATTAGCTCCCAAGGGCATGATCTAATAGCCGAAACTTGAAGATTTTTTAAATATATTATTTGTTTAATGAAGTAAGTGGAAATTCAGCCCATTTTTGGGCATAGCTAAGGGGATTGATATGAGTCGTGATGTCGTTGTCTTAAGTGCTGTTCGTTCAGCAATCGGTACCTTCAATGGTTCTTTGAGCAGCTTTGAGCCTTCAGAGCTTGGTGGAATCGTCATGAAAGAAGCAGTAACTCGCTCTGGTGTAGATCCCGCTTTGATTAATTACGTGACGGTTGGCAACACGATTCCAACTGATAGTCGTTACGCTTACGTTGCACGGGTTGCTTCGATTCAGGCAGGTTTGCCTATGGATTCTGTCGCAATGGCGCTGAACCGTTTGTGCAGTTCTGGTTTGCAAGCGATTGTGACCACTGCTCAGCAAATTATGTTGGGTGATTGTGATTACGGTATTGGTGGTGGTGTTGAAGTAATGTCGCGCGGTATGTATGGTTCACCAGCGATGCGCAGTGGCGCTCGTATGGGTGATACCAAAATGCTCGATTTAATGGTGGCTGTTCTAACTGATCCATTTGGTGTTGGCCATATGGGCGTTACAGCAGAAAACCTGGTTGAAAAATGGAAGCTCACCCGTGAAGAGCAAGATGCATTGGCAGTGGAGTCACACCGTCGTGCAGCAAATGCCATTAAAGAAGGCCGCTTTAAATCACAAATCGTTCCAATCACGATCAAAACTCGCAAGGGCGACATCGTGTTTGATACCGATGAGCATTGCAAGCCTGATACCACTATGGAAACACTTGCCAAGATGAAGGCCGTGTTTAAAAAAGAAGGCGGCTCAGTGACTGCTGGCAATGCATCTGGTATTAATGACGGCGCAGCGTTTTTTGTATTGGCTGATGCTGAAACTGCTAAGAAGGCTGGGCATAAACCTATCGCACGTTTAGTGTCATACGCAGTAGCTGGCGTTCCAAACCACATTATGGGCGAAGGCCCAATCCCTGCGACCAAACTTGCTCTGGAGCGCGCTGGCCTGAAATTAGATCAAATCGATGTGATCGAGTCTAACGAAGCGTTTGCAGCGCAAGCTTTGGCAGTTACGAAAGGCCTCGGTTTAGATCCTGCTAAGACGAACGTGAATGGTGGAGCGATTGCTTTAGGTCACCCTATTGGCTGCTCTGGTGCAGCGATTGCAACTAAAGCGCTTCATGAATTACAGCGTGTACAAGGCAAATATGCTTTGGTCACCATGTGTATCGGTGGCGGTCAAGGTATTGCGACTATTTTTGAGCGTATGTAAATCGCCTAAGTAATCTTAAGTAATCAGCAGCAAAGCAGCATCCAAGCCGACGTGGTCAAAAGCCGCGTCGGCTTTTTCTTTAACGATGGGTTTTGCTTGATAGGCAACACTAATACCTGAGCCATTCATCATGATCAGATCGTTTGCACCATCACCCATCGTGATTGCGTTGGCTTTGCTGCAACCTAAGTTGCGGCAGGCGTCATCTAAATGAGCCGCTTTCGCGGCGCCATCAACAATATCGCCGAGCACCTTGCCAGTGAGCCTGCCATCAATGATCTCGAGCGTATTAGCTTGGGATTGCTTGAATCCCAATTGTTGCCGTAATTTTTCTGTGAAGAAGGTAAAGCCTCCAGAGACGAGCAGGGTATAGAGTCCACGTTGATGGGCGCCTGCAAGAAGCTCAATGGCACCAGGATTTGGGCGTAAGCGTTCACGATAGACTGATTCCAAAGCATCAGCGTGTACACCCTCTAAAAGCGCTACGCGTCTGCGCAAACTTTCTTTAAAATCTTTAATCTCACCGCGCATTGTGGCTTCAGTAATTTGGGCAACGGCTGATTTTTTGCCCGTAAAGTCTGCAATCTCATCGATGCATTCAATATTGATGAGGGTAGAGTCCATATCCATGGCAAGAACACGAATATCTTGTACCATTAAATTTGATTGCAGAAAGCATAGGTCTACCCGATGGATATTTGCAATAGACCGTAAAGATTCTCTCTGAGTGATGTCTAGGTGCTGATTGCAATCCCAACGATCTGAATGGTATGGGCCGTTCGATCTTTGACCGCCAAGACTGTGCAAAGTGGCGCCAAACTGCAAAGCCCGATCCTTCAGTTCAAAAATGAGCTTTTCAGAAATGGGTTCCCGAGAAAGAGCGACAAGAGTTTGGTGCGGTTGGTGCTTAGGCATAGCTAAATGATAGTGCTTAGAACGGCTGACTCGTTTAAGCGGCGCAAAACTTGTCGAATGACATCCAAGCGCTGCTCAAGCTTCTCAAACTCTCGGTCTTTTTGGGGCAGTACTTTTAACTTATCTTGGCCATTCAGCTGAATGTGTTTTGATGACTGAATCAGCTGAATAATCTTCATTGGGTCAATCGGTGGGTTTGGAATAAATTGAATTTGGATAGAAGCTGTGCTGGCATCTATTTTCTTAATACCAAAACCAACCATTTCTAAACGCAGGCGGTGGGTTTCATAAAAAGATTTGGCTTGGTCTGGTAAATCGCCAAAGCGATCTACCAACTCTTCACGTAGACCCATTAATTCGGAAAAATCATTACAACCAGCAAAGCGCTTATATAAAGAGAGGCGCTCATGTACGTCAGGGCAATAGTCTTCAGGGAACAGGGCGGGCACACCTAAATTGACATCGGTAGTGGCTTGCAAAGGAGAGAGCAGGTCTGGCTCCTTACCACTACGCAGAGACTTCACCGCGCGATTAAGCATCTCGGTATATAGCTGAAAGCCAATTTCATGAATTTCGCCCGACTGTTTATCCCCTAAGACTTCCCCAGCACCGCGTATCTCTAAATCGTGCATCGCTAAGTAGAAGCCAGAGCCAAGCTCTTCCATGGCTTGAATAGCATTCAAACGCAATTGGGCTTGTTTACTGAGGGCCTCAGGATCAGGTACCAATAGGTATGCATAAGCCTGATGGTGAGAGCGCCCAACACGACCACGCAGTTGATGTAACTGCGCCAAGCCAAACTTATCCGCACGATGCATGATGATGGTGTTAGCTGTAGGTACATCGATGCCGGTCTCAATAATGGTAGTACACAGCAGAATATTGGTGCGTTGAGTGACAAACTCACGCATGACAGATTCAAGCTCTCTTTCATGCATTTGCCCGTGAGCCACGCTGATGCTCGCCTCAGGAATCAGCTCCTGCAAAGCGTGTTTACGATTTTGAATCGTTTCTACTTCATTGTGCAAGAAGTAGACCTGACCACCACGCTTAATCTCACGTAGGACAGCTTCACGAATGACGCCATCTCCTTCACGACGAACAAAGGTCTTAATTGCTAAGCGTTTTTGTGGTGCCGTTGCTATAATGGAGAACTCGCGCAGTCCTTCCATTGCCATCCCCAATGTTCTTGGGATGGGTGTAGCCGTCAAAGTCAGAATATCAACTTCTGCACGTAAGGCTTTGAGCGCATCCTTTTGACGCACTCCAAACCGATGCTCTTCATCCACGATGACTAAACCCAGATTAGCAAATTGCGTTTCTTTAGAGAGCAATTTATGGGTGCCGATAATGATGTCGGCTTCTCCTTTGGCGATCGCTTCAAGCGCTGCATTAATTTCTTTCGTGGTCTTAAAGCGAGATAGCTCAACAATTTTCACCGGCCAATCAGCAAAGCGATCTTTCCAAGTGGCGACATGTTGTTCGGCAAGTAAGGTGGTTGGAGCCAAAATGGCAACCTGTTTGCCACCCATTACGGCGACAAAGCTTGCGCGTAGAGCAACTTCTGTTTTGCCAAAGCCAACATCACCGCACACTAAGCGATCCATTGGAGTGCCGCTAGTCATATCGCCTATCACTGCTGCAATGGCGTTGGCCTGATCGGGTGTTTCTTCAAAGCCAAAACTTTCAGCAAATGCTGCATAGTCATGGGCTGAGAATTCAAACGCATGTCCTTTACGAATGGCTCTGGCTGCATAAAGGCCTAAGAGTTCTGCAGCCGTATCGCGAATTTGTTGAGCAGCTTTTCTTTTGGCTTTATCCCACTGACCAGAGCCCAGTTGATGCAAGGGTGCCGAATCAGGGTCAGAGCCCGCGTAACGGGTCACCATCTGTAATTGCTGAACGGGTACATACAGTGTTGCTTGCCCCGCGTATTGCAAGTGCAAGAACTCTTCAAAAATGGGCGCTTCTTTAGATGGGACAAGATTAAGTAGAACTAATCCTTGGTATCGACCGATCCCATGTTCTGCATGTACTACCGGGTCGCCAATCTTGAGCTCAGACAAATCCTTAAAGAGCATATCGGGATCAGCATTTTCTGAACCTTTACTCTTACGTCTTTGTCTTGCTGTTGAGGTAAATAATTCTGCCTCTGTAATAACCAGTACATTTTCTGCTTGCCAAAGAAAGCCATTAAAAAGTGAGGCAGTCACTAAGCCAAACAGAGCATCACTTTTCATGAAATCAGCGATGCTTTCAAAGCCTTTAGGCTTGAGCTGGAAAAGCGGCTTACCATGTTGACCAGTTACAGAATTACTTTCCTCAAGCAATTGCCGAATAGATTCTTTACGTCCCGCACTATCACTACACATCAGGATGCGGAGTTTCTCTTGAGCAACAAGCTGGCGCAAGCGCGCTATCGGATCAGTATCGCGGCGATGAACAGCAACATCAGGAACGGGTAAAAATTGCTTGGCCTCATTCTCTTCATTGTCTAAAACTAAGCGGGCATAGGGCTTAGTGGTGGTGAAGAATTCATCCACATCGAGAAATAATTCTTTTGGCGGAAGAATTGGGCGATCTAAGTCATGTTTGAGAAATTCATAGCGAGAGAGAGTGTCTTTCCAAAAACTGCGAATAGATTCTTCTGCATTACCAATGTTGACTAGCCAAACGGGATCACCCGATCTAGGGAAGTAATCAAATAGACTGGACTGCTCTTCAAAAAATAAAGGTAAGTAGGATTCGATGCCAGCACTGGGTATACCTAGGTTGGCATCCTTGTAGATGGTGCAACGGGTTGGGTCACCTTCAAATACCTCGCGCCAACGGCCTCTAAAGGCAGTGCGTGCTTCATCATTAAAGGGAAACTCGTGACCCGGTAGTAATCGAACCTCTTTTACAGGATACAAGCTGCGTTGTGTATCAGGATCAAAAGAGCGGATCTGCTCAATCTCATCACCAAACAAATCGAGACGATAGGGCAAGCTGGAGCCCATGGGAAATAAGTCGATGAGGCCACCACGAATACTATATTCACCTGGTCGCATCACAGCGCTGACAGGGTCGTAACCCGCTTGTTGCAATTGCAGTCTTAAGGCTGATTCATTGAGCTTATCGCCTTGTCTGAAGAAAAACGTGTGACCTGATAAAAATTGCGGGGGACCTAGACGCTGGAGCGCAGTAGTCACTGGAACTAAAACAATGTCACAACTTCCATTGAGTAACTCATAGAGGGTGGCGAGTCGCTCCGAAACTAAATCTTGGTGTGGCGAGAAGAGATCGTAGGGGAGGATTTCCCAATCTGGCAATAAGCGGACCTTGAGTTTCGGAGCAAAAGCAGGAATCTCTTCAACCAGTCTTTGGGCTTCTTGGGCATGGGCACAGAAAATCACCATGACGGAGAAATCGTTGCGGTAGCGCAGGGCAGATTGGGCAAGCAAAGCCGCATCAGCTGATCCTACTAGCCCCGAGAAGGTAAAGCGCTGCCCAGCCCGCGGCGCAGGTATGGGGGGTACTAGATTTAATGCATCAGACATCTGCGCTCATTATAGAATCAGGCATGGGCTTAGGAAATCAATCTACAGTGAAATGCCACGCACTCTTGCCAACCGCAGGGTCTGGTTCTCGCCTAGGCGGTGAGCTTCCTAAGCAGTTTCAGCAGTTGGCAGGAAAGCCGATGTTGGCTTATGCCCTTGAAGCTTTCATGCATTCCCCCCAAATCGAGTCTATATGGATCGGTGTTGCCCCTGGTTTTATTGATAACCCCATTCTCAAGACTCTTGCCGATGGCATGAATAGCGGCGAGAACGGTAAGCCCATTCACTTTTTACCAACCGGTGGACCCACTCGCCAAGAAACCGTTCGCAATACCTTGAGCGCATTGTTGAAATCAGGCATCTCTGCTGATGATTGGGTATTAGTTCATGACGCTGCCCGTCCTGGCATTACTCCAGCCTTAATCGATAAGCTCATCACCTCTGTCGTGAAATCATCATCAGGAGGCTTATTGGCCATCCCATTAGCAGATACTTTGAAGCAAGCCGATCTTGATTCTGTGGTTGCTGGCAATATGCCACATACAGAGAAAACGATTCCTCGCAAACATCTTTGGCAAGCTCAAACGCCACAAATGTTTGGTATAAAAAAATTACACGATGCGCTGCAAGATGCCATTAGACAAGAAGCAGATGTCACTGATGAAGCCAGTGCAATGGAGTTATCAGGCGTTAAACCACTACTCATCGAGGGTGCCACTCGCAATTTCAAAGTGACTCATCCAGCCGATTGGGAATTAATGCAATTGCTTTTGAACTCTAGTCATTCATAAAGATCTAGCTATGACACAAACTACTCCTCACATTCCTCAGTTCCGTATTGGTCAAGGCTATGACGTGCATGCTTTAGTGGCAGATCGCAAGCTTATTCTTGGCGGAGTGCATGTCCCTTATGAGAAGGGCTTGTTAGGGCATTCAGATGCTGATGCGTTATTACATTCACTGACAGATGCTTTGCTAGGTGCTGCAGGCTTGAATGATATTGGTCAGCTGTTTCCTGATACTGATCCACAATTCAAAGATATGGATAGCCGCATTTTAATTAGATCAGCATTACAAAAGATTCAAGCTGCTGGATATCATGTGGGCAATGTGGATGCCACCATCATCTGCCAAAAACCCAAGTTAGCTGAATTCTTACCAGAGATGGTTCGTAATATTGCCCATGATCTTGCCGTTACACCAAGTCATGTCAATCTCAAAGCCAAGACAAATGAATCTCTTGGACATCTTGGTAGAGGCGAGGGTATTGCAGTGCACGCCGTGGCATTACTTTACAAGTCATAATATTTTCTCAATCTCATTGGAGCAGTTCATGGGTCATTCCATTGATCAAGTAGCACTAAAGCAATTATTTATAGATGCACGCACGCATAATGCATGGCAACCAAAATCCGTCAGCGATGAGCAACTGAAGCAAATTTACGAGCTCTATAAATTTGCACCCACATCCGTAAACAGCAATCCAGCCCACATTCTTTTTGTCAAAAGCTCGGCGGAAAAAGAGCGTTTAGTAGCCTGCGTTAATCCAAGTAATGTGGATAAAACCAGAAGTGCACCAGTAACTGCCATTATTGGTATGGATCTGGATTTTTATGAACAGCTACCTAAGCTTTTCCCCCATGTAGATGCGAAAAGTTGGTTTATCGGGAAAGATGACTATATTCAGTCAACGGCTTTCAGAAACTCTAGCTTGCAAGGCGCTTATTTGATCTTGGCTGTTAGAGCCCTAGGCCTAGATTGTGGCGCTATGAGTGGCTTTGATGCTGATAAGGTGAACGCTGAGTTTTTCCCTGGCGGCAGGTTAAAAGCGAACTTTTTGCTCAATATTGGCTATGGAGATGCCTCTAGCTTGATGCCACGTCTTCCCCGCCCATCCTTTGATGAGGCCTGCAGGATCCTATAGACCCTCAAGCATTGTAGAATTACGGTCTTTAGAGTGAAGTTTAAGCTCGGCAGTGTTTGCGGATATCGCGAGGATGGCGAAATTGGTAGACGCACCAGGTTTAGGTCCTGACGCCAGAAATGGTGTGGGGGTTCGAGTCCCCCTCCTCGCACCACAAGATTGCTACTTGGCTTGGACTTCACATTTCCAGATCTTCAATTAAGAGACGAGAATGGCTGTGCAGATAGAAAATTTAGGTTCGTTAGACCGCAAAATGACTTTGGAATTCGCTCGTGCTGATTTGACAAAAGCACGCGAAGCTCGTTTGGCTAAAGTTGGTAAGACCATGAAAATGGCCGGCTTCCGTCCAGGCAAGGTGCCTAAGAATATTGTTGAAAAGCAATATGGCATGCAAGTGGATTTCGAACTCCAGTTTGATAAAGCTTCTGAACTCTTTTACGAGCAAAGTCAAAAAGAGGGCGTTAAGCTGGCTGGACAGCCTCGTCTAGAACCAAAGAGCGAACTCGATGCTGACACGATTGTGTTTGATGCTTTCTTTGAAGTACTGCCTGAAGTCAAGGTCGGTGATTTCAGTAAAGCGGAAGTAACTAAGTACACCACTGAGATTGGTGACGCAGAAATAGATCGTGCACTTGACGTATTGCGTAAACAACAAGTGCATTACCACCCCCGAGGCGAAGCTGGCCCCCATGGTGATGGTGGCGCTAATACTGCCGCGCAAAACGGTGACCAAGTGATCATCGACTTTGTTGGCAAGATTGATGGCGTTGAATTTACTGGCGGAAAAGCAGAAGACTTCGAATATGTCTTAGGTGAAGGGCGCATGCTTCCTGAGTTTGAAGCGGCAACCTTAGGATTACAGGTTGGCGAGAGTAAGTCATTTCCATTAAGCTTCCCGGCGGATTACCATGGCAAAGATGTAGCCGGTAAAACTGCAGAGTTCACCATTACTGTGAAGTCTGTTAACTGGGCACACTTGCCTGTAGTAGATGATGCGTTTGCACTTTCCTTAGGTGTAACCGAAGGTGGCGTTGCGAAAATGCGCGAAGAAGTAAAACAAAATTTAGATCGCGAAGTAAAGCGTCGCATTACTTCCTTATTAAAAAGTGAAGTCATGGACAAAGTGAATGAATTATGTGAACTCGATGTTCCTAAATCATTAGTTGCGTCTGAACAGGAACGCTTAGTTCAAGGTGCGCGTGAAGACCTCATTCAACGCGGCGTGCCAAACGCTAAGGATGCCCCAATCCCTCCAGAGATTTTTGCTGAGCAGGCACTCAAGCGGGTGCGCCTTGGTTTGATCTTAGGCGACTTGGTAAAGCAAAATAACCTGGCAGCTACTGCCGACCAAATCAAGACTGAAATTGATGAACAGGCAGCTACTTACGAAGATCCTAAAGAAGTAGTTCGTTGGTTCTATAGCAACCCAAGCCGCCTAAAAGACATTGAAAATCTGGTGTTAGAAGACAATGTGATTAAATATTTCACATCTTTAGCTAAGGTGAACGATAAGGCGATTAGCTTTGAAGAGTTAAGCAAGCTAAACTAAGTTGTCATTTATTTAATAAAAAGGCCTCAATATGATCCAGAATCAATTTCAATCTGAAGATTTAGAACCGAAAGGATTGGGTTTGGTTCCGATGGTTATCGAGACCTCGGGTCGAGGTGAGCGTGCATACGACATTTATTCGCGCCTCCTAAAAGAGCGCGTCGTGTTCTTAGTCGGTGAAGTGAATGATCAAACGGCTAATTTGGTAATAGCGCAGTTACTATTCTTGGAAAGCGAAAACCCAGATAAAGACATTTCTTTATATATCAACTCACCAGGTGGATCGGTATCTGCTGGTTTGGCGATATACGATACGATGCAATTTATCAAACCAAATGTCAGCACCTTGTGCATGGGTATGGCAGCCAGTATGGGTGCATTCTTATTATGTGCCGGCGAAAAAGAGAAGCGCTACGCATTGCCAAACTCTCGCGTCATGATCCATCAGCCTTTGGGTGGCGCACGCGGACAGGCCTCAGATATTGAAATTCAAGCACGTGAGATTCTGTATTTACGTGAGCGTCTTAATAAGATCTTGGCTGATCGCACTGGCCAATCAATCGAAACGATTGCAAAAGATACTGATCGTGACAACTTCATGTCTGCTGAACAAGCGCGTGATTACGGTCTGATCGATAAAGTGATTGAAAAGCGCCCTTAAGCGCTATACCTAACTACACTGATTGAGCGAATACTTTGAGCGATACAACGAGCACCAATTCAACTGATAAAGTTTTGTATTGCTCCTTTTGTGGCAAGAGTCAGCACGAAGTCAAAAAGCTGATTGCTGGCCCTTCTGTATTCATCTGTGATGAGTGCATCGATCTTTGCACCGATATTATTCAAGAAGAGATTGCCAAACTTCCTAAAGAAGAGGGTGATGGTTCTCTGCCAACCCCACACCAGATTCGTGAAAACCTTGATCAGTATGTGATTGGTCAAGAACACGCTAAGAAGACTTTGGCTGTAGCTGTTTACAACCATTACAAGCGTTTGCAATATCTCCCTAAGCCTAAAAAAGTAAAGTTAGATAAGGACGGCAAACCCGTTGAGGCGCTTGACAAAAAAGAACCCAAGCTTGCTGCTAAGGCGATTGTAGATGGAGTTGAGTTGGCAAAGAGTAATATTTTGCTGATCGGACCAACTGGTTCCGGCAAAACATTGTTAGCGCAAACATTGGCTCGTATGCTCGATGTACCTTTTGTGATGGCTGATGCAACCACATTGACTGAAGCTGGCTACGTTGGTGAAGACGTAGAGAATATTATTCAAAAACTTTTACAAGCGTGCGATTACAACGTTGAAAAAGCGCAGCGCGGTATTGTGTACATTGATGAGATCGATAAGATTTCTCGTAAGTCAGATAACCCATCGATTACGCGTGATGTATCTGGTGAGGGCGTTCAACAAGCTTTATTAAAGCTGGTTGAGGGTACGATGGCCTCTGTGCCACCACAAGGTGGACGCAAGCATCCAAACCAAGATTTTCTTCAAGTTGATACCACTAATATTTTGTTTATCTGCGGCGGTGCCTTTGACGGTTTAGAAAAAGTGATTCAGCAACGTACCGCTAAAACCGGTATTGGCTTCAATGCTGTCGTTCCTGGTAAAGACGATCGCGGTGTCAGTGATTTGCTGGTTGAAGTTGAACCAGAAGATCTGATTAAATTTGGTTTGATTCCCGAATTGATTGGTCGCTTGCCTGTCGTGGCTACATTGGCTCAGCTTGATGAAGAGGCTTTAATTCAAATTCTGACTGAACCCAAAAATGCACTGGTAAAGCAATATCAAGCCTTACTGACCATGGAGGGCTCCGAGCTTGAAGTCCGCCTAGAAGCGCTTTCGGCTATTGCTAAGAAGGCTATCGCCCGCAAAACCGGTGCACGTGGCCTGAGATCTATCCTGGAAGGCTCTTTGATGGATGTGATGTACGACTTGCCATCCTTAAAGAATGTTCAAAAGGTCGTGATTGACGAATCGAGCATTGCTGAGGGCGGGAAACCCTTATTAGTCTATAAACAAGATCTCGAACAATCCGATTTAAGCAAAAAAGCCTAAATTTTCAGTGTTTTTGCCATTTATTTGGCCTATTTGCCTCTTTTCTGCGCCTTTTCCCCTTGAATTTCAGTAAGTGCTACCCATATAGGTAGTATGCTATTCAAAATATCGTCTGTATTTAGTGGCTATTAAATCTTATAACACTAGAAGTAGACCCTTGAGAATTGATTACTTTGGAGGAATTGCCTAATGCCTGGCCACTTATTACTAACCTCTGAACCGATTCAACTACCGTTACTGCCCTTACGGGACGTAGTTGTCTTCCCCCATATGGTGATCCCCCTCTTTGTGGGTCGCCCAAAGTCCATTAAAGCTCTAGAGGCCGCGATGGAAACGGGTAAAAATGTCCTTTTAGTAGCGCAAAAGACTGCTGCTAAGGATGAGCCTGTTATTGAGGATCTCTATGAGGTCGGTTGCATTGCCAATATTTTGCAAATGCTTAAATTACCTGATGGCACCGTGAAGGTGCTCGTTGAGGGAGTGCAACGTGCTGAAGTGAGCCAAATTGAAGACAGCCTTGGTTACTTCAATTGCGAAGCTACGCCAACGGCTTTAAATGCCATTGATGCCCATGAAACTGAAGCCTTGCGCCGCGCCATCATGGCTCAGTTTGATCAATACGTAAAACTGAATAAAAAAGTTCCGCAAGAAATCTTGTCATCGCTTGGTGGCATTGATGACCCAAGCCGTCTTGCCGACACGATTTGCGCACATTTACCAGTCAAACTGGAGCAGAAGCAACGCTTACTGGAGATGACTGATGTTGTTCAGCGTCTCGAAAGCCTCTTGGCTGATCTTGAAAGTGAGATCGATATTCTGCAAGTGGAAAAGCGTATTCGTGGACGCGTGAAGCGCCAAATGGAAAAGAGTCAGCGCGAGTACTACTTGAATGAGCAAGTCAAAGCGATTCAGAAAGAATTAGGCGAGGGTGAAGAGGGTGCTGATCTCGAAGAGCTCGAGAAGCGCATTAAAGCGGCTCGTATGCCTAAAGAGGCTTTGAAAAAAGCAGAATCAGAATTGAAGAAGCTCAAGTTGATGTCGCCTATGTCTGCTGAAGCTACCGTGATTCGTAACTTCATTGATATCCTGGTCAATCTTCCTTGGAAGAAAAAGACCAAGATCAATAACGATCTCACCAATGCTGAAAAAGTATTGGATGAAGATCACTATGGCTTGGATAAAGTAAAAGAACGCATTCTGGAATATCTCGCAGTCCAACAACGCGTTGATCGTGTCAAAGCGCCGATTCTTTGTTTAGTTGGCCCTCCTGGTGTTGGTAAAACATCTCTAGGTCAATCGATTGCTCGTGCAACTAATCGAAAGTTCGTGCGTATGGCATTGGGTGGTGTGCGTGATGAGTCTGAGATTCGTGGTCACCGCCGTACCTATATTGGTTCTATGCCGGGCAAGATCTTGACTAGCTTAACCAAGGTAGGCGTGCGCAATCCGTTATTCCTTTTGGATGAAGTAGACAAGATGGGTATGGATTTCCGTGGCGATCCTGCTAGCGCCTTATTGGAGGTTTTGGATCCCGAACAAAACCATACGTTCCAAGATCATTATGTCGAGGTTGATTTTGATCTCTCAGATGTGATGTTCGTTGCCACCTCTAATTCATTAAATATTCCCGGCCCATTGCTTGATCGTTTAGAAATCATTCGTTTGGCTGGCTATACCGAGGATGAAAAGACCAGTATTGCTGTGAATTATTTAATTCCAAAGCAAATCAAGAACAATGGTTTGAAAAAGGATGAATTAAAGATTGAAGAGAGCGCTGTACGCAATATGATTCGCTACTACACCCGTGAAGCTGGTGTGCGTTCCCTTGAAAGAGAAATTAGCAAGATCTGCCGTAAAGTAGTTAAGCTTTTGCTCTTGAAAAAAGAAGCTGCGCCAATTGTTGTCAATGCAGATAATTTAGAGAAGTTCTTATCTGTCCGCATGTATGACTTCGGTTTGGCTGGTAAAGAGAATCAAGTTGGTCAAGTAACTGGTTTGGCGTGGACAGAAGTAGGCGGCGATCTTCTGACAATTGAGGCTGCAACGATGCCCGGTAAAAGTGTTATTACTCGTACCGGCTCGATTGGCGATGTCATGAAGGAGTCAGTCGAGGCTGCACGTACTGTGGTTCGCTCTAGAGCAAAACGTCTGGGTATCACAGATGAGGCATTTGAGAAGAAAGATATCCATATTCACTTCCCTGATGGCGCAACTCCTAAAGATGGCCCTTCAGCTGGTATCGCGATCACTACTGCGTTGGTATCCGTATTTACAGGAATTCCCATTCGATCTGATGTGGCCATGACTGGTGAAATTACTTTGCGTGGTGAAGTGCTTCCGATTGGCGGTTTGAAAGAGAAACTATTGGCTGCTCATCGTGGTGGTATTAAGTTGGCCTTGATCCCTGAAGAAAACGTCAAAGATCTGATTGATATTCCAGACAACGTTAAGAATGCGATCGAGATTGTGCCAGTTCGCTGGATTGATAAGGTTCTTGAGCTTGCTTTAGAGCGCATGCCAGAAGCACTGCCTGATCCTACTCCTGAAGAGTTGGCTAAGAAAGTCACTGAGGCAAGTAAAGCCAGTGAAAGTGTCTCTTCCGGAGATATTCTTAAGCACTAAACTAAGTTAGGCAGAAGCCCGGTTATCATCAAAGCCACCCAGCACTTGAGGGTGGTTTTGATGGGTTTCATGCGAAAACCCACGCTTAGGTTACAATCTCACCAGTAATATTTTGGGGCGCTTAGCTCAGTTGGTAGAGCGTCTGCCTTACACGCAGAATGTCGGGAGTTCGAGCCTCTCAGCGCCCACCAAATATTCACCATCTATAGCCTTTTCTCGGCTTTCTGATTTATATCTCCTGTGCCTAGTAAACTCTTAGTATCCCTGCTTTATTTCTAATCTTTACTAGCGATCTTATTCATGTTTGATACCATCCGTAAGCACCAGAAATTACTTCAGCTAGTGCTGATGTTGTTCATTGTTCCGTCATTCGTCTTTTTTGGTATTTCGAGCTATTCCAGCTTCATGGACAAAGAGACGGATTTGGTCAAAGTCAATGGCAAACCGATTACTGCGCAAGAAGTCGATAACGCTGCTAAGCGACAGGCTGAACGTGTTGGCGGTAATTTGCAAATTGCCCAAAGCTTGCCATTTAAACAGGCCATCTTGAATGAATTGTTGCAACAACGCATTCTCGGTTTTGCTGTAGTTGATCTTCGTCTGCAAGTTGGTAAAGAGGCTTTGATTAAGAGTCTGCAAGGTATTCCTCAAATTCGTGCCCTCTATCGTCAAGATGGCAGTTTTGATGATGTTCGCTTCAAGCAACTACTGGCTAGCAATGGTTTAAATGAAGAGCAGTTTTACGCAAGTCAGGCTTTTGATTTAAAGATTGGGCAATTGGTTAACTCTGTTGCACGGACTGAGATCGGCACGCCGAAACTATCTGAAATTGTTTCTACGCTCTATGAAACAGAGCGTCAAGTTCAAACCCTGTCGTTTACTGCTAAAGACTATTTGAGTAAAGTGAATCCCAGTCAAGACGAACTACAGGCTTTCTATAACGCGAATGCTAAGTTATTTGAAAGCCCTGAGTTTATTGACGTGGAATATATCGTTCTGAAGGCTGATCCCAAAGAAGATGCCAAAGCATTTAGCGAAAAGGCAGACCAATTTGCCAATATGACTTATGACCAATCTGATAGCCTGAAACCTGCTGCTGATAAATTGAAATTATCGATTCAGACGCAAAAGGGATTGACCCGCTCTGGCGTCACTGGTGTTTCTAGAGAACATCCACTAGCAAATCTAAAAGTGGTCCAGTCATTGTTTGGTGATGAGGCATTGAAGAACAAACGTAATACTGAAGCGGTACAAACTACCCCTGGTGTTTTTGTTTCTGCTCGGGTAGTCACATTTCATCCTGCACAAATTTTGCCTTATCAAGATGTTGCCGCTGAAGTGAAGCGTCAGGTTAGTCAGCGTGCTGCAGAAAAATTAGCGGTGGCTGCTGCCGCAGAAAAATTTGGCACTTTACAAAAAGACCCAAAGAATTCCAGTGGCTTTGCCAGCCCATTTTGGGTTTCACGTAATAAGTCCGCTAATCTAGTAGGACCAGCATTAGATGACGTCATGTCTATTCATCCTGATCAATTTCCTAAAGTGGTTTCTGTCAGCATTCCGGGTATTGGTGCAACCTTATATCGGGTAGATCAGGCGCGACAGCCTACAGGCTTAGATGCTAAGATTCATAAAGCACAAGCACAGCAAATCCAGGCTTTAGCATCTCAATCTGAGTTTGCTGGTTTTATGGCTTACTGGCGTAATGCGGCTGTTGTAAAAGTGATCAACCCATTGAAGCCGCCATCAACTGGTGCTGGTAGTTAGTTCTAATAGCTAGCTCTGAAAGTAGATCCAGAACGTTGGACTGGTCTTTACTGTGATGGTTGGAGAAGTTTTTGATATGGGGCCATAGCGCCCCATACGTTTTTAAAGAGGATGGCTTGTGCCGCAACATTGGGGTGAATGTTATCCGCTTGAAATAGTTCTTTATTGGCTGCAACGCCATTTAAAAAGAAGGGTAATAATTCAACCCCTTCTTGGACTGCGAGTGTTGAATAGAGTTCTTTGAATTGTTTGGTGTAATGTTGCCCATAATTGGGCGGTATTTGCATCCCTAATAGTAAAACCTTTGCACCAGTTTTTTTGCTCAATACAATCATTCTTCGAAGGTTATTTTGAGTTTGCTCAATTGATAGTCCGCGTAATGCGTCGTTTGCGCCGAGCTCTAACAAAACCATTCCTGGTTTTTTAGACTCTAGGAGTGCAGGTAGGCGATTGTGACCCCCCGAAGTAGTTTCTCCGCTAATGCTGGCATTAAAGACTGTCCAAGGACTAGATTGTTTTTGTAATTGCCCTTCAAGAAGCTTGACCCAGCCTGACCCTTTGGGTAAGCCATATTCAGCTGAAAGGCTATCGCCCACGACCAAGATCACAGGATTGGCGTGAATCGCTGTGGCAATGGGGATTAACAGGCAAAATAAGCCTATTGATAGCAATTGCTGTTTTTTGCAGGTCCACCAACTTTGAATCATTTATGAGCATTCCAACAAAAGTATTGAGCGCAAACCATCTCGGAAAACAAGTGTCATCTAGCGATGGCTCATTGACCATTTTGCACGACATTTGTTTTGATATTACACAGGGAGAAAGTGTCGCCATTACTGGAGCCTCAGGATCCGGTAAAAGTACCTTGTTAGGCTTGCTGGCTGGACTGGATCTGCCAAGCTCTGGAAACGTTTACCTGATGGGTCAAGACCTCAATACTCTGGATGAAGATGGACGGGCAAAGCTACGCGCTTCCCATGTGAGCTTTGTATTTCAGTCCTTTCAGTTGTTATCTCATTTAACTGCCTTAGAAAATGTCTTATTACCAGCACAGATGAGCGGTCGCAAGGATGCTAAGGCTGAAGCGGTGGCTTGGCTTGAAAAGGTGGGTTTGCAAGACCGTCTCAATCATTTCCCCAAAACCTTGTCTGGCGGTGAGCAGCAACGGGTAGCCCTTGCTAGAGCCTTTATTGTCCAGCCTGACATTCTTTTCGCTGATGAGCCGACTGGCAGCCTAGATGAGGCCAGCGGAGAGAGGGTGATTCAGTTACTGTTTGAGCTCAATCAAGCCAGCAAATCTACCCTCATATTGGTCACACATGATCCCGCCTTGGCCAATCGGTGCCAGCGCCAGCTACACCTGCAGGGTGGTCGCCTAGTGTAGGCAAAACCTTATAATCTAGGGATGTCTTTTTACCACTTTTTGCCTGGCGCTGATGCGCTTTCCCCGTTTCGTCAACAACGACTTTTAGCCTCAATAGCAGCCCAAGGAATTGAGCTGGAGTCTATTGAAGCCCAGTTTCTTCACTTCATTTGGTCTGAAGCGCAACTGAGCAGTCAAAATCAAGAAGTCCTTGCAAGTTTATTGACCTATGGCCAACCCTTTAGTTCGAAAATCGGTGAAGGCAAATCTTGGTTTGGTCTGGCCAATAGTGGGCCCAGTGGTGAGCACAGCGCAATTGTGATTCCCCGTTTAGGCACGGTTTCTCCTTGGGCAAGTAAGGCAACGGATATTGCACAGCAATGCGGCTTGCCTATATTACGAATCGAACGCGGAGTTCAATTTTCCTGGAAGAGTAAAAAAGGATTAAACCGAGAACAGTTGCAATCTGTTTTGACTGCAGTGCACGATCGCATGACAGAAACAGTGATTGATGCTGTTGAGGCTGCAAATGATCTTTATCAAACTTTGGATGATCGTCCATTAAGCCGCATTCCAGTTCTGACCGAGGGTCGTTCGGCTCTAGATCAAGCCAATCAAGAATTGGGCTTAGCCTTATCGGATGATGAAGTTGCCTATTTAACAGAGAACTTTATACGCCTTGAGCGTAATCCTAGCGATGTAGAGCTCATCATGTTTGCGCAAGCCAATAGTGAGCATTGCCGTCATAAGATCTTCAATTCCACTTGGACAATTGATGGTGATGATCAAGAGCGGTCTTTGTTTGCCATGATCCGCAATACACATCAACTCCAACCAGAAGGGACGATTGTTGCCTATTCTGATAATTCAGCAGTCATGGCAGGTTGTGAATCTGAAACTTGGAGTCCTCAAGGCGCTGATCATTGCTACGAAAAAGATACGCGCTTAGTTCATACCTTGATGAAGGTAGAAACTCACAATCATCCAACAGCAATAGCGCCTTTCCCTGGTGCCTCTACTGGTGCTGGCGGGGAGATTCGGGATGAGGGTGCCACTGGCGTAGGCGGTCGTCCTAAGGCAGGATTAACTGGCTTCTCAGTGTCAAACCTCAATATTCCTGGAACTGATCTTCCTTGGGAGAGCGAGCAATACGGCAAGCCTGAACGGATTGCCACACCTTTGCAAATTATGATTGATGGCCCACTGGGCGGTGCTGCATTCAATAATGAATTTGGTCGTCCAATTTTGGGTGGCTACTTCCGGGTTTTTGAGCAAACCTTAGACGGTAAGCGTCGCGGCTATCACAAGCCCATCATGATTGCAGGTGGTATTGGCAGTATTGATGCCATACATACTGCAAAAAAAGCAATTCAATCTGGACACTTGTTAATTCAATTGGGTGGTCCAGGCATGCGGATTGGCATGGGTGGCGCAACTGGTAGCTCAGTAGCTACTGGCACCAATACAGCAGATTTAGATTTTGATTCAGTACAGCGCGGTAATCCAGAAATGGAGCGACGTGCACAAGAAGTGATTAACGCCTGCCGAGCATTGGGTGAGAATAACCCGATTGTGTCTATTCATGACGTTGGCGCAGGCGGCCTATCTAATGCCTTCCCTGAACTTGCTGATGGTGCGGGTTTAGGTGCTACCTTCAAGCTGCGCAGCGTTCCGCTTGAAGAGAGCGGTATGAGCCCTGCTGAGATTTGGTGTAATGAGTCTCAAGAGCGTTATGTACTAGCGATAGAGGCCAAAGACCTCGATTTATTTAAATCTTTTTGCGAGCGTGAACGCTGCCCATTTGCCGTAGTTGGTGAAGCAACTACCGAGCGTCAATTGCAATTAGTCGATTCGAAACATCCGTCAGGTACAGATGCTGCATTACCGATCAACATGCCGATGGAAGTGTTGCTGGGTAAGCCTCCCCGTATGCATCGTGATGTGAAACGTGTTCACCAAGAATTTACAGAACTTGATGTTACTGATACAGATCTAGCGCAATGCATTGCTTGGGTGCTACAGCAACCTACTGTTGCAAGTAAATCGTTCTTAATCACTATTGGCGATAGAACCGTTGGTGGTTTAAATGCGCGCGATCAATTTGTAGGTCCATGGCAAGTACCTGTTGCAGACTGTGCTGTCACTTTGATGGACCATAAGGGCTACCGTGGCGAAGTGATGTCTATGGGTGAAAGATCCCCATTGGCAGTTATTGATGCCCCAGCAGCAGCGCGTATGGCAGTTGGTGAGGCGTTGACCAATTTATTGGCAGCAGATATTCGTCGTCTTGAAGATGTCAAACTATCTGCTAACTGGATGGCTGCTTGCGGTGCTCCAGGCGAAGACGCGAAGTTATATGACTCTGTTAAAGCCGTTGGTATGGAATTGTGTCCCGCCTTGGGTATCTCTATTCCAGTAGGAAAAGATTCATTGTCTATGGCAACCGAATGGCGTGATGGTAGCGGGGCTAAGAAAGTGGTCGCTCCAGTTTCTCTCATTATTTCTGCATTTGCTGCTGTTCAAGACGTTCGCAAAACAGCAACACCATTATTGCAATTAAAAAATCAAGATGGGTCAGTATTAGAAACTGAGTTAATTCTGATTGACTTAGGTCGCGGTCAGAATCGTATGGCTGGCAGTATCTTGGCACAAGTACTCAATCAATCTGGTAAGTCAGCGCCCGATCTAGACCATCCAGAAGATCTCAAGTCATTGGCTAAAGCAATAATTGAGTTGCGCAAAGAAAATAAATTGCTTGCCTATCACGATCGTTCTGATGGTGGCTTGCTGGCTTGTGTAGCCGAGATGGCATTTGCATCGCATACGGGTGTTTCTATCAATGTCGATATGATTGCAGTTGATGCAGGTCAAGAGCCAGATTACGGTGATGCAAAAAACTGGTCGCAGCAAGTATCTGGTCGTCGACATGAACAAACCATTCGCGCTCTATTTAATGAAGAGCTCGGCGCTGTTATTCAAATTCGTAGGGAAAATCGCGATGAAGTCTTTGCAATTTTGCGTCAATTAAGTCTGAGTGCTTATAGCCATGTGATTGGCAAACCTAATACCAATGGGCGGATTGAGATTTGGCGCGATGCTAAGAATATCTTTGCAGAACCGCGTGAGGTATTGCACAAGATGTGGAGCAATACGAGCCATCAAATAGCCCGTTTACGCGATAACCCAGCCTGTGCGGACTCTGAATTTGCACTCTTGGATAACTTATCTGATCCTGGCATGTCGCCAAAGCTTACGTTTGATGCTGCAGAAAATATTGCCGCACCATTCATCGCAAAAAATGCGAGACCAAAAGTAGCCATTTTGCGTGAGCAAGGCGTTAACTCCCATGTAGAAATGGCTTATGCCGTCAATTGGGCTGGATTTGATAGTTACGACGTTCATATGTCAGACCTACTCAGTGGTAAGGCGAAGCTGGATGATTTCCGTGGTCTTATCGCGTGTGGGGGATTTAGTTACGGTGATGTTTTAGGTGCCGGTGAAGGTTGGGCAAAAACCATTTTATTCAATCAAAAACTACGAGATCAATTCTCCAGCTTCTTTAATCGCCAAGATAGTTTTGCCTTAGGCGTTTGCAATGGCTGCCAAATGATGAGCAATCTGGCAGGGATTATTCCTGGTGCTGAGGCTTGGCCGAAGTTCACCCGCAACCAGTCTGAGCAATATGAAGCCCGTTTAGTCATGGCAAAAGTGCTCGCATCGCCTTCCATCTTTACTCAAGGCATGGAAGGTAGCCAACTCCCAATCGCAATTGCACACGGCGAAGGATTTGCCAATTTCAGTCAACAGGGAAGCTTAGATCAGATTACCCAGCAGGGCTTAGCAGCATTACGCTTTGTTGATCACCAAGGCAATCCAACGGAGATCTATCCAATGAATCCCAATGGATCACCTGGGGGCTTAACTGGAGTCACTACCGCTGATGGTCGCTTTACAGTGATGATGCCTCATCCCGAGCGGGTATTCAGAGCAGTACAAATGAGTTGGTGCCCACCAGAGTGGTTGGATACGCCAGATGGCGCTAGCCCTTGGTTGCGTTTGTTCCGTAATGCACGTCGCTGGGCTAATTAAGACCCATTAGATGATGTTGATGGAGCCAGTGACCTTTTCAGAAAGTGGGGGAGTACGCTATCTGCATTTTGGAACTGAACTCATTCAAGGGGCAATGCGTATTCGAGATCCTGATGAAATCTATCTTGAATATAACCAGCAAATGATGGCTTGGTTACTATTTTTAGAGACCAAACCTGGTATGAAGGTGGCGCAATTAGGTTTGGGTACGGGTGCATTGGCAAAGTTTCAACATCGTCACTGTCCGGCAGTAAAAACAACGGTAGTTGAACTCAATCCTGCGGTCATAGTGGCTGCTCGATCTATGTTTTTTATGGCGAATGATGATCGTAGGCTGGAGACACTGCAGGCTGATGCTAAGACGTTTGTTCAATTGAACCGATATAAGAATCAATTTGACGCAGTTCAGGTTGACCTGTATGACGCCATATGTGATGGACCTGCCGCAAGCTCACTGGAGTTTTATCAAGGTTGCTTTGATATTCTAAATAGTCCTGGCGTTATGACGGTGAACTTGTTCTCACGTCATCAAAGTTTTGATATCAATCTTCAGAATATCTGTGAGGCTTTTGATAACCGTGTTTTATTGTTTCCAGAATCGCATGATTGCAATGTTGTCGCAATCGCATTCAAAGGTCCTCAGTTAGAAGCTGAATGGCAGGATGTTTCAAAACGTGCAAAGCTCATTATGGAAAAGACGGGCTTACCTACCAATAAGTGGGTAACTGGTATCAGTCGCGAAAATGCACACCAAGAAAATAAACTCTCGATTTAATCGTTCGGGATCTAAAAGAAAAAGGCGATCACTTAATCGCCTTTTCTATTTTCCAACTTCTTGCTAGCTTGGGATGTTGAGTATTACACCGCTACTGTATCAGCAACGTCGCTAAATGACTTAATCTTGTCGAAGCTCATATATTTATAAACATCGCCAGCCTTAGCATCAAGCGCTTTTACTTGTTCCAAATATTCAGCAGGAGTAGGTAAGCGACCCAAGAGGGCAGCTACAGACGCTAATTCGGCAGATGCCAAATACACACGGGTATCAATACCTAAGCGATTAGGGAAGTTGCGGGTAGAAGTTGATACCGCTGTAGAACCCTTACGAATCTGCGCTTGATTGCCCATGCACAATGAACAACCTGGGCTCTCCATGCGTGCACCAGCCGCGCCCAGCATGCCGTAATAGCCTTCTTCCATCAAGATCATCGCATCCATCTTGGTAGGAGGTGCTACCCATAAACGGGTTGGCATATCTTTCTTGCCTTGTAATACTTGTCCAGCAGCGCGGAAGTGGCCAATGTTTGTCATGCATGAGCCAATGAAGACTTCATCAATCTTATCGCCAGCAACTTCAGACAATATTTTCACATCATCTGGGTCGTTAGGGCAGGCAAGAATAGGCTCTTTGATTTCATCGATATTGATTTCGATGATCTCGGCATAGTCTGCATTCGCATCAGCTTTGAGTAATTGAGGATTTGCAATCCAAGCTTCCATGGCTTTAATACGACGTCCAAGAGTACGCTTGTCTTCATAACCATTGGCAATCATCCACTTCATCAAAGTGATGTTGGACTGCATGTACTCAATGATAGGTTCTTTATTCAGGTGAACGGTGCAGCCGCCAGCAGAGCGTTCAGCAGAAGCATCAGACAATTCAAAGGCTTGCTCAACTTTCAGATCAGGTAAGCCTTCGATTTCTAAAATGCGACCAGAGAAAATATTCTTCTTACCTTGCTTCTCAACTGTCAGCAAACCCTTTTTGATTGCGTACAAAGGGATTGCATTTACTAAGTCACGCAAGGTAATGCCAGGCTGCATCTTGCCTTTAAAACGCACCAATACAGACTCAGGCATATCTAATGGCATGACGCCAGTAGCAGCTGCAAAGGCAACTAAGCCTGATCCAGCAGGAAAGGAAATGCCGATTGGGAAACGGGTGTGGCTATCGCCACCAGTACCGCAAGTATCGGGAAGAAGTAAACGGTTTAACCAACTGTGAATCACACCGTCACCTGGGCGTAATGCAACGCCGCCACGATTTGTCATGAATGGTGGTAATTCGTGTTGTGTACGAATATCCACTGGCTTTGGATAAGCGGAGGTGTGACAAAAAGACTGCATGACCAAGTCAGAAGAGAAACCCAAGCAAGCCAAGTCTTTTAATTCATCACGCGTCATCGGACCGGTGGTGTCTTGTGAGCCAACAGTGGTCATACGTGGTTCGCAATAGGTTCCAGGACGGACGCCTTGACCTTCTGGTAAGCCACAGGCACGACCCACCATCTTCTGGGCCAAGCTGAAACCTTTGTTGTTATCAGGCGGACTTACTGGGAGGCGGAATTCAGTGGAAGCTGGTAAACCCAATGCCGCGCGAGCTTTAGCCGTCAAGCCTCTACCTACGATCAAAGGAATACGTCCACCCGCACGGACTTCATCCAAAATCACTGGGGATTTGAGGGCGAAAGTAGTAATCTCTTGACCGTTCTTAAATACTTTGCCTTCGTAAGGGCGGAGTTCAATCTCATCACCCATATTCATTTGCGATACATCCAATTCGATTGGGAGTGCGCCAGAATCTTCCATGGTATTAAAGAAGATTGGAGCAATGTTGCCACCCAAACAAACGCCACCAAAGCGCTTGTTTGGTACGAATGGAATATCCTGACCAGTCCACCAAAGAACAGAGTTAGTTGCAGACTTACGTGATGAGCCAGTACCCACCACATCACCAACATAAGCAATTTGATTGCCTTTTTTCTGGAGGGTGGCGATTTGCTTCATCGGGCCGCGAACACCAGATTCATCAGGCTCGATACCTGGACGTGGGTTCTTTAGCATGATCGTTGCATGCAAGGGGATATCTGGACGACTCCATGCATCAGGCGCAGGAGAGAGATCGTCAGTATTGGTCTCACCAGTGACTTTGAATACTGTGAGCTTCAGGCTTTCTGGAACAGCAGGGCGCCTCGTAAACCACTCTGCATCAGCCCAGCTTTTCATTACTGCTTTAGCGTTAGCGTTACCTTTTTCAGCTAGCTCATGCACGTCATTGAAATAATCAAACATCAAAAGTGTTTTCTTGAGGGCTTGGGCGGCAGCTGTACCGCATTCGGCATCCGTCAACAGCTCAACCAATGGTTTGATGTTGTAGCCACCAAGCATGGTACCCAATAATTCAGTTGCTTTGACACGCGAAATCAAAGGAGATTTTTCTGTTCCTTTAGCAACGGTATCTAAAAATTCTGCTTTGACCTTGGCGGCATCATCAACCCCTGCTGGAACGCGATTGGTAATAAGCTCTAATAGTTCAGCTTCCTTACCGGCAGGAGGACTTTTGAGTAACTTTACTAATTCAGCAGTTTGATCCTTGGTCAGGGGAAGAGCTGGAATCCCAAGAGCTGCTCTTTCAGCAACTTGTGCGTTATAGGCTTCTAACATTGTGTTTCCTATGAGGTAAAAGTAATCAATAGAAAGGCCAAAAGGGCATTTTCACCCGAATCTTTCAATTATAGTGACTAATTCAAGTCTTATATAAGAGTTTAAACCCTATTGATCATCAAAACCGACCGTTTTGACCAAAACTAGATCACTTGCTCTTCTTTCAGAGCCCAAACTAGAGAAACTACCCAACCAATGAGTGACCATCCTAAAAACAGGTTTAAGGCAAATATGGCCCCTGTGTTGGCCCGTTTCTTATTAAAAGCGATGGCAAAAGGCAAAAAGTAAAAAAGGGATATCAGAGTCATTAGGACCGAAAATAGAAGACGCATGGCGCTTATCTTTCACGAATCCAAGTCTGGGTTCTGCCCAGCAAGGGAATTCCAATGTATGCGCGCAGATCTAATTTGGCCCCTTGTTCCTTAAGCTTCATCTCAGCGCGGTAAATTTCACCATCGTCTGGGTCCAATATATGACCGCCAGAATAGGAATCCCCCGTCTTTTTTAGGCCAGATAGAATTTCCATCCCAATGACTGCCTTGCCTTTACGGTAATCACTGCATTTTTCGCAGGTAGGGAGCGCACTTGGATCTAGTAATTTGGTAACCACCCCTGAAAATAGGCCATTCTTCTCAGTGATGAGGACAATAGCTGCCGGCTGATTGGTGTCATCGTCAAAAGTCTTCCAAGACCCTGCAATCGAGTCTGTTGTCTGAGATGAGATGACATTGACCCCTAGACTCAAAATACTCGCGGCAAAGAGGAAAATTAGAGGTTTTTTCATAGATTTTTTCAATATAACCTTCTTTAGATTTCTGTAAAAGAGGATTGCTATCGTTATAATTACTTTTTCCAACAGAGCTTAAGCGATGACTAAATACGTTTTTGTCACTGGTGGTGTGGTTTCTTCTCTAGGGAAAGGAATCGCAGCTGCCTCGCTTGCCGCGATTCTTGAATCCCGCGGCCTGAAAGTCACCCTCCTAAAATTAGACCCTTATATCAACGTTGATCCTGGCACGATGAGTCCTCTCCAGCACGGTGAGGTTTTTGTGACTGAAGATGGCGCAGAGACTGATTTGGATTTGGGTCACTATGAGCGTTTCGTGTCGGCAAAGATGCGTAAAAGCAATAATTTCACTACTGGTCAGATTTATGAGTCAGTGATCAGCAAAGAGCGTCGCGGTGAATACCTTGGTAAAACAGTTCAGGTTATTCCACACATTACAAATGAAATTCAAGCTTTTGTAGAGCGTGGCGCTAAAGCAAGTCATGATGGCAAAGCGGATATTGCGATTTGTGAAATTGGCGGCACTGTGGGTGATATTGAATCACTCCCTTTTTTAGAGGCTGCGCGGCAGATGAGCCTGCGTTTGCCCACTCATAGTTGCGCATTTGTGCATTTAACTTTAGTGCCCTACATTAGTAGTGCAGGTGAGTTAAAAACCAAGCCCACTCAACACTCGGTTCAAAAATTACGTGAGATAGGCATCATGCCAACAGTATTACTTTGCCGTGCTGATCGACCTATTCCAGATGATGAGCGTGCCAAGATTTCTTTATTTTCGAATGTGCGCGAAGAAGCGGTGATCTCGGTATGGGATGTCGACACGATTTATAAGATTCCAGAAATGCTTCATGCCCAAGGTATGGATGATTTGATTTGTCGTGAGTTACAAATTGATGCTAAACCAGCTAATTTGGCTGTGTGGGCTAAATTGGTTTATGAGTTGGCTAATCCCAAGCATGAAGTGACTATCGGCATGGTTGGTAAATATGTAGAGCTAACTGAATCCTATAAATCTCTCATTGAGGCTTTACGCCATGCAGGTATTCATACGCATACTCGCGTGAACATCAATTACATCGACTCCGAAGTAATTGAAAAAGATGGTGTTGACTGCCTTAAAAAGCTTGATGCAATTTTGGTTCCAGGTGGCTTCGGTAAGCGTGGTACAGAAGGAAAAATCGCTGCAATCCGTTATGCCCGAGAAAACCATGTCCCTTATTTAGGTATTTGCTTGGGTATGCAATTGGCCGTGATTGAGTTTGCCCGACACGTGGCAAACATTACGAAAGCAAACAGTACTGAATTTGACCCCGACACGGATAGTCCTGTTGTTGCTCTCATTACTGAGTGGCTGGATAGAGAGGGGCGTGTTGAGAAGCGCACCAACGATTCTGATCTTGGTGGTTCCATGCGTCTTGGTTCACAACGTTGTCCAGTAAAAGCGGATACCTTAGCGCATCGCATCTATGGTGCCGAGGTCAATGAGCGTCATCGCCATCGTTATGAAGTAAACAATATCTATGTACCAAAACTTGAGCAGTCGGGTTTGATTATTTCTGCGCGTACTCCAAACGAGTCTCTGCCAGAAATGATGGAGCTTCCAGAATCCATGCATCCCTGGTTTTTTGGTGTGCAATTTCACCCAGAATTCACCTCGACGCCGCGGGATGGTCACCCATTGTTCTCAGCGTTCATCAATGCCGCGCTAGCGCATCAAGATGCTGCATTAAAACAAGTTGCCTAAGAGGAAACGATGAGCAAATTCAAGCTTTGTGGTTTCGATGCTGGTCTAGAGCATCGATTCTTTCTGATCGCAGGCCCTTGTGTCATTGAGTCTGAACAATCGGCCATCGATATCGCTGGTCAATTAAAAGAAATTACCGCTACTTTAAAGATCCCATTTATTTACAAGTCTTCCTTTGATAAAGCCAATCGCTCATCAGGAACTTCATTCCGTGGCCTAGGTATGGAAAAGGGTCTTGAGATATTGGCAAAGGTAAAAAAGGAAATTGGCGTTCCGGTACTAACAGATGTGCACGATATTAGTGAAATTGCAGCGGTAGCTCAAGTGGTCGATGTCTTGCAAACACCAGCATTCCTGTGCAGACAGACTGACTTTATTCGCGCTTGCGCCCAAAGTGGTAAGCCAGTGAATTTCAAAAAAGGGCAATTTCTTTCTCCCCATGAGATGCTCAATGTCATTGAAAAAGCCAGAGCGGCGGCAGCTGAGAGTAATCTGCCGGATCAATTTATGGTCTGTGAACGCGGCGCTTCTTTTGGTTATAACAATCTAGTTTCCGATATGCGTAGCCTTGCCATCCTGCGCGAGTCCCATGCGCCCGTGGTATTTGATGCGACTCACTCGGTGCAGTTACCAGGTGGCCAAGGAAACTCTAGTGGTGGTCAGCGTGAATTTGTTCCCGTGTTGGCACGTGCCGCCATAGCCGTTGGCATTAGCGGTCTGTTCATGGAAACCCATCCAGATCCTGCAAAGGCATTATCTGATGGGCCTAATGCTGTGCCACTGAATCGTATGAAAGAATTATTAGAGTCACTAGTGGCAATCGATACAGTGGTTAAATCTAGCGGCTCTTTTTTAGAGAACAGTTTTCAGTAATTAAGTAATTTTTTATACACCCCATTTCATATTGTTTTAAGGAGAAGGTGCATGAGCGCCATTGTTGACATCATCGGTAGAGAAGTTCTGGATTCACGCGGTAACCCAACAGTAGAGTGCGATGTATTGCTCGAGTCTGGTGTAATGGGTCGTGCAGCAGTTCCATCCGGAGCATCCACGGGTTCACGTGAAGCTATTGAGCTACGTGATGGCGATATGTCACGTTACCTAGGTAAAGGTGTTCTTAAGGCCGTTCAAAATATCAATGTTGAGATTGCTGAAACTATTCTTGGTTTAGATGCTAGTGAACAAGCCTTCCTAGATCACACCCTCATTGATTTAGATGGCACCCATAACAAAGCTCGGCTCGGTGCTAATGCAACGCTGGCTGTTTCTATGGCAGTAGCTAGAGCTGCCGCTGAAGAAGCAGGTTTACCTTTATATCGTTATTTTGGTGGCTCTGGTGGTATGCAATTACCCGTGCCGATGATGAACATTGTGAATGGAGGTGCACACGCCAATAACAGCTTAGACATCCAAGAATTTATGGTGATGCCGGTAGGCGCAGAAAACTTCCGTGATGCCCTACGCTGCGGCGCTGAAATTTTCCATGAGCTTAAAAAGATTATTGGCGCTCAAGGCATGCCGACAACAGTTGGCGATGAAGGGGGCTTTGCACCGAATTTCAGGAGCAATCAAGAGTGCTTGCAAACCATCATGAAGGCTATTGAGGGCGCCGGCTACCAAGCTGGTGAAGATGTTCTCTTGGCTTTGGATTGCGCCGCTAGTGAGTTTTATAAAGACGGTAAATATCTTTTATCTGGTGAGGGCCTGCAACTGAGCTCAAGCGAGTTCTCAGACTACCTAGGCAATTTAGCGGATCAGTTCCCAATTGTCTCCATTGAAGATGGCATGCATGAGAGTGATTGGGATGGCTGGGCTGATATTACCCAGAAGTTGGGCAAAAAGATTCAGTTAGTAGGCGATGATCTCTTTGTAACCAACACCCGCATCCTCAAAGAAGGTATTGAAAAGGGAATCGCTAATTCGATTTTGATCAAAATTAATCAAATTGGCACCTTGACTGAGACCTTCGCTGCTATTGAGATGGCTAAGCGCGCTAATTACACCGCTGTGATTTCTCATCGCTCAGGTGAGACCGAAGACAGTACGATTGCCGATATTGCTGTTGGTACTAATGCTGGACAGATTAAGACGGGTTCCTTATCACGCTCAGACCGGATTGCTAAGTACAACCAACTTTTGCGCATTGAAGAAGATTTGGGTGATGTAGCAAGCTACCCTGGGAAGTCTGTGTTCTACAACTTGAAACGCTAAGCATTCAGTTTTTATGCGCATTGTTATCTACTCGATGCTGGTATTGCTGATTGCAATTCAGTACCCACTTTGGTTGGGAAAGGGTGGATGGTTAAAGGTTTACGAGATGGAAAAGCAAGTAGAGCTTCAAGAGGCTAAAAATAGCCTCTTGGCTTTGCGTAATGCAAAGCTTGCAGGCGATGTCAAAGATTTAAAAGACGGAACCCGTGCCATTGAGGAGCGCGCTCGGGTTGAGCATGGTCTTATTAAAGACGGTGAGTTTTTTGTACAAATCCTGCCTGCTGATAAGTCTTCAGGTACTCAAGTTACCAAGCAATAAGATATCAGTGGCCGCTTGAGGGCGGTCTGGTGGCGTCACTCAACAAATCTGTTTTAAATACTTGCAGACAATCTACTGCATCAAAACGGTAAGGTTTTGCACAGAAGTCACAGATGGTTTCTACAGAGCCTTGTTCTGCCAAGATGCTTTGCACTTCCTCTTCACCCAACATTCTCAAGATATCAGCCACTTTTGTACGAGAGCAACGGCACGCAAAGCGGATAGGGCGTGCGGGGAAGCTCCTCACACCATTCTCTGCAGACTCTTCAAGGAATAAGCGTCTCAAGATGGTTTCTGGAGGAAGAGTCAATAGCTCTTCATCAGTAATTGTTTCACCTAAAGTTTGGATGCGTGACCAGCCTTCTGCAGCGACCTGAGGATCTAAGTGAATATGGCCTCCAGAGTTTGGAAGACGTTGTAATAAAAGTCCGCCAATATGACTTTCATTCGAGGCCAGCCAAATACGGGTATCTAACTGTTCAGAATTTTGCATGTATAGCGCTATTGCCTCAGCTGCGCTAGCAACAGGCTGAAGCACCTCACCCTGATACTCTTGAAGTGCGACTATGCCTTGATAAGGCGCTTGGCCAGGTTCACGGTCTGCAGGATCTAGAGTAATCACAAGCCTGCCTGAATTACCGGCATCTAGTAGCTCTCCTAAGCTTGCGCCTTCCGATATTTCGGAGGGATCAACTGATAGTTTGACAGTGGCACGCATTGAGAGGTCGGATTTACATTCGACCACGAGCAACTGAATAGGGCCCTTACTTTGAGCCTGGATGATGAGGGTGCCATCAAACTTTAAACTGGCACTCAGGAGTGTTGCAGCACCAACGAAGTCTCCGAGGATGCGACGTACCGCTGGAGGGTCGTTACGACGCTCCAAAACTGCCTGCCAGGCAGTCCCGATAGAGACAATTTCCCCGCGAACTGGGGCACCGTCACACATAAATACAAGCAATTCATTCATAGCTCAAAGTATCCATGTTTTTTGATTTGGGTGCCCATTTGGCCGACCTGAGATAATACTCACTATGCATATTCGTACACGATTCGCCCCCAGTCCCACGGGCTTCATTCATTTGGGAAATCTTCGCAGCGCACTCTATCCCTGGGCTTTTGCACGCCATAATCAAGGCGATTTCATTCTTCGCATTGAAGATACGGATGTTGAGCGTTCCACGCAAGAGGCCGTAGACGTCATCATTGAAGGTATGGCGTGGTTAGGCATGGATATCGACGAAGGTCCCATCTATCAAATGCAGCGTATTGATCGCTATCGTGAAGTGATCAAGCAAATGGTGGCATCTGGATTGGCATATCCCTGCTATATGAGTGAGGATGAACTCAACAAACTCCGTGACCAGCAGATGGCTAATAAAGAAAAGCCGCGTTATAACGGATTGTGGCGGCCAGAGCCAGGCAAAACTTTGCCGGCCATTCCGGAAGGTGTTCTACCGGTGATTCGTTTTAAAAACCCGCTTGGTGGATCTGTGATGTGGGATGATGCCGTCAAAGGTCAAATTGAAATTTCGAATGATGAGTTGGATGACCTAGTCATTGCGAGGCCGGATGGTACTCCCACCTATAACTTCTGCGTAGTGGTGGATGACTTGGATATGAAGATTACTCACGTCATACGCGGTGATGATCATGTGAACAATACGCCACGCCAAATCAATATCATGAAAGCTCTCGGCGGGACTCCGCCTGTCTATGCCCATTTACCCACCGTCTTAAACGACTCTGGTGAAAAGATGAGCAAACGCAATGGCGCCATGAGTGTGCGGGATTATCAAAAAGCAGGGTATCTGCCGGACGCTATCTTGAACTACTTGGCGCGTTTGGGCTGGTCACATGGTGATGCAGAGGTATTTACTAAGGAGCAATTTGTCAATTGGTTTGATCTTGATAGTCTGGGTCGCTCACCAGCTCAACATAACCCTGAAAAGCTCCTTTGGCTTAACCATCAATATATTCAAAATGCAGATCCAGCTAACTTGGCACAAGCAACCAAGCCTTTTGCTCATGCACTAGGTATTAATACTGAAAGTGGTCCGAACTTTATTCAAGTGGTTGCTTTATTAAAGGATCGCGCCAATACCTTGATTGAGATTGCGGAAGGATCAAAGTTATTTTATCTGCCAGCGCCGCAAATCAATGCGCAACAAATTGCAGAGAATATTCCTCAAGCTGTAGTTCCTGCATTAAAAGATTTGATTGAAGCTATTCAAAATGCAGAGCCAAGTAAAGAAGCTTATAGCGCTGCATTCAAACAAGTCCTAGCAAAGCACCAACTCAAAATGCCAGCCTTAGCAATGCCTGTTCGTTATGCATTATTTGCAACTACTCAGACACCAGCCATTGATTCTGTATTAGTCGTTTTGGGTAAAGAGGAGGCGGTAAATAGGCTCTCGAAGGTCGTCCTGTAGGCAATTTGCGTGCTTGCGTAAAAATAGGCTAAAATCTTGGATTGTTTTGATTGTCTTGTGGTTTTATTGCGAGATTTCGGGGGTATAGCTCAGCTGGGAGAGCGCTTGCATGGCATGCAAGAGGTCAGCGGTTCGATCCCGCTTATCTCCACCAAAAATTAAGACATTTGTAGTTTGCAGTAGTCCAGGTCCCCATCGTCTAGAGGCCTAGGACATCACCCTTTCACGGTGAGTACGGGGGTTCGAATCCCCCTGGGGACGCCAGATCTTTTTGGTAGTAGTTTTTTTGATTCACTTGTAGCAATTTGGAGCGGTAGTTCAGTTGGTTAGAATATCTGCCTGTCACGCAGAGGGTCGCGGGTTCGAGTCCCGTCCGTTCCGCCAAATTACAAAATAAAAAGCCTCCAACTGGAGGCTTTTTATTTATAAATTATGCAACTCGATTGCGGAGTGGTTTAGAGCTCATATCCGAGTAATAACTTTCAATGCCTAGATTACCGCCAGCAGCTCTTGCAAGGAAACGCAATACTTCATTCAAGACAACTTCACGCTCATTATCAATGGTGACAATGTGGTAACTATTGCCCAGCCAAATCATTCTTCGCAAATCTGATTTTGTATTTGCTAGGATCTTCTCTGCAGACCAAACAGTGCAAGTATCGTCCTCGACCGATTGAACAATAAGCAGTCTAGAAATGATTGATTCTAAATTTTTGGTGACATAAGACATTAAGCCTTGTGCTTCATGCAAATGTCTTGCTGTTATGTGCGGTGCCCCCACTTCAGATAACTCATTGGCTTTAAATTTATCGCGAACTCGTCTACGTAAATCAGGATTTTTAATCCCAAATGGCTCGCGTTCTGAATATTTCCAATCTCGGACACCCAATTTATAGGCAATATCCAAAAGAAACCTGTACCAAGGAACAGACCAGCCGTCATAACGCAATACGGGGGAGAGCAAGGCAATGGATGAGATATCCGTTCTTTGACTAGCAAGGGCAAGGGCCAAGGTTGAGCCCATACTAATGCCGGCTAGATTAATAGTTTTATATTGACCCTTCAGTTCATCAATTGTGTGGTGCAGCTGGCTAATCCAAGTTTGATAAATATCGGGAGGGGATCCGTATAAGTAGCCTTTAATTTCTGGTGTGAGCGTTTCAAACCCATTTGCATTTAAAAAATTAGGTAATTGGCCGAGCTCTAAACCGCCTCCATTTAATCCTGGCAGCAGAATAGTAATGCTCTGTTTCAAGTTTTCTGTTGTATTTCTATAGGGCATTCACACGGTGACTTAATTTTGGTATCTAATGGTAAATAAGCTCTAAGCATACACCGACTCAGAAATCCATGAAAAATAACCTTAACGCCTTTAGATGGTGCCCCAATAAGAGTGCAGGGTATTTAAACGCTTGCATCGGGGTTTTTTTCGCTTTCTGCATTCGGCTTGGTCTTCAGCCCTATATTGAGGAAGCGCTGCCACTATTCTTTTTTCAGATTAATACGATTGTGATTGCATTCTTTTTTGGAATGGGCCCAGCTCTATTAACCTTAGCAATTAGCATCCCATTAATTTCCTATTTTTTTATGGCGCCATATTACGAATTTACTGTGATTGATTCTAGGGATATATCAGTACTGATTGCTTATGCGTCCTACACAATATTAGTCGGCCTTTTAATCGAGTGGCTGCGACGCGAACAATACAACGCCAAAATGGCTATTTTAGTAAGCGAGTCTCGCTATAAAATGATGGTGGAGGGTGATGCCAAAATTCGGGAGCTTGTGAAAAATTCCCCCCCCCCCCAGGCTAATTAACTAGCTTTTTATTAATTTCTTTACTTAGATGTCACTTTTGGAGCAGATAGATAAAGCGGCTCTACTGCAGGCATGAGTTCTGAGAGTTGCTCAATTCTGGTTTCACCAGAAGGGTGGGTGGACAAAAACTCTGGTGGGCCTTTCCCTTGAGTTGCCTTATTCATCTTTTGCCAAACACTAATGGCAGCTTGTGGTTTAAAGCCAGCTCTAGCAGCCAGTTCCAGTCCAATTGCATCCGCCTCTGATTCGTTTTGTCTAGAGTTAGGTAATACCAAAATATATTGAGCCGCTTGATTGGCTGCGCTAATCGCTGAACCATAAGCTCCTGCCGCAGCCATAGCAATATTAGTAACAGCGCTCTGAGCCATGGCCTGTGATAAACGTTCTCGACCATGTTCACGCAAGGCATGGGCAATTTCATGACCCATGATGGCCGCAATCTCATCATCAGTCAGATTCAGTTGTTCAATTAAGCCCGAATAAAAGGTGATCTTTCCGCCCGGTGCGCAAGTAGCATTCAGAATCGGCGCATTGATTAAAACCAATTGCCAATTCCACTGGCGGGTATCGTCACGAAAGACTCCCGTTTGAGAAATTAATCGGTTGGAGATTGCCTTGAGCCTATCGTATTCAGGACCGGATGTAAGCAGAATATTTTTTTCTTTGGCTTTTTGATTCTGCTCGTTGTAACTAACAGCAGACAAACGATCCACTTCAGAAGCGGATACTACTAAGAACTGAGATCGGTTTACACCTACCGCTCCTGACCTGGTGGTATTAGCGCAGGCCAAGAGGAGTGAGGTAAGCGCAAGAGTAGTAAGTACCTTGAAACAAACTGCCGTTAGTTGCATCTACAGGTCTTATTTTTTTGGAGAGGTAATTGAGGCAGCCATGGCATCGTAATAAATGACTTTAACTTGCTCGCCAACATTCACATCAGCTAAAAGAGCGGGGTTCTTGACCATCACGGTAGTGATCTTGCCGCTAGGGCCCTTAACAGAAACCAATTACTTATCACGATTGACTTCGACTATATCGGCAATGATGGTTGTTTTGTTGGAAATGGTTTCGGTTGGCTTTTCATTACCTTTAGAGGTTGTTACTGTATTAGTTTCAACTTTGCTACGAACGCCATCACTCTTGGTTTTAATCAATTCGATAGCAACTGCTAATTGATATGTAACGCTGAGACGATCCCCTTTTTTAATTTGATCAAAATTGGTGATTTCAGAGCCGGCAACAAATTTTGATTCTCCTTCTTTATTTTTGAAGGTGATAGTGCGCGTCTTTTTGTCTACTTTTAAAACATTACCTTCATAGAGTAGGTAGCTGTTATCCACTACTGCGGCATCGATTACCATGGGCTGATTAGCAGATGAAGGAGAACTACCGGCTTGAGCAAAAGCAGTGCCTAAGCCTGCAAGGCCGACTGCAAGAGCCAGGGAGATTTGGATAAATTGAGTATTCATTGTTTTCCTTATGGGATAAAAGCGTTTTTTCAATATTAGCCTACTTTCATTGCCTATTAAGCACTAATCGAGCCCTATTGCATTTCGGGAAGAAAATTGGCTTCTTTGTTAAGATTCGTTATCAATTCTTCATTCTTCTAAAGGTTTGCGATGCCACAATTTGCTGCTAACTTAACCATGCTATTTAATGAGGCACCATTTTTAGAGCGCTTCGAAAGAGCCAGTAAAGCCGGATTTAATGCGGTTGAGTTCCTTTTCCCTTACGCCTATTCTGCTGCAGAGATCAAACAACAATTAGATCAACACCAACTGACATTAGTGCTGCATAACCTGCCAGCTGGAGATTGGGATGCAGGAGAGCGAGGCATTGCATGTCATCCTGATCGCGTAGAAGAATTCCGCCAGGGTGTTGCTAGAGCCATTGAATACGCCAGAGTATTAGGAGTTCAACAACTGAATTGTTTAGCTGGGAAGACCCCTGTGGGAGTCGATCCAAAACTTCTTCATGCAACCTTAGTAGAAAATCTTCGCTATGCTGCAGCGGAGCTCAAAAAAGCAAATCTTCGTTTATTGATTGAACCAATTAATACCTTTGATATTCCTGGATTCTTTTTAAATACTACCAAACAGGCTGCAGATATTTTGGCTGAAGTTGCTGCCGATAATCTCTTCATTCAATACGATATCTATCATGCACAGCGCATGGAAGGTGAGCTAGCAAATACCATTGAAAAGAATCTCTCCAAAATTGGCCATATTCAACTAGCTGACAATCCTGGTCGCAATGAGCCTGGCACTGGAGAAATCAATTACCCATACTTGTTCAAGTTCCTTGACCGAATTGGCTATCATGGTTGGATAGGTTGTGAATACAAACCTGCCACCAATACTGAAGCGGGTCTTGGCTGGATGAAGCATCTCAATTCATAAAAAACGATTTATAACGGAGACTCTATGAGCAATCAAATGAAATTAGGATTTGTTGGTTTAGGTATTATGGGTGCCCCTATGGCTGGGCATCTTGTGAATGCAGGACATCAGGTATTTATTAATACTCGCACCAAGGTTCCTGCCGATCTTGCTAGCTCTAAAGCCATTCAGTGCAAAAGCCCGAAAGAGGTTGCTGAGAGTGCAGATATCATCTTTACGATGGTTCCCGACACTCCAGATGTTGAGAAAGTCTTATTTGGTGAGAACGGAATCGCCTCTGGATTATCCAAAGGCAAAGTTGTTGTCGATATGAGCTCTATTTCGCCAATCGCAACGAAAGAGTTTGCTAAAAAGATTAATGCCTTGGGTTGTGACTACCTGGATGCCCCGGTATCTGGTGGCGAGGTTGGCGCTAAGAATGCCACTTTATCCATCATGGTTGGTGGTGATGAGTCTGTATTTAACAAGGTAAAGCCGATTATGGATTTAATGGGCAAGAACATTAACTTAGTTGGCGCTAATGGTGACGGTCAAACTGCTAAGGTGGCTAATCAAATCATTGTTGCCCTCAATATTGAAGCTGTTGCTGAGGCACTATTGTTTGCATCTAAAGCAGGTGCTGATCCCGCTAAAGTTCGCCAAGCATTGATGGGCGGCTTTGCGAGTTCAAAGATTCTTGAAGTGCACGGCGAACGTATGGTCAAGCGTACTTTTGACCCTGGATTCAGAATCGAGTTACATCAAAAAGATTTAAACCTAGCGCTCAATAGTGCTCGCGCCCTTGGAGTTTCTTTACCTAATACCGCGACTGCGCAAGAATTATTCAATGCTTGTGCAGCTCATGGTGGCAAAGCCTGGGATCACTCAGCGATGGTCAAAGCCTTAGAGAAATTAGCAAACTTTGAAGTAGGGCAAAAGTCTTAATTTGCATGTCTTCAACCCTGCTGGTTTACCTTCACGGATTTCGCTCTTCTCCTCGATCTAGTAAGGCGGTGATGACGGGCGAAGCTGTGAGGGCTCTAGCCACTAAAGCAAATCCATATGAATGGTATTGCCCTCAGTTGCTGGCCTCTCCGAAGGAAAGCATGGAGATGGTGCTTTCCCACATTGATCAATCTATGGCTGATCGTGTTGTTGTGATTGGTTCATCTCTGGGCGGTTTTTACGCCAACTATCTTGCAGAGAAGTATGGCTGCAAAGCGATCGCCTTGAATCCTGCGGTACATGCAGCACGTGACCTTGCACCACATGTAGGGATGATGACTGCATATGATAGCGATGAACCTTTTGATTTTCGTCCAGAATATATCGACGAACTCAAGGCGCTGCAGGTTGAGAAAATTTCTGATCCATCCCGTTATTTTTTAATAGCGGCTAAGGGCGACGAGCTTTTAGACTGGCATGAAATGGTCGACTTCTATCCAGGTGCCCAGCAACTTGTTTTGGAGGGTAGCGATCATGGAATTGCAGACTATGCCGATCACCTGCCCAAAGTTCTTCAGTTCATTTCCACCAAATAAGCCCTTTTATTGATTGCTTGCAGCTTCTTCTGTAAGATGATCTAAACGATCGTAGCTACTTGCTGCGACCTAGAAAGGAGAGTTTGTGCTGAGCATCTTGAAATTGGACGCAGGTGGAATTCCCCAGGGTTGGGTTAACGCTGAGGAGGCAACAAAGCATTACGCCGACAGTAGTGTCTTATGGACCCTCGGTGATCCCATTATGAGAATGCGCGGTGGCATTTCTCGCGCAAGCGGCTTGCAGTCAGTGATAGAACTTCACTCCATCATCGCCATCAAAGGAACATCAAAGATTAATTTATTTGATGTTGTTCCAGTGATTACTAAGCACAAATTATTCAAGCGTGATCGAGGCTTATGCGCCTATTGTGGTGATTCAATTCATGAGAATCACGCTGAGGCAGAGCACATCATTCCCAATAGTCGGGGTGGTAAATATTCTTGGATGAATTTAGTCATATCCTGTCGCCCTTGTAACCAACGCAAAGGTAACCGTACGCCAGAACAAGCGGGCATGGGTCTGCTTTATACCCCCTATATGCCTAGTCTCTATGAGGACATGATCCTTAAAGGCCGTAATATTTTGGCTGATCAAATGGACTTTCTTGCAGCTAATCTCCCTAAAAATAGCCGCTTGCTTGAGGGCTTCTCCTGAGACATGGTTTAGTGTCACAAAGTTTTAGCCCAAAAATCCGCACACACTCGTTGCGGATTATTTTCTTTGCGATTCTGCTTTCCTTAATAGGGCATCTATTGCTTTTTTTCGGTATGCCGTTTATTTCATTCGGAAACCCCCCAGAGATTGCTGAAGATCTCATCATTAATACCGAGCTTAAGCTTGAACCTCCCAAAAAAATTCAAATGGTTAAGGCGCCGAAGAAGAAGGTTACTAAAGATAACTCTTCAATGAGCCCGCTCGATAGCAACAGTGCAGATGCAGGAGAGCAGGGTGGAAGCTCTAATCAAACGGGCGTTGCTTTCAAATTGCCAGGATCAGGCATTCTCTACTACGACGCTTATGTGGATGGTCAGCAATATCAAACAGCAGAAATTGATTGGATTGTGGAAGGTAACTCCTATCGACTCTATATCAATATTCCTTATGCCTTTGTTGGCCCCTTTGTTTTTGAATCTAGAGGTTCGGTCGATGCGTATGGGATTGCGCCCGCGATTTATTGGACGCAGCGGGGAACCAAGCCACCACGTTATTCACGCTTTGATCGTGATGAAAAGGGAGGGGGGCAAATGTACTTCTCAGAAAAGCCTGAATTTACCCCTACTATTGTTCCTGGCACCCAAGATCGTTTTAGCCTGATGTTTCAATTAGCTTCACTTTTAAATGGCGATAGCAAGATAGATGAAACTGGTAGCATTCGCTCCATACCTGTGATTGATTACAACACGCTAGAAAATTGGCAATTTAAGAGCTATGGAGAGGCTCTCAATGCTGATATCCCTAGCCTTGGAAATACAGTCAATCGGCGTTACGGCTTGATGCAACGAGAAAAAGACCCTTACAAGCGTCAGGTAGATATATGGCTGGCAAAGGACTTGGAGTGGCTCCCCGGCAGAATTCGCTCACTGGAAGCCAATGGCCGAGTATTAGAGCTGGTATTTAAGCAAAAGAACCCGATTTCAGAAGGTAAAGTACTCTAATCGCTAGATCCTGGCTTTGCACTCTGATTTTGGCCGTTGTGTCCCAATAAGGCACCCATCATCGTGTACAAAGCTGCCCCTGACATGGATACGGCAAAGATCCCTGAGAAAGAGATGATGATAGGCAATATGCGCCATTGCTCAGATAATTTGTAATCTCCATAACCGACGGTTGTATACATTTCACCTGCAAAGTAAAAGGTCTGGGGATTGGTCGGGAATACCTTTAAGGCTACACAGATATAAGCCCAAACTACGATTTCGCTCAGATGAATGGCAATGACCAATAATATGGCTATGAAATAAGATAAAAAGCTGGCGCCAAAGATTCTGCGTTTTGTCATGACATCATCAATCCAGTGAAACGCTCCAGCAATGCCGAGAACAGCTACTGCATGAATAGCCAGCATCAAACAGGCAGATACAACCATAATCCAAATTTGACCATTGCCCATATCAGCATTGATCTCGCCAAAAAGAGTTGTAAAGCTGGGTAGGTCGGTATTGTTAAATAGATTGATCATGTTGGTTTAGTTTGAATTTCCTACAGAAATATCTTATTTGACATAATAATGATTATACGCAAAAATGATATATCAAGAAGCGGCTGACCGAACTTTAGCGGGCCCTGGATATGACTCTTTATAGAGGCGCTGCCAGCGTGATTTGAGCCCATCCGCTATCCAAGGCTTCTGGTATATCTCCGCAATATCGATGGCCGAAAAACCATTCAAATTACGCATGCGTAAGTCAGCGCCTTTATCAAGCAGCAATTTTATTAGCTCCTCATTGCCTGCTTGAGTGGCCATCATCAATGGTGTGGTGCCATTCGGAGCTCTAGAATCAATCATTGCTCCATTGGCGATTAAAAATTGAGCCACATTCAATTGACCCTTTGCACAAGCATAGTGCAACGGTGTCCAGCCAATATGATCAATTTTGGCCTTGTTTTGCAGCACCAAAGTCTTAACTACTGGTAAATCACCCTCTATAGAGGCCAGCATTAGGGGCGTTTCACCAAAAGAATTGGATAGATCTACATCTGTTTTCTTATCTTTGAGTAAAAAATCAATCACTTTTGCGGATTTATCTCGAATTGCGATGACGAGCATTGGATCGCCTTTAGAATCGACTGCATTTGGACTCACACCAGCCGCAATGAGTGCTTTCACCTCTGAGATGTCATCAAATTTGGCTGCTTTAGTGAAATTGGCAATTTGCGCTTCACTTTGTCCATAAGAGCTGATTGATACACCCAAAATAGCTAATAAAGCTAATGATTTAAAAGTAAACTTCGACATTAATTAGCCATTCTATCTATTTGAAAACATTGATAAAAATTATCACTTGTACTACTAGCAAGCTTCTCTATGGGGACGCCCTTGAGGGTGGCAATAAATTCACCAACTTTAGATACCCAAGCAGGTTCATTAGTCTTGCCACGATAAGGAATTGGAGCTAAATAAGGCGAGTCTGTTTCTATGAGCATGCGCTCTAAAGGAACCTGTTTACAAGTCTCTTGCAGGTCTTTAGCACTCTTAAAGGTGACAATGCCCGAGAAGGAGATATAAAAGCCCATATCCATCGCTTTACGGGCCACCTCTAAGCTTTCGGTGAAACAATGCATCACCCCGCCAATCCCATCAGCACCCTCTTCCTTCAGAATATTGATGGTGTCTTCGGAGGCCGAACGTGTATGAATAATCAACGGTTTCTTGGCTAAAAGTGCGGCCCTAATGTGGGTTCTGAAGCGCTTTCTTTGCCACTCCATCGATTCATAGCTACGCTCACCCATGCGGTAGTAATCCAAACCAGTTTCACCAATGGCAATTATTTTGGCTTGCTGTTTAGCTGTTTCAACCAAAAACTCAACGCTTGGTTCGGGGGTATCCTCATAGTCGGGATGAACACCGACGGAAGCATATAAATGCGGGTGATCCTGAGCAAGCTTCAAAACATTCGGAAAATCTGGCAAATCAACTGAAACACAGAGCGCATGACTGACTTTAGCTGCCTTCATATTTGCTAAGACTTCCGGCAAGCGGGCTTGAAACTCCGGGAAATCCAGATGGCAGTGTGAGTCGATAAACATACCTACATTTTAGTCTGCCTGAGCGCCCTAGCCTTCAAAGACTTGCTGATATTGAGAAAGTAATGCTTCTAGTTGAATACGGCTGGCGAGAGGATGATTTTCTGAACGACGAGCTTGCACTAGCGATTTCCAAAACTGATGGAGTTTGAGGCTTCTGGCGCTTTGCGCCAGACTCTTCAGAGTTACAAGATGTTTGGGGTAATAACGAGGACTTCCACCCTGTGAAACCAACTGGAGATCTGAAACCCAACGTTGCATAGTAGCTAGTAAAAATGAATATTGCGCTTTATGAATCTTTTCAGCTGTTTCTAGCCAGGCAATCCGACCGCCCTGTGTCATCGATTGCAATAAAAGACGAGAAGCCGCAATGGCGATAGTTAGCTCATCTTTATCGTCTTGATGATGACGAGCGATTAAGGAATCCAACACAGAATAGGGTGCCCCGCCCTGCTCGTCATAGATCGTTTCGATATCCCCATCAATGACTTTAAACCCTGCGATCTGTGGTAGCTGATCTTTTAGCCATGCCAAGCCCTCGCTGCGATTTGGGCGAGGTGCTGTCAATAATCGACAGCGTGATCGTATGGTTGGTAAGACTCGATCAACACGATCTGCTAATAAGATAAAAATAGTATTGGCCGGAGGCTCTTCTAGTGATTTCAATAGAGTATTAGCTGAATCAGAGCGCAGCATTTCAAGTGGGTAAATTAAGATGATGCGATTACCACCCCGATGCGAACCTATTGAAAGACTTTCGATCGCACTGCGGGTTTCTTCAATCGAGATATTTTTCTTTTCTTTTTTCTCGGCTGGTTCACTATCAGAATCATCGCGAGCAACTTTGCCTTTTTTTGTTACTTCATCTGCCTCATAATCAGCTTGCGGCAAAAGTTTGCGGTGGGTTTCCGGTACCAAAGCAATAAAGTCAGGGTGGTTGCCAGTATTAAACCAATGACATGCTTCACATTGATTACAGGGCTTGCTCGATCCTGGACTGGATTCGCACAGCAAAGCTTTTGCTAATTCAACTGCAAAAGCAAATTTACCAATACCTGATTGACCATGTAACAAAATCGCATTGGGAAATTGCTGAAAGTCTAATCCTTCCCATAAGGGTTGCAGCCATGGTGCAACCTTACTATGTTGCTTCGCCGGAAACATCAAGTCATTCATTTAGAAGTTGATCTTGAGAGCTTGTAAGCCATTCCAAATAGCCTCTGGCGTTTGGGTCGCATCAACTAAGTGAAAGCGCTGAGGATCTTCTTTAGCCCGTCGCAGATATTCTTGGCGTACTTTTTCAAAGAAATTCAGATCCATTTTTTCAAACTTATCCGGCGCCCTTACTTTAGAGCGACGCGCCTCTGCCACTTCGCCAGGTAAATCAAACAAGATGGTTAAATTGGGTTGAAGTAATGCACCGTCTTCACGACCTTGTACCCATCGTTCCAGGTCATTTAATTTCGCGATGCTAAGACCTCGGCCGCCGCCTTGATAAGCAAAACTTGCATCGGTGAAGCGATCTGAAATCACAATCTTTCCGGCCGCTAGTGCCGGCTCAATCACTTGCGCTAAATGCTCTCGGCGGGCTGCAAACATTAAGAGCGCCTCAGTTTCTAGATTCATCGGCGCATCTAATAGGAGTCCACGCAATTGCTCGCCTAAGGGGGTTCCACCTGGCTCACGAGTCACCACCACTTCATGATTTGGGTAGTACTCTTGCATCAGCTTGCATAATGCATCGATATGAGTACTCTTGCCAGCACCATCAATACCTTCAAAGCTAATGAAATATCCAGGAGAATTTGCAGTCATATTATTTTGATTTGGGGGCGAGTTTGCGCTGATAGCGATCAACGGCAGATTCATGTTCGCCTAAGGTTTGTGAAAAATGACTCGTTCCATCCCCCTTGGCCACAAAATATAGGGCCTTGCTTTGAGCAGGTCGAACAGCTGCTATCAACGATTCTTTGCTGGGCATAGCGATAGGCGTAGGCGGCAATCCTTTGTTCATATAGGTATTGTAGGGACTATCTTTGCGCAGGTCTGCCTTACGTAAGTTGCCATCGAATCCTTTGCCAATGCCATAAATCACTGTAGGGTCGGTCTGCAGCTTCATGCCTTGATTGAGTCGATTCAGAAACACTGCCGCTACTAAGCCTCGGTCACTAGATCGGCCTGTTTCTTTCTCAATAATCGAGGACAAAATCAAGAGTTCATAAGGCGTTTTGAGAGGGGAGCTGGGATCTTTTTGATCCCAAGCTTGTAAAAGTTGTTTTTGCATTGCCACAGAAGCGCGCCGGTAGATATTGATATCGGGTTCATCGGGATCAAATACATACGTATCCGGAAAGAAGATGCCTTCATCGCCAGGATAAGTAAGATTCAGGCTTTGCAATAAAGCTTTTGAGCTAATGCCTTTGGTTTGATGTATCAATGCTGGGTGAGAATCAACTAGAGCGCGAAGTTGCCATATAGTCATGCCAGGAATAATGGCGATACTTTCACGCACTCGATCACCGCGCGCAATCTGTAACAATATTTTTCCGAGGCTCGCTTCTGTCGGTAATAAATAAGTACCTGGCTTTAATTTTGAACCAACAAATAATGCGCGGGCACTGACTTGAAACGGCAGCATAGGGGTTGATAGACCCTGCTCTTGCAATTGTTGAGCAATACTGCCCAAGCTAGATTGCGGAGAAATTTTGACTTTATAAAGCAATGCCTCTTGAGTATTGGTCTGGCTTGGCACAACAGGCCATAAAAAAATCCCACCATAAATAAATACCAGAGCACCTATTAATACCAGCAGGTAGGATCGTAAGCGACGACCCCAAGTCTTTTTCTGGCTAAAAAAGGATCTTCCCTGAATTTTTCTGCGCATCAGGCTATGATAAAAGGAGATGACACAGACTAATCAAAACACGCAAATTCAAGCACAAGTCCCCTCTTTTGGGCTCACTCCACTCTCGAAATGGGGCCTCATCTTTGTTGAGGGTCCAGATGCTGCCAGTTTTCTGCAAAATCAGCTCACGAATTCTGTTTTAGGTCTAAACCGCACTATATCGCCTCAAATTGCTTATTCCTATCCATCAGCAAGACTGTTGGGATACTGCAGCCCTAAAGGCAGATTACTTGCCAGCGCATGGGGTGCGTTAATGCCTAGAGATGCAAGCGCTGATGACCGATTCGCGCTCTTTATTTCTAAGGATAACGCTGCCAGTACTGCCAAACGGTTGGCAATGTTTGTATTGCGCTCTAAGGTCAAGGTAACTGATGTGTCGGCGCTCTGGAATATTTCTGGATACTTTGACTTGAGTGATGCGATCCCATCTTTCGCAATTAATGACTCTCAAATTGGATTGCGCTTGCCTGATGTGCTCGCCAGCAATCAATCCTATGGTCGTGTATTGATTGCTCAAGAGAAGGTCAATGAGTTATGCGATCAGGCTGCACTTGATATGTGGAATGATTTAGAAGTTTTAAGTGCTATTCCCCGTATCGTATTGGCGACGCAAGAACAGTTTGTCCCACAAATGATTAATTTTGAATCGGTTGCTGGGGTCGACTTCAAAAAAGGTTGCTATCCAGGACAAGAAATAGTGGCCCGTAGCCAATATCGGGGCGCCATCAAAAGACGTCTATTTTTGGCACATATTTTAGAAAAAGACCTACCAATAGACTCAACTCAGCCTGGTACTGAGTTATTTCATAGTCAGGACCCCAGTCAGCCAGCGGGGATGGTGGTTCTATCAGCCCCTAGCCCCTTAGACCCTGGCAGAACCGATCTTCAGGTGGAGTGCAAATTAGAAGCGCTCGAACATGGGGAAATTCATCTAGGAAGCCCCCAGGGACCTGTGTTAAAAATAGACTCATTACCCTATCCCTTAATCGAAATCTAATTTTTTATAACCCATTTCATGTGCCTGATTCTTTTTGCCTGGAACTCACATCCTGACTACTCTTTAGTAGTTGCGGCGAATCGTGATGAGTTTTATGAGCGCGACACTGAAGGCATCGCCTATTGGCAAGAACACCCCCATGTATTAGCGGGTAGAGATCGTGCCGATGTCTTGGGTAGTCCTGGTACTTGGCTGGGCTTTACGAAAACGGGAAAGTTTGCCGCCTTAACGAATGTGCGCGCGCCTAGCGAAAAGAATCCAGATGCTAGAACACGTGGTGAGCTTTCCTTGATGTATCTCACCAGTAAAGATAAGCCGGCCGAGTTCATGGGAGAAAACTCGAAACGCTTTAATCAATACAACGGCTTTAATTTATTGATGGCAGATTTAAGCGATCCGCAAAATGCAGAAATGCATTGGGTCAGTAATCGCATGTTGGTAGGTCAAAATATCCGCCCTCGCAAAGTCTTTCCGTATCAACCGCTTAACCCTGGCGTGTATGGTTTATCTAATGCGATGCTGGATACTCCTTGGCCTAAAGTCAATCATCGGGTAGCCGCTTTTGCCCAAGTGTTGGCAATGGATCACGGTCAGCTCAAAAGTGCTGATCGATATCTCAAGCTATTAGCTGATACCCACCATGCTAGCGATCATGAATTACCCAGCACCGGCGTTAGCAGAGAGTGGGAAAAAGCACTATCCCCCGCCTTCATCAAAACACCTTCGTATGGAACACGTTCCAGCACTGTTTTAAGAGTCCGTAAAGATGGGCAATTTGAGATGGTGGAACGTCGCTTTGATGCTAGCGGTACTGTTGGCCATGATGTCGTCACCGGCGCATTAAGTACCGCGCCTGGCTCAAATCTATCAGTTTAAAAACACGTTCATTTTATTTTGAACGAAGGTCTTCGTTCACTACCCGCTCACCGCTGCTATCGCGTGCTGGCAGACGCTTAATGTATTGGAATGTTCCCGTTGCCATGCAACAGACTTCCCCTTGATCGTTGTAGAGCTTTGCTTCACAAAATGCCATAGTCGCTGTTCTACGAACTGTATCTGCTTTCACTCGCAAGACTCCATTAGCAGCTTGCATAAAATTATTCTTGAGCTCAATGGTGACTACACTACGATCACTCGGATCACCAGATCTAGCAGCAACAGCCATCGCGACATCCATCAAGGTTAATAACACCCCGCCATGAGCCACTGCCCAGGTATTGGTATGCTCTGGCTTTAGGGCCAACAGGATTTCTCCCTTTCCCATCTCAGCGCTGAGAAAGCGAACGCCCAATAGTTTTAAAAAAGGAACATTTAACTCCTCACCTAAATTGGCGAGTTGAGTTTGGGGATTAATTTGTACTTGTTTAGTCATACTGGCAATTTTAGAGGCTTGAGCACCATTTTGGGAATACACCTAGAATAGCTTGATGGCCTTTACTTTAAGCGGCGATGACGTCTGCCAGATCACCTTTCCGAGCCCAATTCCAGATCCTTATTGGGTAGCATTTTCACCTTCTGCGGCCAATCTTATTCAGCTCTCGGTTTCTCAGGATGGCCTGCCTTCTGATCCCGCATGGCTAGAGCTTCTAGCGGGAAACTCCTTAAGTAATGGCAAGCATGATTTTGCTAAGCCAATTTCAACAGTCTATAGCGGTCATCAGTTTGGGGTCTGGGCTGGTCAATTGGGTGATGGCAGAGCAATTTTGCTTGGCGAGGCTAATGGCCAAGAAATTCAACTCAAAGGTGCTGGCAAAACTCTGTATTCCCGTATGGGTGATGGACGAGCCGTCCTCAGATCTTCTATTCGAGAATTTTTATGTAGCGAGGCCATGAATGCACTCGGCATCCCAACAACTAGAGCGCTTTCAGTTGTTGGTTCAGCATTACCAGTTTTCCGCGAAACGATGGAGACTGCTGCTGTTTGTGCGCGCTTAGCACCTAGCTTTATTCGGATTGGTCATTTTGAGCACTTCGCTTCTACACAAAGCATCGTGCGGCTCAAAGAGCTAGCCGATTTATTAATTCAGGATCATTACCCTGAATGCAAAAACAATGTTGAACCTTATCTCGAGCTATTCAAACACATCAGCGTGCGTAATGCCAAGTTAGTGGCGCAATGGCAGTCTGTTGGTTTCTGCCATGGGGTCTTAAATAGTGACAATATCAGCGCACTTGGCCTGACGATGGACTACGGACCATTTGGGTTCTTAGATCATTTTGAAATAGATCATATTTGCAACCATAGTGATCACGGAGGTAGATACGCATACCATCGCCAACCTCAAATCATGCATTGGAATATGGCCTGCTTAGCCAGCGCCTTCTTACCACTCCTTGAGCTTACTCACGATGAAAGCCAAGCCCAATCAATATTACGCGAAGCCTTAGAAGAATTTCCTGTAGCCTATGCACAAGCATGGCAATCTACATTCAGACAAAAATTAGGGTTACAAACCTCTCAAGATAGCGACATCCAACTGATAGAGCGCTTATTGCAGGCAATGCATGATTCAAGCGTGGATTTCACCAGCTTCTTTAGACAACTTAGCCAAGTTAAATTAGAGCAAGCCATTGAGAAAATCACGCTAAGAGATCAATTCGTGGATCGTGTGGCAATAGACCAGTGGTTTACAGATTATCTTCAGCGCCTCATATCAGAATCTAGTCAAGATGCTGCAAGAATCCAGGCGATGAACCTAGTAAATCCTAAATATATTTTGCGCAATCATTTAGCACAAGCGGCTATTGATAAAGCACAACTACATGACTTTTCAGAAGTCACGCTATTAATGAATATCCTCAGCAAGCCCTATGATGAGCAGCCTGAGCATGAAGAGTATGCAGCGCCACCACCTGCAGATTTAGAAAGAGTTGCTGTGAGTTGCTCTTCTTAAGAGTTTGGAATAGATAATACTTATCGGAGCATAGATGAAAAAAACGGATCAAGAATATAAAAAAATCCTCAGCGATATTGAGTATCGAGTTACTCGTGAAGCGGCAACTGAGAGGCCTTTTAGTGGCAAGTATTGGGATCATTGGGCTCAAGGAAAATACACTTGTGTGTGCTGTGGCACCCCCCTCTTCTTGTCTGATACCAAATTTGATGCTGGTTGCGGATGGCCAAGCTATAACGCCCCTCAAGAGACATCATCTATCAAGGAAGTACGTGACACAACTCACGGCATGATTCGTACCGAAGTACGTTGCGCCAACTGTGATGCCCATTTAGGGCATGTCTTTGATGATGGCCCCATGCCTACTGGTCTACGTTACTGCATCAACTCTGCCTCTTTGAGCTTTGATCCCAGTGAGAATGCCCAAGCAAGTAAAAAAGACTAAGGCCGTAAAAAGGCTTGTGAGCTAAATAGCGGGATAATCCTACCTATGAAATTTTTATTTGACCTCTTCCCCATTATTCTGTTCTTTATCGCCTTTAAATTTGGTGATATCTATACGGCGACTATCGTAGCCATGGTTGCCACCATCGGACAGATTCTCTGGGTCTATTATCGTCATCGCAAAATCGATGCGATGCAATGGGTCAGCCTGGTGATGATTATTGTCTTTGGAAGCCTAACCATTTTCTTGCACGATAAGACCTTTATTCAATTGAAGCCAACCGCCCTCTATTGGCTCTTTTCAGGCGCTTTGCTTATCAGTGCAATGTTCTTTAATAAGAATTGGATTGAAGTATTAATGGGCAAGCAGGTAAGCCTCAAACCTGAGAGTTCCCACTCTGTATGGCATCGACTCAATCTGGCATGGTCAGCCTTCTTTTTCTTCATGGGTGCCCTCAACTTATATATTGCATTTGAATATTCTGAGGAAACCTGGGTCAATTTCAAACTCTTTGGCAGTACTGGACTGCTGGTAGCCTTTGTCATCATCCAAGGTGTTTGGCTATCACGCCATATGGAGCATCCAGAACAATGACCCTTAACCAAAAACGCATTACCCTGTTTGAAGAAGATTTAAATAAGGCTTTTGATATTCAACGGCTACAGATCGAAGACGAGAGTCATCTGCATGCGGGGCATGCGGGCGCAGCCTCAGGCGGTGGACACTTTAAGGTCACCATCGTTGCCCCAGAATTTCAGGGATTAACTCTGGTCGCCCGTCATCGGGCAATTTATGCCGCTTTGCATCGCCATATTCCTAGCGAAATCCATGCCTTAACGATTACTGCCCAGACTCCACAGGAAGCCAATATCTAGCCTGCTTTACACTCTTGCAATTCATTACTTTTACTTGATAGTCACCATGTTAAATACCCGTCACCTGATCTCTTTTAGCCTAGCCGCACTCCTGATTTCAGCACCAACCTTTGCGCAAAATGCAGCCATCGTGAATGGCAAGTCCATCCCTAAAGCTCAGCTAGATAAATTGGTGCAAAAGTCAGGGCAAGGAGATAACCCTCAGGTACGCGATCAAGCACGTGAAATGCTGGTGACTAAAGAATTAATTCTGCAAGAGGCTGATAAGCGTGGCGTGATTCAAAAAGAATCTGTGCGCGAACAGTTAGAGCAATCACGCGTAGGCATCTTAGTTGCTGCTGTTTTTGAAGACTATATCGAAAAAGAAGGTGTCACTGTGGCAGAACTCAATGCTGCTTATGAATCGGTTAAGACGCAATATACCGGCAAGGAATACCATATCGAGCATATTTTGGTTGAGAAAGAGACTGATGCAAAAGCCATCATTGCTCAAATCAAAGCCGGCGGCAACTTTGGAGAGATTGCTAAAGCCAAGTCAAAGGATCCGGGTTCAGCGACGAACGGCGGCGACCTTGGCTGGGTAAATGACAAAGCACTTGTTCCAGAGTTCTCTAAGGCAATGGTGCAACTAAAGAACGGTCAAATGACTGATAAACCAGTGAAATCACAGTTTGGCTGGCACATCATTAAGACAGTTGACTCTCGAGATATGAAGGCGCCTAGCTTTGACGAACTCAAGGCAGAGTTGAAACAGATGATTGCTTCTGATCAAAATTGGCAGAAAGCTAAATTTACCGAGATGATGCAAAAACTTCGTGCGAAGGCAAAAGTTCAGTAAGAATTGCTGAGTAAGGGCTCTTGGCTTCTTAGTTACTAATCTTTTCAGTTGGATGGTGATGAGGTCTCATTTTCTGAATTGCCATCCCCGCTATTCCACAAGCAAAAGCGGACATCACAAAGACATCTCGAGGTTGAGAAAGATCCCAAATCCAACCGGCACATAGTCCACCAATAGTGCCACCTAAACCGTAAGAAACGGTAGCCATAATAGCTTGCCCCCTTGCTTGTAAGGGACCGGTAAACCAGCGCTGCAGTAATTTTGTGGCAGCGCTGTGGTGAGCTGCAAAAGTAGCAGCATGCATCAACTGCGCAACAATCAATACAGAAGTGATTGGTAAAAAGGCAATCAGAATGAAGCGGATCACACCAATTCCAAATGCGCCTTGTAATATCACCTCAGCATCCAATCGGCTCAGCAATTTATTTTGGAAGTAAAAGAAGATTACTTCTGCGGCAACTCCTAAAGCCCAAAACAAGCCGATTTGAAATTTGTCGTAACCAAGGTCTGCCAAATATAGTGAATAGAAAACGTATAAAGCAGCATGGGCGAAGATCATGAAAAAGCCAGAGATCAAAAACCACCTTACGTCTGGATTAATAAGCACAATAAGTAACTCGCCTTTCACCATTTTGCGACGCTCCATCTTGGGCTCGTGCAAGAAAAAAGTAATGAGCGCCAAAGCAAATAACACAATGACACCAACTATTGGATATAACTCAATACCTTTACGCTGAAATAATTCACCTGCAAATAAAACCATGGTGATGAACCCGATTGAACCCCATAAGCGCAGGCGTCCATAACGCTGATCAAACGAATTGTCTTTGTATAAAGCATGAATAGTTGCCGTCTCGCCCAAAGGCATTTGACTACTCAAGATCGTATGTAATACAAACATCCAAATAAAGAAGCTGAAGTAGCTATGTAAAAAAAAGATGCATACGAAGACTAAGGCGGCCAAACAAGCACAAACACGAATGATGCCGATGCGATTAGAGAGGTAATCTGAAAGCCAGCCCCAACTAAATGGACCAACGATACGGGTAACTTGTAGCATCGACATCAGTACAGCAATCTCGATGACATTAAAACCATGATCTAAGAAGAAAAGGCTGGCATACGGTGAAACCAAGCCAACATAAGCAAAATATAAAAAGAAAAAGGACCCGAAGGCCCAGCGAAGCGAAGGCGTCATCTTAGTGGGATTTACTAATCGCTTTTGGAGCCAGGTCGTGCCGCAGGAATAGGCGATACCTCAAGCTTGACATCAGCGCACTGAGCGCGATGACGCAATGCATGATCCATGAGGACTAAAGCTAGCATCGCTTCAGCGATTGGGGTTGCTCGTATACCAACACAAGGATCATGACGTCCCTTAGTTTGAACAGTCATTGGCTTGCCATGGAGATCAATGGATTGTTTAGGGCTCATGATGCTTGAAGTTGGTTTGATCGCAATCGATACTCGCAGGTCTTGACTAGTGCTGATGCCACCCAATGTACCGCCGGCATGATTGCTAGCAAAGCCATTAGGAAATAATTCATCACCATGTTCACTGCCGCGCTGAGCCACTGACTGAAAGCCAGAACCAATTTCAACTCCTTTTACAGCATTGATCCCCATCATGGCATGGGCAATATCTGCATCAAGCTTATCAAACAAGGGCTCTCCAAGACCGATAGGTACATTACGAGCACGCACCTCAATTCGAGCCCCACAAGAATCTCCTGCTTTGCGCAGTTCATCCATATAAGTCTCTAATTGCGGAATGATCTTGGCATTCGCAGCAAAAAAAGGATTTTGTTCAATCTGTGCAACATCCTCGAACGGAATTTCGATGTCGCCGAGTTGGCTCATATAGCCGTAAAACTCTGTGCCGTATTGTTGCTGCAGCCATTTTTTTGCAATAGCTGCAGCTGCCACTACAGGTGCTGTGAGGCGAGCTGAAGAACGGCCGCCGCCCCGTGGATCACGTAGTCCATATTTATGGTGATAGGCATAGTCGGCATGACCAGGTCGAAATGTTTGCAATATATCGCCGTAGTCTTGGCTCCGTTGGTCGGTATTGCGTATCAATAGACCAATGGGCGCACCGGTCGTTTTGCCTTCAAAAACACCCGACAAAATCTCAACCCTATCTTCTTCTTTGCGTTGAGTGACGTGACGAGAGGTGCCAGGCCTACGACGATCTAGGTCTGTTTGTAGATCAGCCTCACTCAAAAGCATGCCAGGAGGGCAGCCATCAACCACAGCCCCGATTGCGGGACCATGTGATTCACCAAAAGTGGTAACAGTAAAAAGAAGGCCTAAAGTATTTCCTGACATACCCACATTATGTCATTTGTCCTGAATATTCGACTAGAAATCCTTAATTAGCGGCCTTTTCAGTATCTTCTGGCCAGTCGCGAATATAGGCCTTGAGCATCGAGTTCTCGAAGTCTTGAGCCTCTACAACGGATTTTGCTACATCATAAAAAGAGATCACACCCATCAACATCTTTTGATCAACTACCGGCAGGTAACGAGCATGATCAACTAACATCATGCGACGCACTTCGTCGATTTCAGTTTCCATATTGCAGGTCAAAGGCTTCTGATTCATCACTGCATTGACTTGCAAATCATCTAATTTGCCATGATGGCTTGCTAATGCTGCAATCACTTCACGAAAAGTGAGGATCCCAACTAGCTTGTCATACTCCATCACAACCAAAGAGCCAATGTCATGCTCGCTCATGATCAGCACTGCCGTTTGCAACGCAGTCTCGGGAGCAACGGTAAATAAAGTGCCGCCCTTCACACGCAGAATGTCATGAACTTTCATGTCGTCTCCAAAACAATGAATATCTCAGTTCAATATAGACCCAAGCAAGCACCGAATCAAGATTTATTGTTTATTTTAGTAACGAATAACCCTAATGACGCCACTTCGAATGCTCGGTAGATTCGCTACTAGGACGGCTCCAGCCAAGGTAATCCACCAAGTCAAGTAGATCCAAAGCAAGGCTAGCGGGAAGATAGCAAAGGCCCCATAGACCGTTTTATAAAAAGCGGTATGGGTTAAAAAGACTGCAAATCCAAACTTCATGATTTCAAAGCTGAGGGCGGCAAAGAAGGCGCCAAAGATGGCATCTTTCCAAAAAATTTGAGAATACGGCAGGATCTTGTAAACAACCGTATAAACCAAGACAGCCAAAAATAGTGGTGTCACGGTAGCGATGAGACGAAAACCAATGGAGACTGCCTCCGTCCAGCCCTGAGAAGCGCTGAATAAGACGCCACTTAAGTAGATACCTAGTCCTAATAATATGGGTCCCAAAACTGTCGCAGCCCCATAAATCACAATCTTTTTATGAAGCGGGCGATTTCTTTGTACCTTGAAGATTTGATTAAATGCCCCTTCAATGACTGACAAAGTCATGATGGCAGTAATAAATAAGCCAGCTAAACCCAAAAGAGTTAAGCCCCTGGCTTGCGCAGAAAACTGATCCAAGTAAATAAAGAACTGTTGATTAATCCCGCCCGGCATATAAGTATCTAATAGCCAAGTCTTAAAGGCATTTTTAATCTGAATCACCTTGGGTAAATAGCCAATCAGCATGGTTGCAATCGTGACCATAGGAACCAAGGAGAGAATCGTTGTGTAGGCTAAGCTGGCTGCGATTTGGTTCAGTTTTTGGTCTCGATTACCCTCCCAGATCTCTTTAGCAAGAGAGAGCCATAATTGGGGGTTACGAAAAAGGCGCATCGCCGTATCATAAGAGAATATGAACCAACACGATATTTTAGTTTTGTACTACTCCCGCTATGGGGCAACCAGAGATTTAGCGCGACTCATTGCCGAGGGTATTGAAAGCGTTCCTGGGGTCAATGCTCGTCTCAGAACGGTTCCTCCGGTTTCCACCGTTTGCGAGTCTAGCGAACCTGCGGTCCCAACTGAAGGCGCCCCCTATGTTGAGTATTCTGATTTACAAGAATGTATTGGATTGGCACTCGGTTCGCCTACCCGTTTTGGCAATATGGCAGCTCCCATGAAATACTTTTGGGATGGCAGCTCTTCCCAATGGTTAAGTGGTGCACTCATCGGTAAACCAGCTTGCGTCTTTACCAGCACCGGCAGCATGCACGGCGGACAAGAAAGTACTCTGTTAACGATGATGATTCCCCTGCTTCATCACGGCATGATGATCCTCGGTTTGCCTTACAGCGAATCCGATTTAATGTCCTCTGCCACAGGCGGAAGCCCTTATGGCGTAACTCATCTTGCCCATGCCGATGGGAATGCTCCGATTAGTCCTGAAGAACAACGCTTAGCAAAAGCGCAAGGTAAACGTCTCGCTCAAACCGCACTGAAGCTGATCAAGACTTAATGCATGATGGCTAAGAAAATTCTGGATAAAAATCCCTATCAATTAATTGCTACCGCTGCATTTATTGATTTGTTCATTTTGTGTGTTGCTTGGGAGTGGTTTATCTCGCCTCTGCGACTTGGTGGCTCTTGGCTGATTCTGAAAGGCATCCCATTGCTATTTGCTATTCCAGGCCTCTGGAAAGGTCAGGTTTACACCATGCAATGGGCTTCCATGTTGATTTTGCTCTACATCACCGAAGGCTTAGTTCGCATCCTCGAAACTGGTGCCAATTTTTGGATGGCTGTCTTAGAAACTCTATTAGCAACAATTGGTTTTGTTTGCCTGTTAATGTATTTAAAGCCCATTAAAAAAGAAGCGAAGAACTTGGCTAAACAAAAGTTACAAGCAGCGCAAAAATGAAACAGATCCTTGGTGAGCTCCATCAAATTCTAGAGCAGAAATTTATTCTGACCGCAGATCAGGATAAGGCACCTTATCTCACTGATTGGCGCAAGCGTTACACGGGCAAAGCCTTGGCCGTGGTCTTACCTAAAACAGCCCAAGAAGTAGCCAAGATTGTGCAACTGTGTGCAGCCAACCAAATTGCTGTGGTTCCCCAAGGTGGTCATACTGGATTTTGTGGGGGCGCTACACCAGATGACTCTGGTAAACAGATTGTGCTCAACTTAAAGCGTATGAATACCATTCGAGAAATTGATGTTGCTAACCAAACGATTACTCTTGAAGCAGGTTGTATTTTGCAAGCGGTTCAGGAAAAAGCTGCCGAGCAAGACTTCTTATTTCCTTTGAGCTTAGGGGCAGAAGGCAGCTGCATGATTGGGGGTAATTTAGCTACCAATGCTGGTGGCACTAACGTGCTGCGTTATGGCAATACCCGCGATCTGTGCCTTGGTCTCGAGGTAGTAACCGCGCAAGGTGAAATCTGGAATGGCTTAAAAGGTTTACGCAAAGACAATACTGGATACGATTTACGAGACCTTTTTATTGGCTCTGAGGGTACTTTAGGCATTATTACCGCCGCAGTTATGAAGTTATACCCGATGCCAATCTCTCAATGGACAACCTTAGTGGCAGCCAATAGCGTTGCCTCCACCATCGCTCTATTAAATTTATTTCAAAAGCATGCCACTTCCCTTTTGACCGGTTTTGAGATGATGACCCAAGAATCCTTGGCCCTCAATGAAAAGCATTTTCCGCAAATGGCAAATCCCCTAAAGGGAAATCCACCCTACACCGTCTTGATTGAATTATCAGATCATGAAAGTGAAGCCCATGTGAGACAACTGCTAGAAACGATCCTGGAAGAGGCATTTGAGGCAGGATTGATTGCCGATGCCGTGATTGCAAATAGTCTAGCTCAGGCCAATACCTTCTGGCAGATGCGAGAGCACATCACCCTCGCTCAGGCTCAAGAAGGCGCCAACCTCAAACATGACATCACCATTCCGCTTTCAGCCTTGGAAAGCTTTATTCAGGAAACAGATACTTTGATGCGCTTGAAATACCCGGGGGTCAGAATTATCAATTTTGGCCACTTAGGTGATGGCAACCTTCACTACAACATTGCTCCCCCATTTGGAGTGGACCCAAAGGCATTCAATTTGGTCAATGAAAAGCCGATTCATGAGCTGATCTATGCTCAAGTTGAGCGCTGCCAGGGCTCTATTTCTGCTGAACATGGGGTTGGCCAGCTTAAATTAGATGGTTTGCGGGCTCACAAGGGTGAAGTTGCCCATGACCTGATGAAGACCTTAAAACGGGCTTTGGACCCTCAAAACATCCTCAATCCACATAAAGTCGTGTCTATTTAAGAAATTTCTGATTTTTTAGGAATTTTTTGTATTTTCTGTCATCTAGACTTCTTTCTGATGCGTTGTATGGCCATGGAGGTGACAAATATGTCAACAAGACTCAAACGTTGGGCCCGCGCTATTCAGCAAAATGATGTATCCAAAAGAACGCCTGAAGTGGCTATTGGCTACTTAGACAGCAAATATCGCGATATTGCATGGCGTTATATCCGAATTCTTGGCTTTGAACGTACTATCAGCTTCATGGCTAGCAATAACTTCCATCCAGAATAAGTAACACCTTAAGAAATAAACCTAAATACTTGATGTATTTAGGTTTTTTCTTTTATAGGTCTATATACCCAGAAGATTAATAGGAGCACTGCGAAAGCTGAGCAGGCTCCTGAAAAAAGGAATGCGGTAGTTGGGCTACTAGACTCATACAGCCAACCAAAGATCAAAGAAGCTGGAAGTAGCATGATTCCAGAACTCAAATTGAACCAACCAAAGGCTGTCCCAGTTAATCCGCTAGGTGCTAAATCTGCCACAAGAGCCTTCTCTACCCCTTCGGTTGCTGCCTTAAATAGGCCATAAAGCGCGAATAAACCAAAAAGCCAGCCAACTGTCAGGCTGGAGTAGCTCATTCCAGCATAAATCAGGGCATATGCAGCCCAAGCGATGGCTATGAAATATCGACGACTAAATCGATCCGATAGAGCAGAAAGCGGAGTTCCAAAAACAGTCGTTATCAGGGAAATCGTCGCCCAAAGCAAGGGTATTTGCTCTTGAGGCACTCCAAGCTCTCTAGCCCTTAATAGTAAGAACATGTCTGAAGAATTGCTCAATGCAAAAAGGCCAACTACCAATATATAGCGCTTAAATTCAGGGGGTAGACCTGCCATAGACCAGGTAAATTTCAAGGGGGCATCGCCAGCAACCCTCGGAGGCTCTTTTAAGCACAACGCAAGCATTACGGTAATGACCCCGGGAATAATGGCCCAGAAAAAGATCTCACGCAGTGGTACATGTTGCGCAAGCAAGAAGGCTGCCAAGATCGGGCCAACGACCGCACCAGCATTATCCATAGAGCGATGCAAGCCAAAGGTAATGCCTCTCTGATTAGCGGGAACACTTTCCGCTAGAAGCGCATCCCGGGGAGAGCTTCTGAGCCCCTTACCCAGACGGTCAGTAAATCGAATCATCAGGACCACTAGCCATGAATTAGCAAAAGCAATGAGCGGCCTTCCAATGCCAGCGAGAAGATAGCCAAACACAATCCAAGGTTTTGTTTTCTTGGTTCTGTCTACGATGACTCCAGATACCAGTTTGAATAAGCTTGAAGTGGCCTCAGCAATACCTTCAATAATGCCAATCGCTTTAGGCCCTGCCATTAGGACCGAAGCTAAATACAAAGGCATCAAGGGATAGAGCATTTCACTGGCCGAGTCATTCACAAAACTAATGAGGCCTATTAACCAAACAGTCTTGGGTAATGTAGACAGGGTTTTGAACATATCTAGCCAATGTAGCACTATTCAATAGCTTTAGAAATTATTTCCAATAGCGTCACAATTGCTTGAAACTGAGCCTAATAAGACGTAGGATGAGTGATGCATTTGTGAAAATCACACCTAATAGGAAACATCATGAGTCAAAAAAAATTAGTAAAACAGCTGATGAAAAAGCTCGATAAGCTCGAATCTGATCGTGAAAAATTGATTGATAAGTTGGCTAAAGCACTCGATAAATTGGAAAAGAAAGAGGTCACCAAAAAACCCCCTGTAAAAAAGACTGCCGTCAAGAAAACCCCTGTCAAGAAAGCGCCCGTTAAAAAAGCCGTCGCCAAGAAAACGACTGCACGAAAAGCGCCAGCTAAAAAGAGTTCAGCTTCTCCGCCGGCCTCACCGAGTTCTGCAGCTTAAAGGGTGAGCAAGGACGATAACAATAGTGATCATCATGGTTACTATCGACTTTTACAGATTGAATTAGTCAAACTTCAGCGAGAGATCATTGCAGGTGGTTTGAAACTTTTAGTCATTCTTGAAGGTCGCGATACCGCTGGAAAAGATGGCACGATCAAACGGCTCACAGAAAATCTGAGTCCTCGCGAAACCCACGTTGTTGCTCTTGGAAAACCCTCCTCTCGCGAGGAAGGCGAATGGTATTTCCAGCGTTATGTAGCAGAGCTACCTTCTGCTGGTGAATTTGCGATCTTTAATCGTAGTTGGTACAACCGTGCCGGCGTTGAAAAAGTCATGGGATTCTGTACTGAAGCGCAGTACAAACACTTTATGGGCTCAGTGAATGATTTTGAGTCTTTATTGACGGGCTCTAACATTCAAATCATGAAGTACTATTTAGATATTGATAAAAAAGAACAGGCCGATCGTTTAGAAAGTCGTAAGACTGATCCACTGAAGCAATGGAAGGTCAGTCCTATTGATGAGCAAGCTCAAAAGAAATGGGAGGCTTATAGCATTGCCAGAGATCTCATGTTAGAGCAAACCAGCTCGAAAGATGCGCCTTGGACTGTGGTGAATGCTAATAGCAAAAAAGAAACTCACCTGAATCTGATTGCCGATCTTCTGTCTCGAATGCATTACCACGGCAAAGACGCAAAATTATTATCAGTGAATCCAGAAATAGTGATGCCCTGCCCACCATTAGGTACTAAGGCACCAAAATTAGCCTATTAATTCGTTAGAGTAACTTATTTAACTACAAGCTTAGTTACAGCTAGAGTTACCTTACTCTTTAAAGAATTTTTTCGCTTCGACTATTAATTCATCAGGCAATTCTTCTGGGATGTAATGTCCAGAAGTTAAGGCTCTCCCTGAGACTTCATAAGCGACCTCTTGCCAATCCTCTAGAGGCTTAAAGCATTTATTTACGAGACCATGCTCGCCCCATAAGACATGGATCGGCATTTGTAATTTCTTGCCCGACTCGCGGTCTGCTTGATCATGAACGAGATCAATAGTGGCAGCAGCCCGATAGTCTTCACACATGGCATGCATACTTTGGGGGTTGCTGGTTCCTGCCAAATATTCCGCCCAACGGTCTGGACTAAAAATTCCAGTACCTGCATGGCGACCCATGTGATTTTTTAACCAATACTCGGGGTTTGCGCCAATCATGGTTTCTGGCACGGGTTCTGGTTGAATGAGGAAGAACCAATGCCAATACCCTTTGGCAAATTCCATAGTGGTGTTTTCATACATGGTTAGTGTTGGGGAAATATCCAAGACCATTAGCTTCTGAATACTGCTGGGATAGTCCATAGCCATGCGATGCGATACTCTTCCGCCACGATCATGCCCCAACAAATAAAACTGCTCGTGACCTAAAGCCTTCATCAAGGCATGCTGATCCGCTGCCATGGAGCGTTTTGAATATGTGGAGTGGTCTGACTTGCCGTCTGGTGCAGATGACCCACCATAACCTCGCAAATCTGAGGCAATGACTGTGTAATGTTTAGCAAGTGCAGGAGCAACTTGCTGCCAAATTGCCTTGGTTTGTGGAAAGCCATGCAATAACAATAGCGCCGGACCACTGCCACCAACTAAGTAAGCAATCTCAATCGGACCATCATCTGATGGAACAGTCATAATCTTTTGGTCGAATGCTGGGAATGTGACGCTCATAGTGTAGATACTTATCGATCTGCTGCTGCCTGAATCTCAGCAACAGTTAAGTAGCCTTTATTGCCAGAATCAAGATAGTTAAAGTGATCATAGATACGTGGCATACAACCTTTTGCCTCAATCTGAGTCAATTTGCCATCATGATTGATGTCACACTTAGCAAACCGCTGCGCAATTTTTTGATTGCGGGATGCATCATCTGCATAACTCAATGCAGGAATGACAGCCAAGGCGGCAATACAAGAAAATCTGGAGACATAAGAACGTTTCATAGAAAAGTCTTACTTCCCAGTTGGGGTTGGATTGGCAGAGGTTTCCATGGCAACACGCACTACCTTCTTAGCCATTTCAATAAAGGAGTCAACCGAACCCGAACCAGTTCTAAATGACTCGCCCTGGATGGTAACCAAGCCTTCGCCTAATAACTGCTTAGACAGACTATCGGTTATCTTACTTTCTACCAGTAAGGCAGGAGTTTTGGAGTTCACACCACCAGCATAGGCAGCGGCATTCACCGCCAAGCCAATGGGAGTGAAATTCCAAGGTTGTAGACTATCGGCTGAATTTTCTGCGCCTGTAATACCAACGGTAATTCGGGCAACACCCGGCCCAGGGCTACTGACAATGCGAATATTCCCACGAGAATTAATAGCGGCCACCATCGAGTCTTGCAGGGTAACCTGCGCTTGAGAAATGGCCTCAGCACTCACCTCTTTCGTAGCGCTTTGATTCAAGTAAATGGGATCCAAAATAACCGCGGTATAGCTAGCAGGATTAACGCCTGCAATCCGGTATCGCCAAATCCGAGTATCTGATTGGCTGGTAGCCATTGGCTCGAGCAGGGAGTAATTGGGTAAAAAACCTGATCTAGGCATCGGTTCAGAAGCCAGTTTTGGAGTATTGCTACAAGCAAGCAAACCAATAGCAACAAGTGCTGAGGCAATAACGACATTCAATTTACGCATGATGCTTTCTTTTTAGATACAGATTAGTCCGGAGATGGACACGGTAACATACCGCCAGTTTTTTTATGAAGCTGTGGTTTGCAATCGACTTGCGGTGTTACCTGAACTGTAGGGGTCGACTTTGTTGTGGTAGTTACGATTGGTATTGCTGCTGTACCAGCATTAGAAATGGTTGGTGGAGCAGCAACGGCTGTAGTTGAACTAGTTGTCGTGGCTCTAGGTGGCTCCAGACCAACAGAGCGATAGAAAGATTTATCCGTACCTGGGCACGGCATGACAGCACCAGTCTTTGGATTAATGACATCTTTACACTGAGGATTCGCCTCAAGCCTAGACTCTAATTTGGCTACAGTACAAGCTGAGAGCATCAACATACCAAGCGTTGTGGCGATGCATAACTTGGTAAATGAATCATTCATTAATAATAGTGTTTTCTTTAGTGATCTAATATTTTTGAGAGGAAGTCTTTTGCACGATGGGATCTCGCATCTGGGTTGCCGAAAAATTCATCTTTGCTGCAATCCTCCAGAATACGCCCTTGATCCATAAAGATCACGCGATTACTGACTTTACGAGCAAAACCCATCTCATGGGTAACGCAGCACATGGTCATTCCTTCATTTGCAAGCTTCACCATAACATCTAAGACCTCACCAACCATTTCAGGATCTAGGGCCGAGGTTGGTTCATCAAAAAGCATCACAATCGGATCCATGCTCAAGGCACGCGCAATGGCAACACGCTGTTGTTGACCGCCTGAAAGTTGCCCAGGAAACTTATCTTTCTGAGCAGTTAAGCCAACACGCTCGAGATACTTTAAGCCATGCGCATTAGCCTCGTCAGCAGAACGACCAAGCACTTTCATTTGCGCAAGCGTTAAGTTCTCGGTAATGCTCAGGTGCGGAAACAGCTCAAAGTGCTGAAACACCATTCCCACTCTGGCCCGTAACTTTGGTAGATTTGTTTTAGGATCATGCAAGCGCACCCCATCCACAGTAATCTCACCAGCCTGAAAAGGCTCTAGAGCATTGATGGTTTTAATCAAGGTCGATTTACCTGAGCCTGAGGGTCCGCAAATCACAACTACTTCCCCTTTTTGAATATTGGTAGTGCAATCGGTCAGGACTTGAAAGTCTCCGTACCACTTCGAAACGTTTTGCAGTTCTATCATGAGGATTTAGGAATAGTCAGTATTAAATAAATAAGGGATAAATTACAAATGTATTAACGAATAATCGCTACTTTGGAGTGAACTGCTCTGACGATCTTCGATAGCGAGAAACAAATAATGAAATAGGTAAAGGCAGCCAAGAGATAGGTCTCCATAGGACGGCCATAGTTCTTGCCGGCAATCTCAAAGCCCTTTAATAAATCATAAGCACCGATGGCATAAACCAAGGAAGTATCCTGAAACAGAATGATGGTCTGCGTCATGAAGACGGGAATCATGTTTCTGAAGGCTTGCGGCAATACGATAAAACGCATATTTTGACCATAGGTCATGCCTAAGGCTTCCGCAGCATATCCTTGACCCTTGGGTACCGACTGAATACCAGCGCGCACAATTTCAGAGAAAAATGCTCCCTCAAAAGCAATAAAAGTGATGGTGGCGGATAAGTCAGCACCGATGGGCCTGCCAATCAACATGGGTATCAATAAAAAGAACCACAAGATCACCATCACCAACGGAATGGAGCGCATGGTATTCACATAAATAGTTGCTGGGTAGACTAAGCTAGGTCTACCAGATAAGCGCATCAAAGCTAAGAAGGTACCAAAGACAATCCCGCCAACGGTCGCAATGACTGTCAGTTGCACACTAAACAGCATGCCTTTCAGGATGTAATTCGTGAAGAGTTCCCAGTTATAAAAACTGAGGTCTAGACTGAGCATAAAACCACCATGAAATGATTCATAGCATTCATTTAATGTGCTGCCACTTCTGTATTAGCAATAATGAAGCCAGGAATGCGAGAGCGCTTTTCAATATAGGTCATCACACGATTTACTGCGAATGCCGATAAAGCATAAAGCAAGGTTACGGCTAAATAGATTTCGACTCCATGCGAAGTTTCTTCTTGAGCCTGCATAGCGAATAGTGTGAGTTCAGGTACCGAAACTGCAAACGCTACTGAAGAGTTTTTGATGAGATTCATGCTCTCAGAAGTAAGAGGTGGAATCACTATGCGCAACGCCATTGGCAAAATAATGTAGCGATAGCTTTGAAAGGTAGTTAAACCCAAAGCAGTTGCTGCTGCTTTCTGACCGGAGGGAAGTGACTGAATACCTGCCCTTACCTGCTCTGCAATCCGTGCAGAAGTAAAGAAGCCTAAAGCAATGCTGACTAATAGATAAGATGGAAATGCTTTTAAAGGCTGAAAGAAGGCTGGTATCACGTGATACCAAAGAAATACTTGAACCAAAATCGGAATGTTTCTAAAGAGCTCTACCCATGCGGTAGAAAAGCGTATCAAGAAACGGTTCAATGTCGTTTCTGTGGGTAAGGTACGTAAGGTGCCCATGACAGCACCAAGTGACATAGCGATGATTAGACTAAGAGCGGCGACAGCCAGTGTCCAGCCCCAAGCCTTCATGAGCCAGTCTAAATAACTGGGATCAGCGTTTTGACCAATACCTAATAAAGCGGAGAAGCAGTGATCAACTACTTCTCCGTCTAAGGTACTTTTACAAAAGATTCCTAGATCCATAAATCCGATCGCGTAAACATTAAAGCATTCAGATTAATTAACTTGCGATCTCAATTATTTGTTGTAATCTTCTGCCGGTTTGTCGTTCAAGTTTGTCCAAGCATTCTTGGTTGCTGGGGACAGCTCAAGACCTACTACGATATTTTTCGGTGGAATTGGCGACAAGAACCACTTGTTCCATAAGCCAGGCATTTTGCCGTTTGCAACAATCTTTGCAATTGCTGCGTTTACAGCGGCCTTAAATTCTGGATCATCTTTACGAACCATGATGGCGATAGGCTCTGTACTCAATACTTCGCCAACGATCTTGTAATCTTTAGGATTCTTCGAGTTAGCAATGTTGCCGGCCAAAATTGAACCATCCATCACGAATGCATCAGCGCGGCCAGACTCAAGCAATAAGAAGCTATCCGCATGGTCTTTACCGAACACCTCATCAAAGTTCACGCCATTGGCTTTTTCATGCTTGCGGAGCAACTGAACAGAGGTTGTACCGGTAGTAGTAGCTACCTTCTTGTTAGCCAATTGAGAAATAGAAGTAATGCCAGAATTTGCTTTTACAGCAATCCTGACTTCTTCTATATATAAAGTGTTCGCAAAGCCCACATCCTTAGCGCGATTAGTATTATTAGTGGTTGAGCCACACTCAATATCAACAGTGCCGTTTTGCACTAAAGGCACACGGTTTTGGGAAGTCACTGGCTGATAATTAATGCGTAAAGTGCTCAAGCCAAGCTTATCTTTGATGTCACCCAAAATCATGCGGCACACTTCCACATGGTAACCATCAAAGCGGCTGTCGCCAGTCGTGTAGGACATTGGGATTGAGGATTCGCGCACACCCATGGTGACAGCGCCAGTAGATTTAATTTTGTCCATCGTCGCACTTGCAGCATGAGCGCTCATGGTGCTAATGAATAACCCAGCAATCAGACCCGCTTTAATTAAAGACTTGTTCTTCATCGTTTTCTCCAGTTTTTACTTATATTAGCGATCAGTGTTTATCAATAAATAGCTATATCTGTATTTATAGCAAATTTATGAGTGTCTTATGCTGAATCAGGCCTACTTTTGAGACTTTTTGTTACCTTGTGAAGCGAGCAGAGATAAAACTAAGGGTATTGGAGAATTTGGTCTGCCCAGCACGATTCGAACGTGCGACCTACGCCTTAGAAGCTTTAAAAATGATATAAATCAATAGCTTAGACAATGACATAAGCCTGGCAAGATCAGGTGTTCGATCGGCACCGAGATCTGTGGCTCGAAGTGGAATTCGCTGGTTAGAGTTTGGCATTGGCAGATGTGGAGTCGGTTTAACCGACACCACAGTGTCAAGGACGCGATGAACTGTTGTTGATTGCAAAGAAATTAATAACCGGAAAGTTAGTTAACTTCAAAAAAAGTAATATTGTCTAACTATGGGCTAATAAATAAATCCTTACCATTCTTAATCGTCTTCACAATCTGAATATCCCTAATTTCCATTGAATCCACTTTCAATGGATTGCGATCAAGAATCACCATATCCGCAAGTTTTCCAGAAGTAATAGTACCCTTTGATGCTTCTTCTTTGTACTGATATGCAGGCACAGAAGTAAAGCCACGTAGCGCTGTATAAGGATCAAGGCGTTGACCAGAGCCCAAAGTACTGCCTCCATAGGTTTTGCGATTAACCGCGGTCCAAATCGTAAACAATGCGCTTGGCCCTGATGACGGCGTGTCATTGTGAAGGCCAAATTGCATTCCTTTTGTCTTAGCCAAATTAAGTGGAACCATATTGTTAGCCCTCTCATCCCCCAGAATCTTTCTATATACATCGCCATACATCCAAATATGGTTAGGCATAAATTGAGGCAGAATTTTATGGGTTTTGTATTGGTCCAATTGATCATCACGAACAAAGAAGGAATGGGAGATCACTGATCTACGATCTTCAGTAACGCCCGTTTCTTTTATTGCTTTAGAAATTCCAGAAAGCGCCATATCAATACCAGCATCGCCATTGGAATAGCCGAAGTACTGGATATTTTTTTCATAAGCTAACTTTGCGTACTTATTAACCAAATCCTGGGAAGCAACAGCCATCCCGCGCCATTCTTTTGGTAATCCTGTGGTGTCGTTATAAGGCTTGGTGAAATAGGCCAAACGCAATTGTGGCGCGCCATCTGTAGAAACCAATATTCCAGCAACCTTAAAGCCGCCATCACCCTTGGTATAGACTCCAAAAGGATAATTTTTATTAGTTGCAAGTAATTGATCAACCACGTCATAGGTGGGCAGCGCAATCAGATCTAAGCTAATCACATTGCGATCCACTGCCTGGCGCATATTGCTAATATCTTGGATGGTAGTTTGATAACTTTGAGCAGTAGTAAAGCCATTTGAGGCATAAATCTGTTCGGCTTTGCGATAAGTTTCCATCATTAAATCTTGAGAATACTTGCCGAATACCTTTGCTGTTGCCTCGAAATTAGGACCACCAATCAATTCACCAGTAAGCTTGCCGGTTTTTGGATCAACTGGAAGCATGCCTTGTGTCACTTTGGTATTTTTGCTAAAGCCAAGCTTCTTTAGTCCCGCAGTATTCACAATCCCAGTCAAAGTAGAAATGTTATTTAAAAATACTGGTTGATTGGGAAACGCTTGATCTAATTGCGCAATCGTTAAAGGGCCATCGGTCAGAAAGGCATCCGCATACTCCGAACCAATGATCCAACCATTAAACGGTTGAGCTTCAGCCTTCAAGCGACCAATGAGCTCGTGCGTGGTATGTGGAGGTTTCTCTGAAAAATACCCGAGATTGACACTCAGAGTATTTTGAGCAATCAAGGTAAAGTGACCCCAGGCATCTATAAAGCCTGGCAATAAAGTGCGTCCTTTTAAATCCTGCATTACTGGATTAGCGCCGGCTCCATTTAAAGCATCTCGCAAATTACCGACATAAGCAATCTTCTTGCCCTTCACTACAACTGCTTCAACATACTGTGGCTTATCACCCTCCATCGTCAGGATGTCACCATTGAAATAAATCTCTGCATTATCAGCAAAGACTTGGGTGGCTAGCGAAAGAAGGACTATAGAGAAAATGATTTTGAGGATTTTCATAAATGGCTGAGGTATTAAGGATTTGAAGTTTTAATTAACCAATCAATCTGGTTTGATGCTCTGAAAAATAAACCACTCCAAGGAGGTTTATTTGTTAATTTATTTTAAGAGCTCTGCTGTCATATCGTTTTGTGGATAGGGTAATTTGTCCACTAACCAGCTTTTCGTTTTTCCAGATTTAAACATTTGGTTCAAATCAATCTCGATAAAGTTGGTACGACTTGCATAATTAGCAATCTTCATCTTATTATTTTTTAAATCCTTCAGATTAACCCACTGCGTGTAATCAGAAACTACCTGCTTGCCATCAGTGGATCTTGCAACCCCCATAGGGATATCCACGTTATCCAAAATATGCCCTACTAAGGCAATAGCATCAACGCTATTGCTAGGCTGATAGGCGAACTGTCTGAGATAAGTAGCCCTGACAAAACGCGATGGTGGCGTGTAATCCGCTGGCAAGCCAATCAAACCGCCGCCCTGACCTAACTCAGTCACATTGACCTTACCAACAGCCACAGAAGGAGTAGCAGTTGCTGTAAGCGATAAATAATTGCGCACGTTATTCAGATGCCAGTCATAGGTTGGGGCATTAGTTAAGACGCCTGCTAGATTATTGTGAATGACCATCTGGCCTTTTACAAACTCGATCACAATGCTATCGCCACTTCGATCAGTTAAAACAAAATGTAGCCAAGGTGGTGTTGGTAAACCCTTGACTTCACTTGGATCAAACCACACCTTATATTTAGGCAACTCATTACGTAGTTCTTTGACTGTGCCAAACATTCCCAAAATAAAACCGCCCAAATTGAGAATCGAAACGTAGTTCTTATCTTGTGAGCTGACTGTCTGGTACTCAGTAAAGCCTGGCAAAAAATTCCCACTAATAGCAAGACCAGCTTCATTCTGACCTTCTAGGTAGGCAGGCGGTCCTGGTAAGATGGCTGGTGAAATACCTGCAAATCCATATTTGCTCGACAAACTGCTTGCCGGTAATTTCATTGAACTAGGCGCAGTTAACGCGATAGCTGTACCTTTGGGATTGACGGTTAACTGCCACTTCATATCAAAAGCCCACTCCATTGTTCTACCCGCAACAACAGAGCCATCTTTTGCAGCGATATTTACAGCAGTACATGCTTCACTCAATAAAGGAGCAAATGCTAAGATTAGCGAGACTGATGTAGCAACAATTTTATGAGTGATGCTTTGTTTCATATGAATCCTTGTAAAAGTTTGGTATTGGCGTTTTCAAGTACTTTGATTTATTTCAAAATGACCAATGTTGCCGTGGCGCGAGCGCCCCATCCTGATGGGCCACCTGGGGTATTACTGATGTAATACATAGGGCCAGCAGCAAACTGCAAAGGTACGCCATCAAATACCATCAATTTCGATACGCCGGCATACAGGGGGTTGGATGTGCGATGCGTATCGTAGTTATATTGCGCCTCCATATTAACGGTATAAGTAAATGCGTCTTTGTTGGTGAAAGCGACAAACGGTTGGCCATATAAATTGTTTTGCGTGCCAAAGGTTGGATTGCCACCTACACTCCAAGACTGATAACCTAGCAATCCATACGTCCAGGGACCATGACGATTGAGAACTACACCCGTCACGCCAGCACCTGTTTGTTGTGAGCCAAACTTGCCGCTATTGCCCGAGGGAGATACGGCATAGGGACCTACCCCCCAGATCCAAGATGAATTGGTGTTGGGCGCATAAAACGATTCCACCGTAACGCTAGCAATGCCATAACCTGAAAAGCTTTGGCTATTCGCAGCCTGAACACTGACCTCTCTTACACCGGCAACAATCGGGCGAACAATGAAAGTATCTCCACCACCCAAATTAAATGGCATTACTGGTTGAAAGAGTAGAGTTTGTTCAGAGCCACCTTGGTTTTTACCAACGCCTCGACTAAATTCGTATTGCAGTGGCACCGAAATCATATTGGCAATCGGGTTAGCTAGTTTTTTTGCAATACCAACCTTATCCACATCACCATCAGGAACACCACTGCTTTGAGCATATACTTGACTGGACAATGCAGTCGCTGCGATAACGACAAGAATACGTTTGAATGTTTTCATAGGACCAATCGTTCAGAATCAAAATTTAAAAGTAATGGCAATTTGCGGGCCCTGCATCGTGGTCTTTTGCAAAACACCACCAGCCTTCATGTCGTAATACAGCGCGCGATAGGTCAATGACGCATCAATCAAGCTACCAAATGATTTACCAATGCCGGCCATCACCTGCCATGTCAAATTCGTAGTGCCACCACCACTGCCGATATCGGCATAGGCAGGTAGATACCAACTAGAGTCTGCGATACGGTAGCGACCCTTAGCACCGATGATAGGATCAACCGTCGAAGTTTTCTTTGAAATCGTTTCTTTTTCAGCAGTGCCAACTAAATTGCCGTTTAAGGTAGCCGTGATATCAATTGCCCGAGCACCTAGCAAGCCGTCAACATATATGTCCCGAGTATTAGCAAGCGTATAAGTCGCAGCACCAGTTAAAACCGTTTGCTGCAGCGTAATTTTGTCTGCTACAGTGGCAGCGCCGCCATATATGGGAATTGATCCTGAATTTTGTAAAGTTGCTGAAACAAGATCGCCCATAATGCCCCAATTCCCTTTGTGCGCTTCGGCAGACATCATGGCACCAGACTTAAGATTGCTTAATATATTGCTTGAAGAAAAATCAGCAGATTTTGCAAGGCTATTGTCAAAATTTATAGTGCCCTTAATTCCAGGCACCCATATATAGGGAGTAATTTCAAAGCGCCATTCTTGCGAGTCTTTTGGTAGTGGATTTGAAGTATTACTCTCTTGAGCAAACGCTGGTGAAGTGACGATTAAGATAGGCAAAACTACAATCAAAAAACTTTTAAAGAACATTCAAGCCCCCACTCATTTAAATATATGTATTAATTAGAATAATTATCCTTATAGACGAATAGATTTACGAGTCATATGGGGCGTAGTTACCCTAATGAATAAGCCGTAAGAATATGGGATTTAAGTACTTTCCAATTCAAAATGTGTCGGTTTTCCCGACACATTTACTGATCAACCTACGCTCTATTACGGCGTTCCAGAGGTTGGGCGAGCCGGGTCAAAATTTGGTCAACAGACCACAATAAAATCAGGTTTTGTGATTAAATCTCATCGGCTAGTCAAGCCTTTGGCCTGCCCAGCACGATTCGAACGTGCGACCTACGCCTTAGAAGGGCGTTGCTCTATCCAGCTGAGCTATGGGCAGAATATGCTGGGTCTGTATCTAGAACAATCAGGAAAGTGGTCGGAGTACAAGGATTCGAACCTTGGACCCCCTGCTCCCAAAGCAGGTGCGCTACCAGGCTGCGCTACACTCCGACGGAACCAACATTCTACACCGACAGGGCTATTACAGGCAAATCCTGTAAGATTCGGAGCATGGTTGCCTATTTTTCCAGCAAATTAACAAAGCAAGTTCACGCTGTTCTCGCAGTGGCTTTGCTTATGGCTTGCATGATGGGAACCCATTGGATTGGCTTTGCTCACAGTATTAGCCACGCAAGTATTCAGCAACAAAGTATTAGCCCATCATCCGCAGATGAATTTGCTCCCACATCGGTTCACAGTTCAGATATTTGCCATCTTCTTGATGCCTTAACTTTAGCTGGTTTCATACCAGAAGCATTCATCGGAGCGCTGCTACCTCAAACTACTAGCTTCGTTCTAGCCAGCCCCCTAGAATTTCACTTTGCGCAAGCTGCCCTATCGGCTTACCAATCGCGCGCTCCCCCTACTGACATCCTTTAAAACTCGTACCAACTAATAAGGTTGGATACCTCCCGTTTTAATCATCACCACTTTTTGGTGATTTTGGATGAAATATGAATTACAGGCATTACTCCACATTTCGATATGCATTATTACTAGCTACTTCGATTGCTAGCTTTTCGGCATGGCCGCAAGGTAATGCCGAACCATCATTGCAACTCAATGTCAGCGGCGTGCGTGATGATGGTCAAGGGTTTTTATCGCCTAACAAGGTGCTTTCAGGTGATGATTTACAAAACAAACTGAGTGGCACGCTTGGAGCAACTCTGGCAAATGAGCTAGGTGTTTCAGCAACGGGTTATGGTTCGGGTGCATCTAGACCGGTAATACGAGGACTTGAAGGTGCTCGAGTACAGATTTTGCAAAATGGTTTATCCGTTGGTGATGTATCAAGCATCTCCGCTGATCACGCAGTAGCTAATCCGATGCAAAACACGCATCAAATTGAAATCTTGCGGGGTGCATCTGCCCTTCTATATGGATCGGGTTCTAGTGGTGGTCTAGTGAATGTGGTGAATGATCGCATCGTCACCTCAATGCCAGATGCCCTGTCTGGAGCCATGAATACCAGCTATGAAACAGTCAACCAAGGTAAAACCGCAAATATTGAATTAGATGCGCCTGCTGGCCCATTAGCATTACATTTTGATTCGACAATTAGCAACTCAAATAATTACCGTATTCCGGGGTTTGCTGAACAAGGGGGTCCCAATGCCAATTGGTCAATCAATCCTGGGCAAACCGTGAACGTACCCTATAGTGGAAAGCTTCCATTCTCATTTAGCAATCAAAATAGTTTGGGATTAGGCGCATCCTATTTAAGATCAGACGGTTATACCGGTGTCTCCTTAGAACGTATGAATCATAACTACGGCATACCCACTGCTGAGGGTGGATTTATTCAGCAGTCACAAAATCGTTATGACTTTGCCCATCAAGCCAACGATCCCTTTGACGGTTTTTCATCGATCAAGATTAGTGCAGCTAACACCAATTATCAACATACTGAATTTACTAACAATGGTGTGGCATCAACGCAGTGGAATAACACTGCATCGGAAGCGCGTTTAGAGCTTACTCACAAAGAACTGCTAGGGTCGAAAGGAGTGATTGGCGCACAAGTAATCGGAGCTACTCTGAATGCGATGGATTTAAATACCAATAACTATGCCATCGTGCCGCAAACAAAATCGAACTCCACCGCACTATTTTGGGTTGAGGAAGGTCGTTACGGACCCCTGAAGAGCAGCCTAGGAGCGCGCTATAACTATGCTGCCCAAAATCCCAATTCAGCCACGCAATTTCCGAGTACGAGTTCACAAGGATTTACTCCAAATACCTATGGACCACCAACCATTCAAAACCGACAGTTCAATCTGATGTCTTACTCTGCTGGTGGCATGCTTGATGTAGCTCGCGGTTATGGTATGGGATTGGCCTATACCGTTTCACAGAGGGCACCAACACCACAAGAGCTTTACTCCTATGGTCCGCATGATTCCACTGCTACTTTTGACATCGGTAATTCCAATTTAGGTACAGAAACGTCACATAATCTTGAATTGAGTTTTCAGAAAACTTTAGGGCTCATGCGGAGCAAGGTGAGCGTCTATCGCAATCAATTTAGTAATTACATCTATGGTTTTTATACAGGCTCTTATAGCAGTACGAATGACAACTTCTCAGTGGTACAAGCTTCCCAAGCAAATGCCAATATCCGTGGTGCCGAAGGAGAGTTGACCTATAACTGGAATCAAACAGGTATTGGTGGGCGGCTATTTGGTGATGTTTCGCAAGGAAGCTTCAATGCTGGTGGCAATTTACCATTACAGCCAGCACCCAGACTCGGTAGTGAGCTCGCTTATCAACGTGATGGTTGGCTTACCAGTGCTACCTATATTTACAGCTATCAACAGAACAGGCTAGCAAGCTGGGAAATTGGTCCTACCCCGAATTATAAGCTCTTAAATGCCAATCTCTCCTACACAGAGCGAATTGGTAAAGTCAATTGGACTGGATATATGGCACTGAAGAATCTTCTCAATGAGGAAATTCGCTATGCAACATCACCTATGGCAGTAAGACTCTACGCGCCTCAACCAGGAAGAAGCTTAATGCTTGGAGTCAGAGCAGCGTTTTGAACTAACTTAAAAAAATCGCAGATAAATAAAACCCAGCATGCCTGATCCTAAGATCACAAAAACGGGATTGATCTTGGTTCTCAGAATCAAGTAAAGCGTAAACAACGCCAAGATCAGAGTCACTGGACTGACGATTGATGCCTTAGCAACGGCATACACGCCAGATGCCATCAATCCAATAGAGATAGGCTCTAAAGCACTCTGAATAGTGCGTCGCCAGGGATTATGAGCAAAATGACTCCATAGGCGACCTGCATAAAAACACAAAAAACTAGAAGGTAGAAAAAAGGCCAGCAGCACAATACCCGCACCCACTATTCCTGCGACTTTGAAACCAATAATAAGCACCATCAACATATTGGGGCCAGGCGCTACCTGCCCAATACTATAGATATGAACAAATTGTGCATGAGTAATATCAAATTGATGAGCCAAAAGAGTTTGCATCTCTGGCAAGACAGCAGTACCTCCTCCAACAGCCAGGATCGATAAAAGACTAAAGGTGAGTGCGAGTTGAACTAGCAAACTCATGACTGTAGTTTTGGTCTATAAAGATAGATAGAAATCGGCGCCATGATTAACAGAACTAAAGGCAAAGAGAGTTTTGCAATGCTCATGAGTCCGAAGGTACATGCAATGATGATGACGGATTTCAAATGCTTCCAGTGCTCATCGCCAATACGATATGTAATCGCAGCCAATAAACCGCATGCGCCAGCGGCAATGCCAGTTAAAAGCAGATTTGCGAGTGGATGATTATTGTTATTGGTATAAGCAATGCCAATGATTAAGACAAAAAGAGATCCCGGAAGAATTAATCCTAATGCAGCAATCACTGCACCCCAGATTCCCCGCAAATGATCGCCAGCGAGCACTGCTAAGTTCACTGAATTTAAACCAGGCATGGTTTGACTAATAACCAAGTAACCCATGAATTCATCAGCGCTGAGCCATTTTCGTTTTTCAATGAGAAGAATCCGCTCGTAAGCAATGATTCCACCACCAAAACTCACTGCACCAATAATCAAAAACTGTATAAATAAATCACTCAGAGTGACCTTGACTTTATCCCCACTAGGGTTTTCAAGGCTCATTCAGGCTTTCCATAGATCAAGGCAGTTTTAGTACTCCCTATTTCTAGCGAATCGGCAAGCTCAATTTGAAGTTGTTTGAAGAATTTATCTGCTCGCTTATGGGCTTTAGCTTGTGCTCGGTTTTCATCGTTGACTCGATATGAAAAAGCCAGCTCTCCAACAATAGGGTCTCCCGCACTTTTCATCCAAATAGCAATATCACAATGTGCCTGAACGCCATCACCAAAGACGAGATTACCCAATGGCAAGCAGGCCTCTAATATTTTATTGGTTGATCCGCCCACAATACGTAGCGGTGATTTTTTATCAATGGCGAGTTTAGCAAGACCAGGAAAGAATTTATTAGCGCTGCTGAGCGTTCTATCAAAAAGATCATCAATCGGAACAGCATCTAAGATAGCATTATTTGAATATATTTGACGTTGTGTACCAAGTCCATCCCCACGGAGAATTTCTTCTTTGAAGCGAATCCGCGATTTGATCTTTTTCTGCGGTGTCGGGTCAAAGTTTGAGGCATGATCCATCTTATGCGCACGACATTTCAGCGTGACCTCCGCGTAATCATCCACCCAAATATTTTGGCGTGATTCTCTGACACGTAAAATAATATTGTTCAGGCGAAAATCTTCGCCCGGTGTGTCATAAAAATAAATGTTACGCAAACCAGTATTGGCATTATCAAGATGAAAAAAATCAACCTTGTTTTTCTTGCAAAACTTGATCAGCTGTTCGCTAAGGGCGGTGATTTTGCTGCGACGATCTAAGCCTTTGGGCTTGATAAGCAACTTAAATTCTCTATTGGTAATCGACGGGTGGAGTTTTTTCACAATAACCTCTGTTTGCAAGAGATTATCACTATACCGCGAGGATTAATAGACTTGAGGGACGTACATCTCTGGTGGCACCGGTCCACGGAGGTAATCAGGGTTGTGAACGCGGGCCGGTAGCGTAATCACAGGGTGATCGATCTCTTTATAAGGGATCTGGTTTAGCAAATGCGTAATGCAATTTAAGCGGGCTTTTTTCTTATCATTGGCCGCTACTACCCACCAAGGGGCTTCCGGAATATGAGTACGCTCCAGCATCGTTTCCTTTGCTTTGGTGTATTGCTCCCATAAGCGACGAGCCTCTAAGTCCATTGGGCTGAGTTTCCATTGCTTCAATGGATCGTGAATACGCATCATGAAACGGTTGTACTGCTCATCATCAGAGATTGAGAACCAGTATTTAATCAAGATCACTCCAGAGCGAATCATCATGCGCTCTAAATCAGGAACAGTTCTCAAGAACTCTTCATACTCTGCGTCAGTACAAAAGCCCATCACTTTTTCAACGCCAGCACGGTTATACCAACTGCGATCGAACAACACTATTTCACCGCCAGCTGGCAGGTGAGAAATATATCTTTGGAAATACCACTGCGTCTTTTCACGTTCATTTGGCGCAGGCAAAGCCACCACTTTACAAACGCGCGGATTCAGGCGCTGGGTAATTCGCTTGATCGCCCCACCCTTACCGGCTGAGTCACGTCCTTCAAACAGCACAGCTACTTTTACATTATTCGCAACGACCCAATCTTGGAGCTTTACAAGTTCTCCCTGCAATCTGAAGAGCTCTTTAAAGTAAACATTGCGAGGGACTTGGGAACCAGCTTCACCATCAGGCGAGAGACGATCGTCATCAAGCTCCATTTCGAGCTCTTCATCCATGCTATCAAGAATCTCTTCTTGAGCACGTTGATACCACTCTGCCATCTCTGTATGCTTTGAAGTCATCTTATTTCCACTGAATATTGTGAAGTTTACGCCCTAACTTATGACATTATTGTTACAGACTACAAGGTATTTGACGAGCTTAGGTACTTGGCAATTTGCTCATGGCTATGCAGAGCCAGCCATTTTCGATCACTTGGCTGCTCAGGCGTTGCGGCAGGGGGTGGAAAAAAGGTGAGCTCCGCAATCAAATTCCGGTTTTTGAGAATCTTGCTCATTGACTCCAAAAGCCCCATATCTCCTACAAAAGCAGGCACATCTGAGCGTTGACTAGATGCCTTGGACAAATAGCGAATTGCTAGGGTGTAGACCGGCAAATCTGCCATCACAGCAGCCTCGAATAAGTTTGGCTTAAAAGGACGCACGGTTTCACCGATGGTGGATGTGCCCTCGGGAAAAATACAGACTGACTCGGATTTCAGTACGGCACTCATCTCCCCCACCACTACATGGGCATGTCTTGAGCTATCCCGTTTGATAAAAACCGTACCTAACTGTTTTGCCATCCATCCAAATATGGGCCACTTTTCTACCTCAGACTTAGCCACAAACCGAATGGGTTTGAAGGCGTTGATAGCATGAATATCTAGCCAGGAAATATGATTGGACGCGAGTAAATAGGAATTGCTCGGCAGAATACCTGGGTTCATCACCCGCAATTGAATGCCAAAAATCTTCAGCAGCTTTATTGACCACTGCTGAATATGAAAGTGTCTGGTTTTCAGATTAGCGAATGGAAACACCATGAAGAGGGTTGCTGCCCCAGAAAGAACATGAGCCCAAATGGCCATCCATAGACCAAAACGGGTAATAAAAGGGGTTTCTTTCTCAATGAATGCTGGAGGAATACTCATATTCGGCTTCAATATAAAGCAAATACCTTGCGTCATCAAACTGACTTAAAAATGTCATGATGCTTACATAGTGGCTTGGCTTAATACGGTTTCATGATGCATTACAGAGCCATCTGGATTTCAGACGTACACCTAGGAACATCAGGGTGTCAGGCAAACTACCTCCTCGATTTTTTAAAGCATAACGAAGCCGATAAGTTTTATCTCGTTGGTGACATCATTGATGGCTGGCGTTTAAAGAAGTCATTCTATTGGCCACAGGCTCATAACGACGTCGTACAAAAACTATTACGTAAGGCTCGTAAGGGAGCTGAAGTGATTTACGTACCCGGCAACCATGATGAAAGTGCCCGTCAATTTTTTGGACTCTCGTTCGGTGATGTGAAGGTTGTTGAGGAGGTAATTCACACTACCTTAGATGGCAAGAAGCTCTGGGTTACCCATGGCGATCTTTTTGATGGAGTGATGCAGTACGCCAAATGGCTTGCCTATGTTGGTGATACGCTCTACTCCTTCATTCTCTACATTAATCGTTACTTCAATATGCTGCGAGTCAAAATGGGCTTGCAGTATTGGTCACTCTCTCAATACTTAAAGCATCAAGTCAAGAATGCAGTGAGTTACATCGCTGACTTCGAACATATTATGGCTAGAGAAGCCCGTCTGCGCGGATGCGACGGAGTTGTCTGTGGCCACATCCATAAAGCAGAAATCCGTGAGATTGATGGTTTGCTCTACTGCAACGATGGCGACTGGGTCGAAAGTTTAACCGCCTTAGTTGAAACCCATACGGGTGAGCTAAAAATTGTTCACTGGCCCTATATCAAAGGTGAACCTGTTGAAACTCCTGAAATTACCTTCCAACCTGCTGTTGAATCACTTCTGAAAGAGGCTGTGCTATGAAAATTATGATCATCACTGACGCATGGGATCCACAGGTAAATGGCGTTGTTCGCACCCTCAAGCAAACCCGTGCTGAATTGACTGCGATGGGTCATGAGGTTGAAATGATTACGCCCAATGGATTTAAATCCATCCCTTGCCCGACTTATCCAGATATCGCGCTCTCCTTATTTCCAGGCAAAGAAGTAGCCCGTCGTATCAAAGAGTTTGCACCCGATGCCATGCATATTGCTACAGAAGGTCCTTTAGGTTTATCTGCCCGCTCATACGCTGTTAAGAACAATCTACCCTTCTCTACTGCCTATCACACCCGTTTCCCAGAGTATGTAAAAGCACGTACTGGTATTCCGCTGGCAATCACTTATGCCTTTATTCGCTGGTTCCATGGCCCTTCAATGGCAGTGATGGCGCCAACGATTGTTGTGAAAGATGACCTTGAGAAATATGGTCTGAATAATGTGGTTCTATGGTCACGCGGTGTTGATTTGGATATTTTCAAAATGCAAGAATCCAAGACTCTTAATACTGCACACCCCATATTTTTGTATGTTGGCCGAGTGGCGATTGAAAAGAACATCAATGCATTTTTAGAGATCGATTTACCAGGGTCTAAATGGGTAGTTGGCGATGGTCCAGCGATGGCGGGCATTAAAGAAAAATATCCTGAAGTGAACTATCTTGGTGTTCTGCAACAGCATGAGCTTGCCAAAGTCTATGCAGCAGCTGATGTATTCGTGTTTCCTAGTAAGACTGATACGTTTGGACTTGTTTTACTAGAAGCCATGGCTTGCGGTACTCCTGTGGCGGCTTATCCCGTTACCGGCCCCATTGATGTTCTCGGGAATTCCAAAGCGGGCGCCATGAATGAAGATTTACGTGTGGCCTGTATCGAAGCATTAAAAATTCCTCGTGAAGTTGCCCGTGCGCACGCTGAGAAATTTTCATGGAGAGCCGCTTCTGAAGAGTTTGCAAAACATCTCAAGCCGGTACCAACGACTGATGTGCATGTTACTGCCATTGCTTAATAAGGGCTTGTTTTGACCTCCCCCTATCACATAGATCAAAACCCCCACAAAGGGAATCGTGGACTTGCTAGAGCATGGCATGCAGCTAAGAATTCTTGGTGTGGCTTGGTTTATGCCTTTCAAGAAGAAAGTGCTTTTAGACAAGAATTAACGCTATTCGTTTTATTAACGCCAGTCGCCTTCCTTTTGCCAATTAGTTATTTGGAAAAGGCTTTACTAGTTGCCTCTTTGCTCATGGTATTGGTCGTTGAGTTGCTCAATTCCAGCGTTGAAGCGGCCATAGATCGCATCTCCTTTGAACATCACGACCTCTCTAAGCGCGCCAAGGATTTTGGCTCTGCTGCGGTCATGTTAGCCCTGTTTATTGCCGTTCTGATGTGGTCTGCCGTCTGTATTCCGATTGTCTTAAAACCGTAATAAATGCGCTCTACGATCATACAAACCATACACAAGGCTAACTATGTCTGATATACCAAACCCAATTGGCGCCTTTGAGATCTTTTCTCCTAGGAAGAAAAAGGATCCAAGCCAATCAAAGTTAAATCCCATTAAAAAGCTCTCTAAAAAGCTGGCCAAGAAGCTATTTGGGAAAAAATTTGCTACCAAAGCCCGCGCTGAATTAGCGGCAGCTGAAGCAGTTGCCGTTGTACCTCAGGCAGCAAAAGCAAAACGCCCTGCTTTTCAGATTCAATGGGCTAGTAGCGCAAGTGAGGTCAAAGAAGCACAACGTTTACGTTATAAAGTCTTCGCAGAAGAAATGGGCGCAAATCTCTCTCAAAACCCAGAGGGTTTAGATGTCGATGAGTTTGATGCTTATTGTGACCACCTATTAATTCGCGATCAAGACACACTTAAGGTGGTTGGCACCTATCGCGTTCTGCCACCACACAAGGCTAAGGAAATTGGTCGCTTGTATTCTGACTCTGAGTTTGACCTCACCCGTTTAGATCACTTGCGCCCTAAATTAGTCGAGCTTGGCAGATCGTGTGTTCACCAGGACTATCGCTCTGGTGCTGTCATCATGGCTCTCTGGAGTGGTTTAGCCCAGTACATGCTGAAAAATGGCTATGAAATCATGCTCGGTTGTGCAAGCATTCCGATGGCAGACGGTGGTCACTTTGCAGCCAGTCTCTATAACTCCCTTGGCAGCGAACAGATGGCGCCAACTGAATTTCATGCTTTCCCTCGCTTGCCATTGCCCTTAGATAAGCTCAATGGCGGTCTAGAAGTTGACGCTCCTCCATTGATTAAGGGTTACCTTAAATTGGGTGCCAAGATTTGTAGCGCTCCAGCATGGGATCCTGACTTCAATACTGCAGACTTACTGACCATGCTGCGTTTGTCAGATATCAATCCACGTTATGCAAAGCATTTCTTGGGGATGTAATTCTAAGAAAATATTTTCAGGTGAATTGGCCGCTTCCACGTGAAGCGGCTTTTTTTATTCTGCAGCAGTATTACTTCAGACTGACTTGGTAAGACCGACCTACTCTTTCCCATTCAGCCGCCTCTTTAATCAGACTAAATTCTGTTAGAGGGTGTTCAGCGGCCCACTCTTTAGAAAGACTCACTAGATAAGATCCATCGTGTTCAGAAACTTTAATACGCGGTAAATTGGTGTCATTACGACCACGGCACAGCACTTGAGCTAAGCGCAAGCAAAACAACATGCGCCAATCATAGAAGCTATGGTTGTTTGCAAGCTTTCCAAGCTTGCCAGTATGGCCAATCAATAAGGCCGCCAATCTAGCTTGATCATTCTTCGAAAAACCAGGCATATCGGCATTCGCTGCGATATAGGCTGAATGCTTGTGATAACCATTATGGGAAATTGAAAGGCCGATTTCATGCAAATTAGCCGCCCACTTCAACAAAGCCACATTATCTGCTCTATTCTCTGCCTCAGGCTTTGGTAGCTGCTGTAAAAAATCAACCGCCAGTTTGCCAACCCGATTAGCCTGCTCACGATCTGCCGCATAACGCTGCATGAACTGCTCAACTGTTACGTAGCGCATGTCATGATGTTGTGAGCGCCCCAGTAAATCGTATAAGACGCCACTTCGTAAAGCAGCATCAGTGACTTCCATCTCTTCAATGCCCAACTCATCAAACACCGCCAGCATGATGGCTAAGCCACCAGGCCAAACAGACCTTCTGTCATCCTTAAGACCTACCAACTCAACTTGATTGACATTCTCATATTTAAGCAAATGTTTCTTAAGGGCTTTTAAGCCTTCACGCGTAATCAGACCGCTGCTGGGATTCGCGCGACCCATGCTCAGGCCATCCCCGTGACCATTGAGATCATTTGCGGAAATCAGCTCCGCCAGAGCTCTCGCCGTACCTGAAGACCCAATTGCCTGTTTCCAGCCAGAATTGAGATAAGCCCCAGCAATGACTTGAATTTCCCGTCTCGCAGCTAACTCCGCCTCTTTAAATTCATGTGCATCGATATTTCCCTTGGGGAAAAAACGCATACTATGAGAAACGCAGCCTATGTAGAGACTTTCCAAGAGCTTGGGTTCATAGCCTTTGCCGATGATAAATTCTGTCGAGCCACCGCCGATATCAACCACCAAACGATTGCCTTGCACGGCTTGGACTTCATGGGCGGCACCAATATAGATTAAACGCGCCTCTTCAACCCCTGCAATCACTTCGATTGGAAAGCCTAAAGCTATTTGAGCGTCATCTACAAATTGCTGTGCATTTTTTGCAACCCGTAGGGTATTTGTCGCAACCGCGCGCACGTTGGCAGGATCAAAGCCTCTAATACGCTCGCCAAAGCGGCGAATAGCGGTTAAGCCTCTTTGGTAAGCATCATTACCAAGTAATTTATTCTCTGTAAGCCCGGCAGCAAGACGCACCGACTCACGCAAGGTATCTATAGGTCTTAGTTGAGTGCCAGAGGGTGTATTGACTGCCTGTGCAATGAGCATCCGGAAACTATTAGATCCCAAATCCACCGCAGCAATAAGGTCTGCAGGATTAGATAAAGGATCTACGGGATGACTTGCCAAAATATTCCCCAAAAATGGAATGCTGTATCAAATATGTCTATTTTATGTAAAAACCGTGACACATTGATGAAAATGACAGCAGCCCTAATGGGCTGGGCTTGGCAGGACTCGTTTAGGCAGCCAAGTTTTGCTCAGAGCTTGAGCAATCGCGATTAGCAAAACTACACAAAATGCAGCAATCACCTGACTTGGGCTTCAGAATCGTGCTGCAAGAATGGCAACGATAGAGGTGGTAAGAGCTACCCACTTCAATGCTGATGACCTCAGAGGCTTGGCAATGAGGACAGGTAAGGATTGATTCTAGAAGTTCAGATTTAATATTCACAGCGCAATACTGAACCAGGAATGTTTCAGTATTGTGTCATTGACTGATTGCAGTTTCAGTCAATGACAGCTAATTAATATGAGTAACAAACCTCATAAGCAGGGAATTTATTTTGAGCCAAGACCCAAAGACTGAACCATAACTTTAAATACCTCTGTGTTATCCATAAAGCCTTTGAATTTCTCAGAACCTGGGCCCATTGCATTGAGCAAGGCATCGTCTGCAGTATGCACACCAACATCCTGATGAGATGGTAAATTGCCACCCACATGGATGGCATCTTCTTGTAGCTGAATATATTTCGGATTAGCTACAAATTTTCCAGAATCATTCTTGACCGCTGGGACAAAAGTCCCATCTAGCTTCGGATGCATGGTTTCATAATGATCTGGGTAATTGCCGTAGAAGAATGCCAGACGTTTAGTCACATCAATTTGATTGGGATAACCCTGCACATCTGCCTTAGGATAATTAGGGAATCCTGCCGATGCATAGGTGCCCACCTTCTCGCGCAGTGGGCCCGGTATATCGTCATGAACTACGCCACTGATCGAACCACTATGGGTATGATCAGGCGTCACAATAATCAGTGTGTCCGGATTCTTTTTGGCAAAATCTTTAGCGATTTGCACAGCATTACTCAGCATGATGGTGTCAAAAGCCGCTCTCTCCCAATCTAATGGGTGGTTGAACTTGTCAATTAACGCAGCCTCTACCATCAAAAAGAATCCATTTGGATTTCTAGATAAGACCTCTATCGCCGACTGAGTCATCTCTGTGAGATCAGGTTGATTCGGGTATTGGGCAACAGTATTCTTTTTGAGAAAAAGGCGATCTAAAGAGCCGTCCATATTGTCTGGATGAAACACGCCAAATAATTTTTTCGTGTTTTTATTATCCGCAGCAGACATTAACTCTTGTTTAGTAAATGCCAGTTGATAGCCATCGGTTTTAAATGCTTCAATGAGATTTTTTTCATCCTTACGCTTAGATGCTTTTGCCGATTGAGGATAAAAGTAAGCAGCACCACCGCCCAAAATAACCTCGGCGCCACTGGCTAATAATTGATCAGCAATATATTGCTTATCAGCGCGACGTCTTGTATGGGCCACCATAGCTCCTGGCGTGGCATCTTGTAATTCAGCATCAGACACAATGCCTACTGACATCTTGGTCTTGCGCTTGAGCAACTCAGTGATCGTCTCTACCTTAGGGTGAGATAAATTATCACTGGCACGAGAAACATAAACGCCCATGGCATTAACAGCAGTCTTGTGCCCTGTTGTGTAAGCACTCATGGAATTGGCAGAATCGGTAATCAAAGAATCAGAGCCCGAAGTTCCAATCATCGCCGTACTAGGCATGTCATCGAATGCCAGCCTACCTTGATATTTACCCTCTGTGATGCCTTTGGATAAAACACGGGCAGCAGTTCGGTTGGCAATGGTCATGCCATCACCCACGAACAAAATGACATTTTTTACTTTACGTGGACCGCTTGCATAAACATCCCAAGTCACTTGTAACTTTTCTTGTGGTGTACGAGCTACTAACTCATATTTTCCTGCCTTAGGCAGTTGCACATCCCGATAGATCACTGAGCTACCCTTACCGTTTTCGTCAGAGATAAATTCTGATTTGCTAGTGATCAGTTGATTGACAGGTGCTCCGTTAATAGTGAGGGAGAGATTGCTGGGATCAATTACTTGATTGAACTCTACTTTGATATCGAATTTAGAGCTGGCCAAAATACTAGCTTGATCAATTGGATAGATTGCAGCCGCCTCAATGAATCCCGCAAAGGAAGTAAACAAAATCGGGAGTACGGCTTTAATGAGATAGGATATTTTCATAGAATGAAGCAAGAAAAAAGTTTGGGGAAACTACAATATCCACCCAGAAAATGACAGTCTGATGACTAAACGGTAATATGTCTCAAAGGGCGATTTTTTTCTTTGCCGTCTGTAATTTTCCAGATTTAACCGCCTTACAGAATTGCTCATAGTCCTTCATATTTTGCTTTGAATAAGACTTTGCAAAAGAATACAGCGCTTCATTGAGCTCTGCTGATTGACCGCAGTATCCCGCAATCATGGCAGCATCACCCGAACGTGCATGACCTAAGGCTAAGGCCCAACCGAATAACTTTGCATAATCAGGAAAGTTTTTTAAAGTCACTCCACCAGTACCAACTCCAATACCGCCTTTCATATCACGCAATTGACGCAAATAGAAACCCTGACTCCTATGGATATCGTATTGAACGGCGCCATAATTTAAGAAGATATCGGGGGCACCCTGAAGCAATCTCTGGCCAGCTACAACACGGTGACCCATATCGCGATAAATAGATTCACCAAGATAGGGCGTTAAGACCGATTTTTGCGCTTCCTTGTATTGCAGAAATAAGGGATCGTTTTCGCTATCACCCTCGAAATATAAGACCATGCAATTGGTTCCAACGCTACCAACACCGACTACTTTTCTGGCGAAATCTTTGAGTGAGTAACGCTGAAACAAGATTTGTCGATCTACCAATAATGTGCTGGAGTAATTCAACAAGGCTTTATCAATCATGGATTCTAAGGAGACGCCATAGGCATCTTTCTTAAAATGTTCAATTAATGGAGGTCTATTGATAATGCGTCGATTCTTGCCCACCAGTGTTGTCAAACTTTGCAGCACCTGAATATTACCCTGCCCCTTGGTCTCCTTCAGGTAGGCATCTAATTTTTTCTGATGCTCCTTACTAAAGTGCTTGCGAATATCTTTCTCACCAATAAATTCTTGCGCCAAATCCAAATAAGGCATTTTGGCGTATTGCTCAATCCGCTTTTGATACTCTGATGCAATGTGGTAAACCAACTTTTTACCCAAGGCCTTATCGCCACCCAAACTCTCTGATGCGATCAGAGCACTAGAAACTAAACGTTTGATATCCCACTCCCAGCTGCCAGGTAGCGTTTCATCAAAATCATTGATACCAAATACCAATCGATGTTCCGCTGTTCCAAATAAACCAAAGTTGGAAACATGCATATCTCCACAGAGCTGGACAATGATATTAGTTGTGGGTTGATTGGCTAAATCTTGTGCCATGATGGCAGCGCCACCACGGTAAAAAGCGAAGGGAGACTGCAGCATCCGTTCATAGCGAATCGGAATTAAAGATTGAATGCGTTGCTTGGCCTGCTCTTCCAAGATCGTGACAGGATCAATGCGGCTTTTTGGCGCTGTATATACCCCTTGCTCGGCAATGCTCACCTGCTTGCGTAAGGCCTTGCCATCGGCCATTCGCTTTTTGATACTTGGGCGAGGATTTTTAAAGGACTCTACTGACCTCAGAACGGCAAATAGGGGTTTCTTCTCAGAAGACATGGGCTACCTAGGCAATGAACTTACCTGCACATCTTAATGCTTATACAAATAAGGAGGGTTGATTAAGAATTGAGGTAAATCAGCTTTTTCTGAATACTTTCTTACTGGGATACACTGATTTGGTATTAACTAATTAAGGAATTCAGATCATGGATTGGAGCCTTTACAGCACTATTGCTTTGAGACTAGCTTTAGCTTTATTAGTTGGCGCAATACTCGGCCTTAACCGTTGGCTTCATCACAAATCTGCTGGCATTCGGACTCATTCCTTAGTAGCTATTGGCTCTGCAACAGCGGTTATGCTGATTAGTGACTTTGTCCAAGATGATGCACAGGCTGTCAGTCGCGTACTCCAAGGACTGATCACTGGTCTAGGATTTTTAGGTGCTGGAGTTATCATTCGTGAGCAACGCTCCCAAAAAGTCCATGGCCTGACTACGGCAGCCAGTCTTTGGGCATGCGCTCTGATTGGCGCGTCTTTTGGGGCTGGGCAATTTGCTCTAGGAGGATTGTCTTTGGGGGCAATTTTACTAACTCTGATCATTGGTGGCCCTCTTGAAAGGCTGATGGCAGAGTTTACTGGGGTAAAAAGAGAGTCTGAAGTTTCTGACGATCCGGACTAAAAAACCCATTAAAACAGTCAAAAGAGAGGTTTTGTCATATTAGTTTGGTAGGATCAATTATCCAAACAAAGACAAGTTAATGCCATGAGCGATTATCGATACGAAGATGCCGTGAAACAACTGCAAGAAACCGGTGCTATTGGGCTGGTTGACTTAAAAAGCCTTCCACATGAGGATTTAGTTGAGTTGTTCGAGGAAATCAAGGTGTGGTGCCTATACGCAAGCGGTAAGGCAGATAAATTACCTAAAGAATCAAAGAAAAAGAAAAAGAAAAAGAAAGATTAGTTTGAACTAAGAACGCTTACGCTGTTAAGCGCTCTTTTGGAAACCGCAAGGTAAAAGTGCTGCCCTTACCTGGCGTACTCTCAATCATTAACTGTGCTTGATGCCTGCTAGCAATATGCTTAACGATAGCTAAACCTAAGCCAGTTCCTCCAGTATCACGAGATCGGCTCCGGTCAACTCGATAAAAACGCTCTGTAAGTCTTGAAAGATGTTCTGATGCAATTCCAGGGCCGGTATCTGTAACAGAAAATTCACCTTGACCATCCTGGTTTACGCTCCACTTCACATGAATGGAGCCTGCATCTGGCGTATATCGAATGGCATTTGAAACTAAATTACTAAATGCGGAGAGTATTTCTCGTTCGTCACCCAATAAATTTTCTGAACTGGCTACTTCAAAATTAAAACTATGCTTACCTTGAGATAATGCTTCTGCATCATTCCTAAGCAACGATATCAATGTTTCAGCATTGAGCTTATTTGTCGCAGCAGGCAATGAATTCGCCTCCAAGTTAGCTAGGGTTAAAAGATCTTCAACCAAGCTTTTCATGCGCTGCGCTTGAGACATCATCATTTCGAAGTACTGATCCCTTTGACTCTTCTCAAGATCTAATGCTTGAACTGTCTCTAGAAATCCCATTAATACAGTAATTGGCGTTCTCATCTCGTGCGAAACGTTGGCAACGAAGTCACGTCGCATTGCATCTGCTTTTTGTAGATCGGTGACGTTTTGCACTAACAGTAAATGACGTTGATTTCCAAATGGAAATGCTTGCAACATTAGACTGAGACTGCCATCGGTACCCATGCGCTCTAAGAGCAAAGGCTCATCAAAACTACGCCTAGTTAAATACTGAATAAACTCAGGGCGCCGGATGAGAAAATTAATCCTCTGCATAACATCGCGCTTATAGTTCAAGCCAAAGAAACGTTCTGAGATTGAGTTACACCATTCAATCTGATCGTTTTCATCTAGCATCACTATCCCGTTGGGCGACGCCTGGAAAGCCTCGATAAAATTTTCATGCTGCTGCTCAATGTTACGCATTCTTTGCTTCAAGCTTTTTACCAGGCGCTGCAATCTAAAAAATACCTCCTCCCAAAAACCACTGGGCAAGGGCATATTTTCAACAGTATCTGATTGAACATACCTCCTTAGACGAGCCAAGTTAACGTATGAGTAAACAAGGGGCATCGATAGTACTGAAATACCAGAGAAAATCGCCCATTCAGGACCCCAGTTGTAAAGGGCAATAAATGCAGCTGCCGATGCAAGGCAAACTAGGAAAATAAAGCGAGACAATGCGGCAATCATGCTGCAATCTTAGACTATCTCTGCAGGAATAATGAAATAGACCAAAAACCCTTAAAAATAGGCCTTAGGTTTCGGTTGGAGTTTTGGTAATGCGGTATCCACTACCTCGAACAGTCTCTATAAAACGATCGCAATCTACAGGGTTTAATGCTGCTCTTAATCGTTTAATGTGTACATCTACAGTGCGTTCTTCAATATAGACCTCATTACCCCACACTTTATCCAGCAAATTGGCGCGTGAATGCACGCGCTCAGGATTAGCCATAAAAAACTGTAGAAGTCGATATTCAGTGGGCCCTAAAGAAATCGGTCTTGGATCAGAATTGGGCCAAATAGCTAAAACACGATGGGAGCTTGGATCTAGCTTTAAGGGGCCCACAGCAAGAGGTCCGGTATCTTCAATCGGGGTTTGTCTGCGCAGAAGTGCCCTTACCCTTGCAATCAGCTCTTTAGGAGAGAAGGGCTTGGTTACATAATCATCTGCACCAGAGTCCAACCCTAAGATCTTATCTGCCTCTTCGCTTTTGGCAGTGAGCATCAAAATTGGCAGACCTCTCGTGCGCTCATTTGCTCTCAACTCTTTGGCAAACTGCACGCCTGATTTACCAGGAAGCATCCAATCCAGGATGATGAGGCTTGGCAATTGCTCTTTTATGAGACCTTGAGCAATATCAGTTTGCATCGCCTTCTCTACTTCATAACCAGCATGCGACAAATTGATTGCAATCAATTCTGCAATTGATGGCTCATCTTCAATAACTAGTATGCGGTGAGTCATACAGATAATTTAAGTGCTTATTCGCTTTTATTTGCTTCGCGTACTAAATCTTCATGCGGAATATGGCGTACATCAGAGCCCTTTGCGATATAAATCACAAACTCAGCGATATTCTTAGCATGATCGCCAATACGCTCAATTGCTTTGGCAATGGTCAGCATATCCAATCCAGTAGAAATAGTATGAGGATCTTCAGACATATATGAGATTAACTTACGAACGAAGCCTCTAAATTCTTCATCAATCTGACGATCTTCAGCAACCACTTCTGCAGCAGCTACAGTATCTAGTCTTGCAAATGCATCTAAGCTACGGCGCAATAAGTTAATGGCCATCTGTCCTGATAATCGAATTTCAGCAACGTTAATGTTGTGTGGAGCTGTAGACTCAATTAAGCGCTTAGTTCTTTTAGCTACACGCTCTGCTTCATCACCCGCTCTCTCTAAGTTAGTTATGGCCTTTGATACAGCCATCACCAAACGAAGATCTCGCGCAGTAGGCTGACGACGTGCAATCAGCTCAGTGCAGGCTAAATCGATTTGAATTTCTAGGTCGTTAACAAGCTTTTCATTCTCAATAACGATATTGCAAGTATCAAGATCCATTTGCGTAAAAGCACGCATAGCGGTAGCAATTTGAGACTCGACCAATCCGCCCATTTCAAGCAAACGGCTTGAAAGCGAATTGAGGTCTGCATCAAATTGTGATGAAAGATGTTTATCTGGCATTTAATGTCTCCAATTAACCGAAGCGACCGGTAATATAGTCTTCTGTTTCTTTACGCTTAGGCTTGATAAAGATTTCATCTGTTTTACCATACTCCACCAAACTACCAAGGTACATATAAGCTGTGTAATCCGAAACACGGGCAGCCTGTTGCATGTTGTGGGTAACAATCGCAATGGTGTATTCGTGCTTAAGCTCATTGATGAGCTCTTCAATTTTTCCAGTAGAGATTGGATCTAAAGCAGAAGTAGGTTCATCAAGCAAGATGACGGAGGGCTTCACGGCAACGCCACGGGCGATACACAAACGCTGTTGCTGACCACCAGATAAAGATAAACCACTTTGATTCAATTTATCTTTTGCTTCAGTCCATAATGCAGCCTTATTGAGCGCCCACTCTACCCGCTCATCCATTTCAGAGCGTGAGAGTTTTTCATATAAGCGAACACCAAAGGCAATGTTTTCATAAATAGACATTGGAAATGGCGTTGGTTTTTGGAATACCATGCCAATACGTGAACGTAATAAATTCAAATCTTGGCCTGGCTCAAGAATATTTTGACCATAGAAGTTAATTTCACCCTCTGCACGTTGACCTGGATAGAGGTCATACATACGATTTAGCGTGCGCAACAGAGTGGATTTACCGCAACCTGATGGGCCAATAAAGGCAGTAACCTTACCTTGCTCGATATCAAGATTAATATCTTTGAGACCTTGAAAGGACCCATAAAAGAAATTAAGATTTCGAACTTCAAGCGCATTAATGGCAGCTTGGTTTGATTGTTGATTTGCGGTTTCCACACTACCCCCTTGACTATCAATCTTATTTAAGTCAAACATTGATTTCATATTACTCATCATCCTTGGACCTTCTCACGGAATACAACGCGTGCCAAAATATTTAAGCCAAGAACGGCAAACGTGATCAGCAAGGCACCACCCCAGGCAAGCTCAACCCAGTTGTCATAAGGACTCATGGCAAATTGGAAAATCACCACTGGCAAATTGGCCATAGGTGCATTCATATTGGTTGAGAAAAATTGATTATTCAGTGCTGTGAAGAGCAATGGGGCTGTTTCACCACTTACACGTGCTAAGGCCAGCAAGATACCAGTCATAACACCACTTTGCGCTGCCCGCAAAGTAATCATAAAAGCTACCTTCCACTTGGGTGTACCCAAAGCATAGGCTGCCTCACGCAAACTTCCAGGCACTAAGCGCAACATATTCTCAGTAGTTCGTACGACTACCGGAATCGCAATCAAAGATAATGCAATCGTTCCAGCCCATCCAGAGAAGTGTCTAGCCTGCGCAACCACAAATGCATAGACAAACAGGCCAATAACAATTGATGGTGCAGATAACATAATGTCGGTTACAAAACGCGTTACAGCAGCTACACGACTGCGATCACCATATTCAGATAAATAAAGACCCGCAAGAACGCCAATGGGAGTGCTAATCAAGGTACAAGTTCCAACCAATAGAAGACTGCCGACGATTGCATTAGCTAGTCCACCACCTTCTGAACCAGGCGCTGGCGTGCTATGAGTGAACAGACTCAAATCAATGGCTGAAAAGCCCTTAAATAACAAAACACCCAGAATCCAAAAAAGGAAGATCATTCCTAGGAGCATGGCACCCATAGACAAGGTAAGGCCAATCTTATTGGCTCTTTTACGTTTAGCAAAGATGCTTTTGTCGATGTTGGAAGAATTGTTCATGTTTTCAAGCCCTGCTTCTTCTCCATATTATTTAGCATCCACTTTGCGCACGCTAAAACAACGAAGGTAATAATGAACAGTGCCAAGCCTAGGGCAAACAAAGAAGATAAATGGTTACCAGCTTCAGCCTCGCCAAATTCATTAGCCAGAGTTGAAGCAATCGAAGTGCCTGGGGAGAATAAAGAAGCTGATAAGCGATGTGCATTACCGATGACGAAGGTAACAGCCATCGTTTCGCCAAGTGCCCTACCTAATCCCAACATCACGCCACCGATCACGCCAGCCTTGGTATAGGGCAACACAACATTCTTAACCACTTCCCAAGTAGTACAACCAATGCCATACGCTGATTCTTTGAGAACTGGTGGCACGATTTCAAACACATCGCGCATGACAGAGGCAATAAAAGGCAGAATCATCATTGCCAAGATCAAACCTGCACAAAGAATGCCAATGCCATTAAAGGCACCAGAGAATAAGATTCCAAAACCAGGAACTTGTCCTAAGGTGCCAGCTAATACTGGTTGAATATATTTAGCAAATAAAGGGGCAAAAATAAACAAACCAAACATACCGTAGATGATCGATGGCACAGCAGCCAATAGTTCAACTGCAGTACCCAATGGTCTGCGTAGTGGACCTGGACATAACTCTGTTAAGAAGACAGCAATGCCGAAACTCAAAGGAACAGCTATTAATAGTGCAATCAATGAAGTGATGATGGTGCCATAGATAGCAATTAATCCACCAAATTCGCCATTAACAACATCCCACTCTTGTGAAAAGAAGAAGCCTGGACCAAAAGTATGCAAAGCCGGCCAAGCATTCATCACCAGAGAAATTAAAATCCCCAACAAAGCAATTAAGACACCTAGCGCAAAGAATTGTGTAATTGCATGAAATAAGAAATCCTGTACTCGCTGTAACTTCGCAATTTTCAGAGCTTGTGGCGTAGGGGCCGAGTGAGACTGGGTAATATCCATTTAGATTGGCTTATTTAAATAATGAAACAGCCCCACTATGATGTGGAGCCGTATCATTAAGGATGGATTAAAGAAATAATCTTTAGACCTTACTTTACAACTACCTTTGTGAATACATTCTTACGAATAAATTCAGTTGTTTTATCCGGCATCGGAACGTAATCTAACTCTTCTGCCATTTTTTTGCCATCTTTGAAAGCAAAGTCGAAGAACTTGATAACCTCAGCAGCGTTTGCCTTGTTTTCAGGATTCTTGTAAAGCAGGATGAAAGATGCGCCGGTAATTGGCCATGATTTAGCACCGGGAGCATTGGTGATGAATGTTCCCATGCCTGGAATAGTTGACCAGTCAGTACCCGCTGCAGCAGCAGCAAAAGTGAGATCATCAGGGGCAACAAAATTACCATCTTTATTTTTTATGGAAATAAAGGTCATTTTGTTTTTCTTGGCATAAGCGTACTCAACATAACCAATCGAGTTCTTCACGCGGGTCACGTTTGCAGCAACACCTTCATTGCCTTTGCCACCAACTGTAGAGGCTGCAGGCCACTTCACGTTAGCGCCAGAGCCAACTGAATCCTTGAACAAGGTGCTGGTCTTAGCTAAGTAGTCAGTGAAAATTGCAGTAGTACCAGAACCGTCTGCACGGGTCACTACCGTGATTGGACCAGAAGGAATCTTAACGCCTGGGTTCATGATGGCGATACGCTTATCACCCCAATCAGAAATAAGGCCTTGGAAAATGTCTGCCAATGTTGGGCCGTCTAATTTAATCTCGCCTGGCTTCACACCATCCACGTTAATCACTGGAACAACACCGCCAATAATAGCTGGGAACTGAACCATACCGTCTTTTTCGAGTTCATCAAATTTCACTGGATTGTCAGTAGCGCCGAAATCAACTGTTTTTGCTTTGATTTGCTTGATGCCACCAGAAGAACCAATAGATTGATAGTTCAAGTTAGAACCCGTTTTGGCTTTAAAGGCTTCTGCCCATTTGGCGTAAATTGGATATGGAAATGTTGCGCCTGCACCTGTCATATCCACAGCAAAAGCTGTTGGAGCAAGTGAAATAGCGCTAATAATTAGAGCTTTTTTCAAAAAAGATTTCATGTGATTAGTCCCAATATAGAAAACGCAACATTGCGATAAGAAGACAATACGATTGGACTATGACGCTTTGATGACAGCGATGTCACAGATAATAATAGTCAATAAATTCAATAACATAGAATGAATTTATGAGGCATTCGATGGAAATGCCAGTTTTAGATTTATTTGGTTGGCACTAGATCTGCAATACTCTTTGCAGCACTCATAGCAACATCAGCATCTATGGTTTCAACCATGACCCTCAAGAGAGGCTCAGTGCCAGATGCCCGAATCAATACCCTGCCAGTATCTTTGAGATCATTTTCTACTTTAGCAATCTGCTGCTGTAGAGATTCATCCGACTTCCAGTTGTACCCTGGTTTGAATTTCACATTCAAGAGTACTTGCGGGAAAATCTTCACTGTTTCCAGCAGTTGGGCAAGACTCTTCTTGTTCTGACTCATGGCCGCTAGGACTTGCAATGCTGCGATCGTGCCATCACCTGTAGAGTGTTGATCTAAGCAAAGTAAGTGTCCAGATCCCTCACCGCCAATGATCCAGCCTCTTTGCTTGAGTAATTCCAAAACATAACGATCGCCAACATTGGCACGCTCAAAGTGAATGCCAAGTCCTTTAATAGCATTCTCAACGGCTAAATTCGTCATGAGGGTGCCTACTGCCCCGCCCAGCTTTTGGCCACGATCTAGGCGATCTTTTGCCAAGACATAGAGCAACTCATCGCCATTGAAGAGGCGACCGGTAGCGTCTACCATTTGCAAGCGATCTGCATCACCATCAAGGGCGATACCGATATCAGCATTAACTTCTTTAACTTTAGCAATCAAGGCTGCTGGTGCTGTAGCTCCACATCCATCATTAATATTGCGTCCATCTGGGTTAACGCCAATAGAGATGACTTCGGCACCAAGCTCATGAAATACATGAGGTGCAGTGTGATACGCAGCGCCATTGGCGCAGTCCACTACCAGCTTCAAACCTTTAAGATTTAATTCGCCTGGAAAGGTAGACTTGCAAAACTCAATATAGCGCCCTGCTGCATCGTCCAAGCGATAGGCTTTTCCCAATTCTTTGGAGTTTACGCACCCCATGGTTTTTTTTAGCTCAGCCTCAATTAATAGTTCAAACTCATCCGATAACTTATCGCCATTAGCGGAAAAGAATTTAATCCCATTATCTTGATAGGGATTGTGTGATGCAGAGATCACAATGCCTGCAGAAAGACGCAAAGCTTTCGTGAGATAGGCAACGCCCGGAGTTGGAATGGGGCCGCATAACAGAACGTCAACACCTGCAGCAGCAAAGCCAGCCTCTAGGGCCGCTTCAAGCAAGTAACCCGATACGCGGGTATCTTTGCCGATCAGCACTTTGCAACGCTCACCTGCTTTGACATCCTGATTCAATACCATGCCAGCGGCATAGCCTAGGCGGGTCATGAATTCTGGAACTATCGGAAAGGTGCCTACTTCGCCGCGAATACCATCAGTGCCAAAGTATTGTTTTTTCATAAATATCATTATAAAACTCAGAACTTTAGATTTTTAGATCTAAGTCTGGGTGTTTATGGCCTCCCAAAGCTTTAAGGCGTCAACCGTTTCGGCAACGTCGTGCACACGAATAATATTGGCGCCTCGATCAGCAGCCGTGATCGCTGCTGCAATACTAGGGGCAACCCGATCGTTTGCATCTTTACCAGTAATTTTGCCAATCATTGATTTGCGGGATATCCCCGCAAGGACGGGATAGCCCAGTGTTGAGAATACTTGAAATTGAGAAAGCATATGCAGATTATGTTCAAGACTTTTACCAAATCCAAAGCCTGGGTCTATAGCTATTCTGTTTCGCTCGACACCATTTGCTTGTAATAATTCAGCCCGTTCTTGAAGAAATTGCTTCACCTCTGCAATCACATCTTGATATTCCGGATTAAATTGCATTGTGAGGGGGTCACGTTGCATATGCATTAAGACCATGCCGCAATTAGCATGCTCTAGCACGGCATCTATTGCACCTTCTTGCCTCAATGCCCAAATATCATTGACGCAATCTACGCCAGCTTTTAACGCTTGACGCATCGTTTCAGCTTTGTAGGTATCAATTGATAGCGGCACGCCGCAATCCTTTAAACCCTCGATAACAGGCAATACGCGATCTAATTCCTCTTGAAGAGAAACAGGTTCAGCACCTGGTCTAGTCGACTCACCACCAATATCAATCAGATCAACGCCATTTGTGATCATTAGCTCTGCTTGGGCCAATGCATCTTTTGCTGTTCTAAATTTGCCACCATCAGAAAACGAATCCGGTGTGGTATTCAGAATCCCCATCACGAGGGGACGCTTGCGTTGATGAAAGTTAAAAAGAAAACGCCCACAACGCCATGTTGTGGGCATTAACTGCATGCCTTGTTTGTCCATAAAGACAGCCTGTTAACTAAGACTGATATTTATGCTGTTGCTGGGGCACTACCCGTTGCTGGACCTGGTGTACCAGCCGAGTTACCGAACTGGGTTGCAGGTGGTGGCTTAGGCGTCCGTGGTGGACGACCTTCCATGATGTCGTTGATTTGTTCAGCATCAATGGTTTCCCATTCTAGCAATGCGGCTACCATCGCTTCAACTTTATCGCGGTTTTGCTCGAGGATTGATCTTGCTAAAGCATATTGGCTATCAATCAGCATCCGAATTTCTGCATCCACTTTTTGCTGTGTCAACTCAGAAACCGTTTTAGTACTGTTGCGACCAAAAATACTTTCTGATTCAGTATCGACATACACCATCGTACCGAGGCTATCACTCATGCCGTAACGAGTAACCATATCGCGGGCCATTTTGGTGGCACGCTCAAAGTCATTAGAAGCACCAGTACTCATAGAATGCAAAAAGATCTCTTCAGCAGCACGACCACCGAACAAAATTGCCAACTCTTCCAACATGCGATCTTTATAAAGATTTACACGGTCAAATTCAGGTAACTGCCAGGTCACGCCTAATGCCATACCACGCGGCATGATGGTCACTTTATGCACAGGGTCAGCCTTAGGCAGCACTTTAGCAACTACCGCATGACCAGACTCGTGATACGCCGTATTGCGACGCTCTTCTTCGCGCATCACAGCAGACTTACGCTCAGGACCCATGTAGATCTTGTCTTTAGCGTCTTCAAAATCTTTCATATCGACTGAACGCTTATTACGGCGTGCAGCAAATAAAGCAGCTTCGTTTACTAGATTCGCCAAGTCAGCACCAGAGAAGCCGGGAGTGCCACGGGCCAATACTGCTGCATTCACATCTGGGTCAATCGGAACCTTACGCATATGTACTTGCAAGATCTGCTCGCGACCACGTATATCTGGCAAGCCAACATGCACTTGGCGGTCAAAACGACCTGGACGCAATAAGGCTTTATCTAACACGTCTGAACGGTTAGTTGCGGCAACCACGATCACGCCGCTATTGCTTTCGAAGCCATCCATCTCAACCAGCATTTGATTCAAGGTTTGTTCGCGCTCGTCATTACCACCGCCCATACCAGCACCACGATGACGACCTACTGCATCGATCTCGTCAATAAAGATGATGCATGGAGAATTCTTCTTGGCGTTTTCAAACATATCACGCACGCGAGATGCACCAACGCCCACAAACATTTCTACGAAATCAGATCCTGAAATTGAGAAAAAAGGAACTTTCGCTTCACCCGCAATCGCTCGCGCTAATAAGGTCTTACCAGTACCGGGAGGGCCTACAAGCAAGACGCCATGGGGAATACGTCCACCAAGCTTTTGGAATTTCTGCGGATCTTTTAAGAAGTCGACCAACTCAAATACTTCTTCTTTTGCTTCATCGCAACCCGCAACATCGGCGAAGGTAACGGTGTTGCTGTTCTCATCAATGAGACGAGCCTTCGACTTACCGAAGGAGAATGCACCGCCTTTACCGCCACCTTGCATTTGGCGCATCATGAAAAACCAGAAACCAATAATTAATAAAGTAGGTCCAAGATAGTACAAAGCAGAAACCAGCATATTCGGTTCATCTTCTGCTTTACCAGTCACTTGTACGCCATACTTCATTAAGTCACCCACCATCCAAATATCACCTGGAGAGATGATGGAATATTTATTACCATCCGCAGGAGTTACCTGCAATGTGCGACCTTGTACATCAACGCGCTTCACCTTGCCGGATTTGGCGTCATCCATAAATTGGGAATAGGTAACCTGATTCTGGTCCTTAGGCTTATCAAACTGTTTAAAAACAGTAAAAAGCACCAAGCCCACAATGAGCCACACACCGATTTTTTGGAACATATTGCTGTTCAAAATTGAGTCCTTTTCTGGAGTGAACCAGGAGTTAAAGCGAATCGCTACATAAGTATTTGATTCTACTACCAGCCTTTTTCAAGAGCTAATAGGATGTTTATTTGATAAACCCATGCATTTCAGGGGGTTATTGGACTATTCTAGGACGAATTGCTCCCTTATTTAGGAGATTTCAGGTTTCTTCCCAAGAGAAAGATCTCTGAAGACTTGGCCCTAGACGCCTTGGGCTTTCTAGAGGCAACGGTTTTGAAGACCTTTTTGAATGATTCCACGATCTGGCTATAGCCGCTGCCATTGAAGCATTTAATCAGTAGGGCACCCTCAGGCTTAAGGTGATCAACTGCAAAGTCGAGTGCTATCTCTGCCAAAAAGGCCATGCGGGCAGCATCAGCCACGCCGACCCCCGAAAGATTGGGGGCCATATCCGAGAGAACAAGATCAACCTTGCCTTCTGCATTTTTTGGCAATAAAGCTTCTAGCGCTGCTAGACCCTCTTCCTCACGAAAATCGCCCTGGATAAAGCTCACATCAGCAATATCTTCCATTGGCAAGATATCAATCGCAATAATTTGGCCATCGGGTTTACCTGACTCAATCTTAGGATTACTTTTGCCCAATTCAGTCAAACGGTTACGGGCATATTGAGACCAGCTGCCAGGGGCGCTACCCAAGTCAACAATCGTCATCCCTGCCTTAATCAGGTGATCTTGCTCATCGATTTCACTGAGCTTATAAACCGCTCTTGCGCGATAGCCCTCTTTTTGAGCCATCTTCACATAAGGATCAGTCAGATGATCCTGCAACCAACTTTTATTAAATTTATTCTTCGCCACAACTTACCCACTTTCGCCCTACATTTTCCTAGTTTCTGCCCCCTAAAGCAAAAGGAATCGACTGAAAACCAAGCAAATCCAGTCTAAATAGGCGCTTTTACCAATCAATGCTCTATCATCAAGTCCATGACAGCACTGACTATTACCCCTGCCCAACGCAAATCCCTCAAAGCTGATGCACACGATTTAAGTCCTGTGGTGATGATTGGCGGGGACGGCCTTACCCCAGCAGTCATTAAGGAAGCAAAGCTAGCCATCAATCATCATGGCTTAATTAAGGTCCGCGTATTTGGTGATGATCGTGAAGCTCGCATCGCAATCTATGAAGAGCTATGCGAGCAATTAGATGCCGCACCAGTGCAGCACATTGGCAAATTACTGGTGCTTTGGAAACCAAAAGATATCGTTGATGAGGCTTATGCCAATTTAGGTCGATCCAGCAAACAAACTAAAAAAACTTTGCAAGCACCCCGCACCAAACGTCAACCTAATCGTGCACCAGCAAAATCGGGTGTTCGCACCAGCAGCTCTGAAAGATCAGATCGTCGTTCTGCGTCTAATAAATCGCCATTTGAACGTGCGGCGGCCGTCAAATCTTCAACACCTAAGAAGCGCGCTCTTCGCTCAGAAGCTGCTGAGTCTAAGATTGGCTGGTCTTCACCTGGCTATCGCAAGGCAGCTGCAGCACCTGCCCCGATTAAGAGACGCAAGGTTCGCATGAGTAGCAATAAGAAAAAATCTCTTGGCTCCTAGAGCTTAATTTTTTCTTAAAGAGCGCCGCTAGTCGGCGTTTTTTATTAGCAATCTAATGCTGCTTGGTATATGAACCGATTAAGCGCCAGACTAAATAGATGCCAAGCGCGCTCTGTATTAAGTACAACGCACTAGAGGCTCCATGGAGTTTGCCAAAGAGTTCGGCAGAGGGCGAAAGCATTACCGGCATACCTTGCATTAAAGCTTGATCGCGAAGAGTATTCATCCAAGGCATCAAGACCAGCACACCCAGCAAAGAACACAGCAACATTGCTAGCAAAAGCCAACGAGCCAAGCGATAAGCATTCAGGCCACGTCTAACCAAGAGATTGGCCAGTACCAATAATGCAATGGAAATGGTAATGCTCAAGTACGCTTCAATTCTAAAAATGGCTCCCGCTACCATTCCGGCAACATGACGATCTGTCAAAGTACTAAAGATAGCTGGTGCCACTAAATAGCCAACGGTTAGAAGGCTACCTACCCAAAATGATGCTATTAGCGTAAAAAGTCTTTGCGCTCCAAAATAGTGAGCAGCGCTCATGATGTTAATTAGATATAGCGTACTGACAAGATCTCAACTTCGCGATTGCCGCCAGGAGCTTGCACAGCAACCACATCACCCTCTTCTTTACTGATTAAGGCACGGGCAATCGGAGAGCTAATAGAGATTTTGTTTGATGCAATATCTGCTTCATCATCACCTACGATTTGATAAGTGAACTTTGTGCCGTCTTCGAGATCCTCAAGATCAACTGTGGCACCAAAAACGACCCGGCCAGAAACATCTAATGCTGCAGGATCGATAATTTGAGCAGCAGAGAGTTTGCCCTCTAGTTCTTGAATGCGACCCTCAATAAAACCTTGCTTTTCTTTAGCGGCATCGTACTCAGCATTTTCTGATAGATCACCTTGAGCGCGCGCCTCAGAAATGGCATTAATCACTGCTGGGCGTTCGACATGCTTGAGGCGGTGCAACTCCTCTTTCAGGAGTTCTGCACCACGCTTAGTAATGGGAATTGTGCTCATGCTACTAACCTAACCTAAAAACAGGCGCAAAACGCGCCTATAAATTGGATTTTAGATTAAATGAGCGTCCGGTGTAAGTTTTGTAAAGAATACACCTCGAGGGACTCTTTGCTGCCGTTTTGGGATGCCAGCAATCCATCCATAACTGCACGAGCTGCACTAATGGTGGTGTAGTAGGTCACGCCATTTGCTTGAGCACTAGTTCGAATAGACCTAGAGTCAGCAATGGCAGTCCGGGTCTCATCCACCGTAGTAAACACCAAGGAGATTTCACCATTTTTAATGAAATCCACAATATGAGGACGACCGTCTTTGACTTTATTTACGACACGTACTGGAAAACCAGCAGCCTCAATGGCAGCAGCCGTTCCTTTGGTAGCCACCATTGGGAAACCGAGCTGGTGCAATAACTTAGCCACCTCAACTGCCTTGGGCTTATCACTATCTTTCACTGTCAGGAGCACAGTACCGCTCTTCGGCAATTTAATGCCAGCACCCAATTGAGATTTGAAGAGTGCTTCACCAAAGGTTTTACCCACACCCATCACTTCACCAGTCGAACGCATTTCCGGTCCCAGAATAGGATCAATGCCCGGGAACTTGTTAAATGGAAATACTGCCTCTTTGACCGAGAAGTATGGAGGCTTTACTTCAGACTTGATACCTTGCTGCTCCAAAGATTGACCCACCATGCAACGAGCAGCAATCTTCGCTAGCTGTAAACCCGTTGCCTTAGAGACAAACGGTACGGTGCGAGATGCCCGTGGGTTTACTTCCAAAACGTAAATCACATCTTTACCATCTACGTTCTGAATCGCAAACTGAACATTCATGAGACCAATAACATTGAGACCTTTAGCCATCGCTGCAGTTTGACGCTTGATCTCTTGAACTGTTTCATCGGATAGTGAGTAAGGAGGTAATGAACATGCTGAGTCACCTGAGTGAACACCGGCCTGCTCAATGTGCTCCATCACGCCACCAATAAAAACCTTCTGACCATCGCTGATGCAATCCACATCGCACTCTATTGCATCATTGAGGAAGCGATCAAGTAAAACTGGAGAGTCATGAGAGACTTTGACTGCTTCACGCATGTATCGCTCAAGATCACGACCATCGTGAACGATTTCCATGGCGCGACCGCCTAATACATAGGAGGGACGCACTACCAAGGGATAGCCGATTTCTTCGGCAAGTTTCAATGCCTCATCTTCAGCCCGTGCAGTCCGGTTAGGCGGCTGACGCAAACCTAGGTCTTGCAAGAGCTTTTGGAAGCGCTCGCGATCTTCTGCTGCGTCAATCATGTCGGGCGATGTGCCAATAATCGGTACACCATTGCGCTCTAGGTCCAGGGCGAGTTTCAGAGGCGTTTGGCCACCGTATTGTACGATCACCCCTTTGGGTTTTTCTTTCGCAACAATTTCTAATACGTCTTCAAGCGTGAGGGGCTCAAAATACAAGCGGTCCGAAGTATCGTAGTCAGTAGAAACAGTTTCTGGATTGCAGTTGACCATAATGGTTTCATAACCATCATCCCGCATCGCTAAGGCAGCGTGCACACAGCAATAGTCAAATTCGATACCTTGACCAATACGGTTAGGGCCGCCGCCCAAGACCATAATTTTCTCTTTACTTGTGGGACGAGATTCGCATTCACCATGCTCAGCCTCATATGTCGAATACATATACGCTGTATTGGTTGAGAACTCAGCGGCACAGGTATCTACCCGCTTATAGACTGGTACTACTTTTAAGCGATGACGTGCAGCGCGCACGGAAGACGCATCAACTCCCAGTAACTTTGCCAAGCGACGATCAGAGAAGCCTTTTTGTTTTACAAAACGCAGTTCTGCAGCTGAGAGACTATCAATCTTGCGTTGCCTTAGTTCAGTCTCAATCGTAATGAGCTCTTCAATTTGTTCTAAGAACCAAGGGTCTACTTTGGTTTCGTTATAGATTTCATCTAAACCCATGCCCATGCGGAAGGCATCAGCAAGGTACCAAATACGGTCAGGTCCGGGCTCATTGATTTCATTGATGATGTCATCTAGATCTGTCGAAAACTCATCTAAACCATCCACACCAACCTCTAAGCCACGTAAGGCTTTTTGAAAAGACTCTTGGAAAGTGCGGCCAATAGCCATTACTTCTCCAACCGACTTCATTTGGGTTGTCAAACGGGAATCGGCCTGCGGGAATTTTTCAAACGCAAAACGGGGAATCTTGGTGACTACGTAGTCAATCGATGGCTCGAATGATGCTGGAGTAGCGCCACCAGTAATGTCGTTCTTCAGCTCATCCAGTGTGTAACCCACTGCTAATTTGGCAGCGATCTTGGCAATCGGGAAGCCAGTGGCTTTGGAAGCTAAAGCTGATGAACGGGAAACTCGAGGGTTCATCTCAATCACGATCATGCGTCCATCCACTGGATTGATCGAGAACTGAACGTTTGAGCCACCAGTATCCACACCGATTTCACGGAGAACCGCAATCGATGCATTGCGCATGATTTGATATTCTTTATCGGTCAATGTTTGGGCGGGCGCAACAGTAATGGAGTCACCCGTGTGGACACCCATTGGATCTAAGTTTTCAATTGAGCAAACAATGATGCAGTTATCGTTACGGTCACGCACCACTTCCATCTCAAACTCTTTCCAACCAAGCAGCGACTCTTCAATTAAGAGTTCACGAGTTGGGGATAAATCAAGGCCACGTTTGCATATCTCTTCGAACTCTTCACGGTTATATGCAATACCGCCACCTGAACCGCCCATGGTGAAAGAAGGACGTATTACTACCGGGAAACCAGAACTGCCAGTTTCCTGTTGAATCCGCTGCTGGACATCTAATGCTTCATCCATGGAGTGAGCAATACCAGATTTTGCAGAGCCAAGACCAATCTTGGTCATTGCATCTTTAAATTTCTGACGATCTTCTGCTTTATCAATAGCTTCTGGTGAAGCACCAATTAATTCACAGCCATATTTTTCTAATACACCATGGCGATGCAAATCTAATGCGCAGTTCAAAGCAGTTTGACCGCCCATGGTTGGCAAGATGGCATCTGGTTTTTCGGTTGCAATGATGCGCTCTACTACCTCCCAAGTGATTGGCTCAATATAAGTTACATCAGCCATCTCAGGGTCGGTCATGATAGTTGCAGGATTACTGTTTACTAGAATGACTTTGTAACCTTCATCTCGTAGTGCTTTACAAGCTTGTGCACCGGAGTAGTCAAATTCACACGCCTGTCCGATCACAATCGGACCAGCACCAATAATCAAGATGCTCTGAATGTCGCTACGCTTAGGCATTATTTGCCCTCCTTCTTGCTGGCAGCATTCATAAGCTCCACAAATCGATCAAATAAATAGGCGATGTCATGCGGTCCAGGTGATGCTTCAGGGTGACCCTGGAAACAAAGCGCTGGCTTATCTTTCCAAGCCAAACCTTGCAACGATCCATCAAATAAGGAAACGTGTGTCACGCGAATATTGTCTGGCAAGGTATTGGCATCCACAGCAAAGCCATGATTCTGAGAAGTAATAGCAACACGGCCAGTATCCAAATCCTTCACTGGATGATTTGCACCATGATGACCGAACTTCATCTTCAGGGTTTTAGCGCCTGCTGCCAAGCCCATGATTTGATGGCCTAAGCAGATACCAAAAGTGGGTACGCCTTTTTCAATGATTTCTTTTGCAGCAGCGATTGCGTAATCACAAGGACCAGGATCTCCAGGACCGTTTGAGAAAAATACGCCGTCGGGATTCATTGCTAAAACTTCAGCAGCAGAAGTTTGTGCAGGTACCACTGTCAACTCGCATCCACGTTCAGTGAGCATGCGCAAAATATTGCGCTTCACGCCAAAGTCATAAGCAACCACTTTTTTGGTGGGTTTGGTTTTATCCAGAGTTCTATAAACTGGTTTGTCATCAGGACCATGTAATTCCCACTCAGCTTCACGCCATTCATACGCTTTTGGAGTTGTCACTACTTTGGCTAAGTCCAGTCCAGACATTCCAGGAAAGGCTTTAGCTAGCTCAAGCGCCTTTTTAGACAAGACCTCGTAATCCTCGCCCAACTTACCCGCCACAATAGCGCCAGATTGGGCGCCTTGATCACGCAAGATACGGGTAAGTTTACGGGTATCGATTCCAGAGATCCCAACAACTCCGGCTTTAGTGAGGTAGTTATCTAAACTCCCCTCAGAGCGGAAATTAGAAACCCGTTTTGGTAGATCTTTAATCACGAGACCAGCAGCATGAATTTGATCTGATTCAGCATCTTGTGGATTTACGCCGACATTCCCAATATGAGGGTAGGTCAAGGTCACGATTTGGCGTGAATAACTTGGATCGGTAATGATCTCTTGATAACCCGTTAAGGCGGTATTGAAAACAACTTCACCGGTAGTTTCGCCAGGAGCGCCAATACTAAAACCGGGGAATATAGTGCCATCGGCTAGAGCCAACACGGCGGGAGGAAAAGAGGGAAGCAAGGGTGACAAACCATCTCCAGTCCCTGCTCCATCCGACGCTCAAAACCCCTAAAAAGACTAACCCGAGGCTTATTTATGCGGGAGGTGAGTGTCTTTAAGCGCTAGGGTATTTAATAAGTTTCGAACCTTACAATCATACCAGTTTTGGTCCATAAACCCTTGAATCCCCAGCCTAATGGGCTTTAGAGGCTGCTCCTCCCCAAATCCGAAATCTGGGGAGATTCACAAAAGTGTTTTTTGCTGCTGAAGTTTAAGCTGCTGCACCTTGCTCAATAATGGTCTTAATCTGAGCCAACACAGTCTGGTCTTCCATAGTGCTGATATCACCCGGATCGCGCCCTTCAGCAACCGCTTGCAATGCGCGGCGCACGATCTTACCAGAACGGGTTTTCGGTAATGCGGTCACGACATAAACACGACCAGGACGAGCAATCGCTCCTAGCTGGCTATCTACCGTCTTCATGCACTCTTTTTCTAAATTCTCCGCTTTGGATGAATCTTTAGGAATCACAAAGGCAATGGCTGCCTGACCTTTTAGCTTGTCTTCAATACCAACCACCGCAACTTCAGAAATATTGGGATGACTAGAGATGCTTTCTTCAATTTCCCGTGTACCAAGACGGTGGCCAGCAACGTTAATCACATCATCAGTACGACCCAAGATAAAGAAGTAACCATCTTTATCTTTAATACCCCAGTCGAAGGTGGAATAAATTAACTTCCCAGGAATCGTTTCCCAATAGGTGCTCACGAAACGTTTGTCATCTCCCCAAACAGTTTGCATACAACCTGGAGGTAGCGGACCTTCAATCGCGATGACACCCTTTTGATCAGGGCCTAACTCGGCGGAGCTAGCATCATCTAGAAGTTTCATGTTGTAACCGAAGGATGGCACGCCTGGTGAACCGAACTTATGGGGCATCACTTCTACGCCACGTTGAATAGCCAACATTGGCCAACCAGTTTCAGTCTGCCAGTAATTATCGACAATTGGTTTTTTAATCGCATCATGAATCCAACTTGCTGTTGGTTCATCGAGTGGCTCACCAGCCAAGAATAAAGCACGTAATGTGGAAAGATCATGCTTGGTTAAGAATGCAGGATCTTGTTTTTTGAGAACACGCACCGCAGTAGGTGCAGAGAACATCACCGATACTTTGTATCTGGCAACCAACTCCCACCAAATGCCAGCATCAGGACGTAATGGCGTGCCTTCATACATGATGGTTGCCATGCCATTGAGCAATGGGCCATAAATAATGTAGCTATGCCCCACTACCCAACCAATGTCTGAGGTGGTGAACATCGTTTCACCAGCTTTGCCACAGAAAATATGGTTCATGGTGGACATCAATGCCACTGCATAACCACCGGTGTCACGTTGAACACCCTTAGGTTTACCGGTCGTTCCTGAGGTATACAGAATGTAGGAAGGATGCGTTGCATCTACCCATTCAATTGGAACAATATCGTTGAGGTGTTGTTGACGCTCAGACGCATAGTCCAAGTCTCTTCCAGCCACAGTAGTGAACTCAGACAGCCCACGATTTACGATCAATACTTTTTCTGGTTTGTAGCTGGCGAGAGTAATTGCCTCATCCAATAATGGCTTATAAGGCACGGCTTTACCACCACGCATACCTGCTTCAGAAGTCACCACCATTTTTGGTTTTGCATCATCAATGCGAGAAGCAAGGCTATGGGAAGCAAAGCCACCAAATACTACAGAGTGAATCGCCCCAATACGGGCACAAGCCAACATTGCGAAGCAGGCTTGGGCAATCATCGGCATATAAATCAGTACACGATCACCTTTTTTAATGCCATTGGCTTTATAAATAGCAGCCATACGATTCACTTCTTCGTAGAGCTCTTTGAATGTGTACGCCTTCTCTTGATCGGTTTCTGTAGAAACCGCTACTAATGCAATTTGATTTGGGTTGACTTGGTAGTGACGATCCACAGCGTTGTAGCATAGATTCGTTAGGCCACCTTCAAACCATTTTGTAAATGGCGGGTTGTCGTAGTTCAGAACCTGATCGAAGGGCTTTTCCCAGTGAATCAAATTAGCCTGCTCAGCCCAAAATCCGTCTGGGTCTTTGATCGAGCGTTCGTGATGTGCTTTATAAGACATGGTCAACCTAATCTAAAAGTTTCTGAAATTACGGGTTTTTGCTCGCCCCCTTGGCACTAGGGTTACCGCTTGAGGACGCTGAAGTAACATTTTTCGCAGATTTTGCAAGTCCTGTCGATGCGGATTTATGCTGAGATGCAGCATTTTTTTGCGCAGATTTAGCCTTAGCGACTGTTTCAACGCCTTTGTTTGGCTTGACTGGGGCGCATTTCACTGCTTTGGCATTCTTTGCCCCTTTAGCGGGTTTGGGGCAATTTGGTGTGGGTGGCGGTGGCTTGACTAGACTCAGGCTGGCATTGTCTGCCATCGCCGAAGAAACATCTCCTGAACGATTACCAACCTTAGGAATGATCACGGTAGATCCCGCCTTGATACGCATACCACTCGGAATGGCATTCACCTGTCTTAGGGCCTCTGGACTGACGCCCAATGTTTTGGCAGCTTGATCAACGCTTTCAGTTTTGCTAATCCTCACTGCGGTCCAAGAAGACAGGGGTTTCGTGTACTTCTTGAGATTTTCTTGAAAGATTTCTGCGTGGCCAAACGGCAATAAAATTTGTTGGTTAGCATTACTCAGAATTACAGGCTTATTAAATGAGGGGTTCAGACTATGAAATTCATCCTCTGGAATTTCCGCCAACTTAATCGCCAAGGCAACATCAATATCATTACCAACATCTAGCGCAACAAAGTAAGGGTGGTTTTCTAATTCTGGTAAGACGATGCCATAAGCCGATGGATCTAAAACAATCTGTCGATAGGCCATCAATTTAGGAACATACATGCGGGTTTCGCGAGGCATGTTCAAACTCTCATAATCCGTTGATAGGCCTGCAGCGAGATTGCGTTTTTGGGCTTTAGCAACATTGCCGGCACCCCAGTTATAAGCTGCGAGAGCCAACTCCCAACTACCAAATTGATTATAGAGACGCTGTAAATAATCCAAAGCAGCATCGGTGGATTGCAAGACGTCTCTACGCTCATCGCGAAAGACGTTTTGCGTTAATTGAAAATCTTTTCCAGTTGCTGGCATAAATTGCCACAGGCCAACCGCTTTTGCACTCGATTTAGCATGGGTAACAAATGCACTCTCCACAAAGGGAAGCAAGGCTATTTCGGTTGGCATATTGCGCGCATTGACTTCTTGCACAATATAAAAAAGATAACGCGATGAACGTGTCATAGAGCGGTTAACATAATCAGGTCGAGCACTTAACCAGCGAACTTGCTCAATCTCTAATGGGGTATTCATCGGCTCCATTTGAAAGCCATCCCGAATGCGTATCCATAAATTATCAGAAGGTGCATACACCTTACTAACAGACTGATTCTTCAGATTAACGGAGGTAGCCTTGGATGCTTTAGACCCTGTTTTAGCTGGCGTATCCGATGACCAAACACCCGTGCTGGCACAGCCTGATAAAAAAACGGCAAACGCGATTGCCGCAAAGATCAAACGCATCAGAATCGATCTTTCCAAGCACGAATCACTGCTAGCACATGCGCTGGACTCGGAAGATCTGCTTGATGAGAAGCCGCTTTGGCAGACGCAATCACCACCGCCTGATCACTGCGCATAAACGGATTTACTTGTAGCTCTTGTCCAATTGTTGTCGGTAGCGTTGGCAAACCTTGTTGACGAAGTTTCTGCGCACGCTCTGACCAAGAGATTAAGTTCGCATTATTTGGCTCGACTGCAAGTGCAAATCGAATATTGGATAAAGTGTATTCATGGGTGCAGTACACCAATGTATTTTTAGGGAGTGCAGCAAACTTGGCTAAAGACTCTGTCATCTGAGTTGGTGTACCCTCAAACAAGCGTCCGCACCCAGAAGCAAATAGGGTATCGCCACAAAACAACATAGGCTCGACAAGGTTAGATTGCATATCCGCAAAATAAGCGATGTGACTTAGGGTATGGCCTGGCACCTCATAAACTTTTAGACTAATACGCGGGGAATCGATCTCAAACTGATCGCCCTCTTTTGCCACTTGAGTTCGCCCAGGAATATCGTTACCTGCAGGGCCATATACCGGTATCTGGGGACCCAATGCATTCAATAAGTTGAGAATGCCACCAGTATGGTCCGCATGATGATGGGTAATCAGAATGCCTTTTAGCGTCAGCTCAGACTTTGAGAGGTAATCCAGAACAGGACCAGAATCGCCCGGATCAACCACCAAGGCTGACTTTCCATCATGGATGCACCAGATGTAGTTGTCATCAAAGGCCGGGATCGGCCAAACTTGCAATAAAGTATTCTTATCCATAAACCGATGATACCAACCCCACCTATTCCTTCGCAGATGCCAGCACCCCCTTGGAGTTCATGGGAGAAGTGGCTCCAGTCGCCTCCTGGGCAGTATGTGCTCGGCTGGGAGCAAAAGTGCTTTGATCACATTGTTGCGGATGTTTTTGGCTTTCATGCCGTCCAAATTGGCCTACCCCAAATTAACGCCCTGAGCGAAAACCGCATGCCTTTGCATGCCCTCTTGGTGAACTCACAAGATAGTCGAAAAGATGCTCACCGTTTTAGTTGGCGTGTCATAGAAGGTCACCCGAATGAACTCCCCTTTGCCAATGAAAGTATTGACCTCATTGTTTTGCCTCATGTCCTAGAGTTTGCTGCCGATCCTCATCAAATTTTGCGTGAAGTCGATCGAGTATTGCTCCCTGAGGGTCGCTTGGTCATTTCTGGTTTTAATCCTGCCAGCTTATGGGGCGCAAGACAATATCTCAGTAGGCTGGTTGGCAATCCTTATCTACCGCGGGATGGCCAATTTATTGGCCTCTTACGTATTAAAGATTGGCTGCAACTATTGAATTATTCACTCGACCGTGGTCACTTCGGGTGTTACAAATTTCCTTTGCATAGCGAACCTGCCATGAACCGCATGGACTTTCTCGAACCGATGGGCAACCGTTGGTGGCCTATCTTTGGTGCAGTGTTCATCGTCTCGGCAATCAAGCGTCACAAAGGCATGAGGCTGATAGGACAAGTGGCATCTGTTCGCCTTCCAGCAATCAACCAGTTAGCCCCTGCTGCCGAACGTAATCAATTATGCGATTCCTTGAACAAGACTGAGGTCAATTAAATTAGCAATATGCCTCATACCAAACCAGCACATCACCCTCCTCATATCGTCATCTATACCGATGGTGCCTGCAAAGGTAACCCCGGGCCAGGAGGATGGGGGGCGGTCCTGCGTTCAGGTAATCATGAGAAACATATCCATGGCGGTGAAAAACTCACCACCAACAATCGCATGGAAATCTGTGCCGTGATCTTTGCCCTTCGCGCCTTGAAACAACGAAGTTCCGTTGAGCTTTGGACGGATTCCCAATATGTCCAAAAAGGGGTCACTGAATGGCTTGAGGGCTGGAAAAAGCGTGGATGGAAGACCGCCAGCAAAGATCCAGTCAAAAACGCTGATTTATGGCAAGAATTGGACGCCTTGCTCCCTGACCACGATATTTCTTGGCACTGGGTCAGGGGTCACAACGGTCACCCCGGAAACGAGCTGGCTGATCAGCTTGCTAATAAGGGTGTTGAAGAGTTTTTACCCTAGGTTAGATTAGCCCTCGCCCAGCGCGATTAAAGCCCGCTTATGAGAGAATGGGCAAGCTTTATTTAGCCTGAAACCGCATTTAAACTACAAAAAACTTAGAAAAACGAGACTGTGTCAAAAATAGAATCTTCTCTCGATCAGTTAGTCGCCAAGTTAGGCCAGCTTAAAAATGTTGGCAAAGCCCGTATGTGTGCACTTTGGCAAAAACTATCGCCCATTACTGATAAGTTAAAGCTGCTCGATTTTGCTACTGTCAAATCCTTTGCGATTCGATACAAATGGCGCATCCTAATAGTTATTATCATTTTGTACGCAGGATCTAAGGCTTTTGATTACTTTTTCCCAGCAGGAAAAAAAGCTGGAGGTCCGCAAGTTATTACTAGCGTAGTCGTACAGAAGAAAGATATCCCTCTAGTTATTGAAGCTACCGGCACGACGGTTTCTAACAGCATTGTAGATATCCGTCCAATGGTAACCAATACAGTCTCTAAAATTCATATTAAGGATGGCGAAGAAGTTAAAGAGGGACAGCTTCTTTTTACTCTTGATGATCGCAATGACAAGGCTAATTACGAACGGCTTAAAGCATTGGCTGATGATGCTCAGAAACAATATCAACGTGCAAAAGAGTTGGTAGAGAAAAACTTTATATCTAGGGCTGGCTTGGAGACATCCTTAGCTAATGCCAAGTCTGCACAAGCTGCTGCTCGCTCTGCGGAGGTGCAACTCTCCTTTGATTCTATACGCTCGCCCATTAATGGAAGAGCGGGAATTATTAATGTGTTCCCTGGCTCTCTAGTCCAAGCAAGCAATATAGTATCTACTGCAACAAGCTCTACTGCCACCTCGAGCGTAGGTTCGATGGTGACAATTACGCAACTCAATCCAATTAATGTTCAGTTTGTTATTCCAGAAAAGGATATTCCCATCATCCTAGAAAATAAGAAGGGTGATGCACCTTTAACTGTAAAAGTCACTATTGGTGATACTGGAAAAAATACTTATGAGGGTCAGGTTCTGGTGATCGACAATCAAGTAGACCCTCTGATTGCCGCTGTTCGTGTTAAGGCACAAATTCCGAACGATAAGTTAGAAGTGCTTCCTGGGCAATTTGCTCGTGTTTCATTGAACGCCAACACCCTAAAAGATGTGATTGCTGTGCCTACTCAGGCCATTGTCATTGGCCCCAATGGGCGCCTAGTGTATGTTGTTGACAAGGATGACAAGGTCACTGCAAAACCGGTAAAGGCGACCTATGAATACCTTGGCACTTCAGTAATTACTGGAATTAATGCTGGTGATCGCATTGTGGTTGAAGGTAAGCAAAATTTACGTACTGGCAGCAAAGTGCGTGAAGCAAAATCCTCCAAATCAGAGCAGCCCCCTGCTAGTAAAACCACTCCCGCTGAACCAAAATGACGCTTTCTGAGCTATGCATTAGACGCCCCGTAATGACGGTATTGCTGTCTATTGCAACTGTCGTTGCTGGAGGGGTTGCCTATTTTAAGATTCCGGTAGCCGCACTTCCTAGCTTCAATACACCAGTGATTTCTGTAACGGCCACCTTACCTGGGGCATCACCTGAGATCATGGCTTCGGCTGTTGCGCTTCCGCTTGAAAAAGAATTTTCAACGATTGATGGCATCAAAGTCATCAGCTCTACGAATTCACTTGGTTCAACGAGCGTTACTCTTGAATTTACAAGCGATCGTGATATTGATAAAGCAGCTGTTGATGTTCAGGCGGCCCTCTTACGGGCGCAACGCCGCTTACCAATTGAAATGACGGTGCCTCCTTCATACCGAAAGATCAATCCTGCCGATACGCCCGTATTAATTGTGCGCATGAGCTCCCCGTCAATCAGTCTCTCTGAAATGAATGCTTATGCAGAGAATCTGATGTCTCCAAACTTATCCACTATCACTGGGGTGTCACAAGTATTGGTGTATGGAGCAAAGCGGTATGCAGTCCGAGTAAGTGTGAGACCAGATGCCTTAGGCAATCGCAATATCACCATGGATGAGGTGGCTGCTGCGGTCAATAAAGCCAATACCAATAGCCCCATTGGAACCCTCGACGGACCCCGCCAACTGATCACCATCTATGCTAATCCACAGTTAGTGACAGCTGAGGAATTTGGCAACTTGATCGTTGCACAGCGCAATGGTCTTCCAATTTATCTCAAAGATGTTGCCGATGTTCAAGAAAGCTTTGAAGATGTAAAGACTTTTGCCTCAGCAAATGGTGAACGATCAATAGCAATTGCCGTACTGCGCCAACCAAACGCCAATACGGTTGAAGTTGTTGACTCAATCAAAAAACTGTTGCCCTCTCTCAAAGCGCAAATGCCGGAATCTATTCAGTTAACACTGGTTAATGACCGCTCCCTTTCGATTATTGAGTCAATTCATGATGTCAATCTGACATTGCTTCTCACTATCGCACTGGTTGTCTTGGTCATTTTCCTATTCCTAAAGCATTTATCAGCAACTGTCATTCCATCCATTAGCTTACCGATTTCTCTGATCGGCGCGTTCTTTGTTTTCTACTTTTTAGGCTACAGCCTGAATAACATTTCCTTACTGGGCATCACTCTTGCTGTTGGCTTAGTGGTAGATGACGCAATCGTAGTACTAGAAAACATCATGCGTTATGTTGAAGAAGGTATGGACCCCTTAAAAGCGGCGTTAAAAGGTAGCAAAGAGGTTGGCTTCACCATCATCTCCATTTCTATTTCCTTGGTTGCTGTATTTATTCCGCTATTTTTCATGGCAGGTCCAATCGGCCTTCTCTTTAGAGAATTTGCCGTTGTGGTAACACTGTCTATATTGGTCTCAGCGGTTGTCTCATTAACAGTAGTACCTATGTTATGCAGCCGCTTTTTGCCTAAACCTGGTGAGCATCCCAAGGAATATGAAATTACAAAGCAGTTCGATCGCGCTTATGAATGGACATTAAAGAAATATATTCACTTTTTAGATTTAGCCTTGGCAAACAGAAGGAGAGTGTTATTTGGGGCATTAGCCAGCTTTGTCATTACTATTGCTCTCTTTGTTTATAGCCCTAAAGGATTTTTTCCGGAAGAAGATATTGGTCAGTTACGCGTGACTGTAGAAGCCTCTGAGGACACTTCCTTTAGCACAATGATGGCTCTACAAGATCAGGCTGCGAAAGTAGTTGATAGCGACCCCAATGTTGCAACCTCAATCTCTATTCTTGGTGGCGGCCAAAGTTCAGGTCGCAATACCGGAAGATTCTTCATCATTTTGAAGCCCAAGGATGAGCGCCAAAAAATGAGCAAGGTAATGGAGGGTCTTAGATCCAAGTTCAAAGAAATTCCTGGTATTCAGGTCTACATGAGTCCAGTACAAAATTTACAGCTAGGCGGTCGCAGCAGTAAAAGTCGCTATCAATTCACCCTACAAAGCGTTGGCTTTGAAGGCGTCAATGAATGGGCTGAGAAATTGTTACAAAAAATGCGCGCTGATCCCATTTTTAAGGATGTCACTAGTGACTCTCAATTAAAAGGTTTGAACGTCAAGATTGAAATTGATCGAGAAAAAGCCGCCAGTGCGGGAGTATCTATCGCCGATATACGTACAGCCCTCTACTCTTCTTTCGGTGAGAGGCAGGTATCCACCATCTATACCCCTGTCAATACCTATTACGTTATTTTGGAAACAGCAGAGAATGATCGTCAATTTGAAACCGACTTGAACAAGGTCTTCGTTCGGGGTAGAGCGACAGATAAATTGATTCCGCTATCCAGCCTGGCAAGCTTTGTCAGAACCGTGGGACCCACTGCAGTAAACCATCAGGGTCAGATTCCAGCAGTAACAATTTCTTTTAACCTTGCTCCAGATGTTTTCTTGGGGGATGCAACTAAGGCAATAGATGGCTTTGTTAAGGCGGTTGATTTACCGTCTTCCATCATCACGAGTTATGGTGGTGATGCAGCCGTATTTAAAGACAATCAATCGGGTCAGGTTATTTTGCTATTGGCTGCACTAGGCGTTATTTATATCTTGCTTGGTGTTCTGTATGAGAGCTATATTCACCCCCTCACCATTCTGGCGGGCCTACCTTCTGCAGCGATTGGTGCAATTTTGTCCCTACGCATCTTCGGATTTGAGCTAACCGTTGTTGCTTCGATCGGCATCTTGCTGCTCATTGGTATTGTGAAGAAAAATGCGATCTTGATGATTGACTTTGCTTTGGATGCACAACGTAATCAAGGCATGACGCCCGAAAAAGCGATTCGTGAAGCCTGTATCTTGCGCTTTCGCCCTATCATGATGACTACGATTGCAGCATTAATGGGTGCTCTTCCGATTGCCTTTGGTATTGGTGCAGGTGCAGAGTTACGACAACCTTTAGGCATTAGCGTGGCAGGTGGACTCATCTTCTCTCAATTTGTGACTCTGATCATTACACCCGTGATTTATCTCTATCTAGATAAATATGCAGGCAATGGTCCTATGGAAATTCCACCATCAGTTCTTGAGGGTACTTAATGCGTCAAGTGATTTTAGACACTGAAACTACTGGTTTAAATCCAGCAACTGGTGATCGCATTATTGAAATTGGCTGCGTTGAAGTTATCGACCGTCGCTTGACGGATCGCACCTTCCATTATTACGTCAACCCTGAGCGAGATATTGATGCGGGAGCTTTTGCCGTTCACGGCCTCTCTAGGGAATTTCTATCTGACAAGCCATTATTTGGCAGTATTGTTGAACAGTTGATTGAATTTGTAGATGGTGCTGAGATTGTGATTCATAACGCAGCCTTTGACTTGGGATTTCTGGACAATGAATTTGCACTTCTCAAGCGGCCTCCTTTCCGTGGCCTAGCGTCTAAGATTATTGATACTTTGCTAGATGCACGGCAAATGTTTCCGGGCAAACGAAACTCTCTAGATGCCTTGTGTGATCGCTTCTCAATCAGTAACGAACATCGCACTCTGCACGGAGCGTTATTAGATGCTCAGCTGCTAGCTGAAGTCTATATCGCAATGACTCGAGGTCAGGAAGACCTCTCCATTGACTTAATCGATTACACAGTAGGCGCTGACTCAAACGGCCATACAAAAGCACTGCCAACAAGCTTAAAATTAATGCTAGCTAGTAGTGAAGACTTAGAGCAGCATGAAAAGATTTTGGCTGACATCGCTAAATCAAGCAAAAAAGACCCCGTTTGGAGCCCTTTAAATGCCGTAACTTAAAAGCCAATTAAATTGCTGCAGCAATCGCTTTACCAAGATCATCCGTTTTAGCAGTACCACCAAGATCAGGGGTTAATGGTGCATGTCCTGGGCCTGCTGATAAGACTTTTTCAATGGCGTTAAAAATCGCTATACCTGCCTCTGGATATCCCAAGTGATCCAGCATCATTGCACCACTCCAAATTTGCCCAATAGGGTTGGCAATCATCTTCCCGTAAATATCGGGGGCTGAACCATGTACCGGCTCAAATAATGATGGAAACTTGCCTTCTGGATTAATGCTTCCCGATGGAGCTACCGCAATAGTGCCAGTACACGCAGGGCCTAAATCTGACAAGATGTCTCCGAATAAATTACTAGCAACAACTACATCAAAACGATCAGGATTCATCACAAAATGTGCTGCCAAGATATCGATATGGTACTTATCCGTTCTTACATCAGAAAACTTTTTAGACATCGCCTCCACTCGCTCATCCCAATAAGGCATCGTAATCGCAATACCATTTGATTTGGTAGCTGAAGTGAGGTGTTTCTTAGGACGACTCTGGGCTAAATCATAGGCATATTGCAAAATACGATCGACGCCCTGTCTTGTAAAGACCGATTCTTGAATCACAAACTCGCGGTCAGTATCTGGAAACATTTTTCCACCAACGCTGGAATACTCTCCTTCTGTATTCTCACGTACTACGAAGAAATCAATATCCCCAGGTTTACGATTTGCGAGCGGGCAAGGTACTCCTGGCAATAAACGCACTGGACGTAAATTGACGTATTGATCGAAACCGCGACGGAACTGTATCAAACTACCCCATAATGAAACATGGTCCGGCAAAATATCAGGCATACCCACTGCGCCAAAGAAAATAGCGTCATACTTCATTAAGGTATCAAACCAATCATCCGGCATCATCTTGCCGTGCTTGAGGTAGTAATCGCAGCTTGCAAAATCAAAGTGATCGAACTGCATACCAATACCAAATTTACGATTGGCAGCCTCCAGCGCACGCACACCCTCCGGAATAACCTCTTTACCAATTCCATCACCCGGGATTACTGCTATTTTAGGATTCTTAAATATTTTTTTGGCGTTCATTTGTTAATAGTCTCAAGTAATGATTGTTAGCCAAATTATTGGCATAAAACCTTAATTTTACCTACTTATCTATCGCTAGCTAATAGCGCGGCGGATCTCATCAGGCGGGGCTTTGCCACCCTTGCCGACAGAGTCACTGTCGTAATCACTGGTATTTTCAATTGTTTCAGGAGCATCCTCTAGCATCCGAATATTGTCTTTTGGGCAGATAGGCGCACCATAACTGGCCCATTTTTTTAATAATGTGACCTCGTAACCGCATTGACCACATTTCGCTTTGCTACGACTGGCATTGCTAGGCCTTGGTGGTGGGAAAACGATGGCCTGATGAGGATACGGACCGAGCTCCTGGCTAATCATCATGAGTTTGACGGTGAGTTCTTCAGTGGCATGCGCCATTCTGGCAGGACCCTCAAGGCCAACGGTTTGGGCAATGCCCTTGAAATCTTCTCCATGTCCACTGAAACAATCGTCTACCGCATGACAAAGTTCATGCACCAAGGTATCAAGCAGTTGAACTGGATCATCAATTTTAGGGGAAATAAAAATCTCATTTACACCTCCACCAGATCGCTCACGCGGCCAACATTGCCCTAAAGTCGTTCTGGGGCTACTAGATGCAGGAAAACCACAAGAAACTCTGACAGGAGGAATAGCATAACCGGCTTTAGAAAATACTGGCTCAAGATGTCTCACGGCATCTTCCAGCCATGCTTCACGAAAAGAATGTTGCTTCATTTATATAAAGATTTAGATTAAGAAAAAAGGTAAACGGCGATTATGCGCCACCAAAAATAGAATGGGCGGAAGATCTGAAAAGGGTAAGCACATCTCAAGTTGCCCAATCCTCTTCATTACCTGATCCCGGATCCTAAGCTCGAGATCAGGCTTCATTTATTGAAGATTTAGTCTAAGGTGATATTCGCTGACTTAATGACTTTGCTCCAATAAGGCAATTCTTTCTTTACCAAAGCTTCAGTTTGAGCTGGAGTGAGATAACGTAATTCCACACCTGCTGCATCCGCACGCTCTTTCACTTCAGGCAGTGCTAAGCTTTTTTTGACAGAATCAGTGAGCTTTGTCACGATTGGAGCAGGAGTTCCAGCAGGGGCAAATAATGCAACCCATGATTCCAACTGAAATGACGGTAAACCAGCTTCGGCAGTCGTTGGAACATTGGGCATACCAGGATGACGATTCTTACCAGTAACCGCTAAGCCCTTCAATTTGCCGCTCTGAACGTGTTGCATGACTGACGGTGGCGTAGAGATAAATACCTGCACCTGACCTGCTAATACATCCTGAATCGCTGGACCAGAGCCCTTATAGGGAACGTGAACCATATCAATACCAGTAGTTTGCTTAAACATTTCGGTGCCAATATGAGAAACAGAACCGTTACCTTGTGAGGCGTAATTGAGCTTACCTGGATTGGCTTTTGCGTAGGCAATGAATTCTTTCAAATTATTGACTGGTACTGAAGGGTGAACTGCGATCACATTGGTCGACACAGTCAGTAAAGCAATTGGTGAAAAATCCTTAACAGGATCCCAGGGCAATTTATCCATCAAGGCTGGATTACCAACGTGATAACCAGAGTATGAAATTAATAATGTGTAGCCATCTGGTTTTGCATTAGCCACGTATTGATAGGCAATGTTTCCACTGGCACCTGGTTTATTGTCTACTACAACAGTTTGACCAATCACTCTTGTAAGCGGCTCACTAAGTAAGCGGGCAGAGGTATCAACCAAACCACCTGGAGGATTTGGTACGACCAAGGTGATTGCCCTATCGGGATAGGATTGCGCGCTAGCAATACTAGTGGCCGTCATAAAACTGAATATTGCCAATACTTTTTTTGTAAGAGTGTATGTGTTCATGTCTATCTCCTGATCATTTCTTGAATAAGCTTATCTCTGGCCTACCTTAACGTTACCAAAAACTGCTTGAGCCTCTCGTGGTAAACAACGCCAATAACGCTCATTCGCATTCACTGTGCCTTCTAGAGCTGCTGCAGCTTCCCAGCCCCATCGCGGTTTGTATAAAAAAGCCCGAGCCAAGGCAATAAAATCAGCATCACCAGCTTGCAAAATAGCTTCGGCTTGATGAGGGTCAGTGATTAGACCAACCGTCATGGTTGGTAAACCAGATTGATCTTTGACGATCTTTGCAAAAGGCACTTGATAGTTTGGTCCTAAGGCAATTTTTTGTTTAGGCGAAATTCCACCTGAAGAAATATGAACAAAGTCACAACCCAAAGGTTTGAGTTGCTTTGCAAAGTTCGCAGTCTCTTGAGGAGTCCAGCCGCCCTCCACCCAGTCACTGGCTGAAATACGAATACCCAATATACCTGAATAGGCAGCTCTTACTGCTGCAAACAATTCCAAGGGAAAACGGATGCGATTCTCAAAAGAGCCACCGTATTCATCGGTTCGTTGATTCGCAATCGGCGATAAAAATTGATGGAGCAAATAACCATGGGCGCCATGGAGCTCAATCCCATCAAGGCCTATGCGATCTGCGCGTTTAGCCGCAACCACAAATGCATCAATTAATTTTTTAAGCTCTGTTTTTGAGAGTTCGTGCGGCAAACGCTCGCCCTCTAGCTGAGGGATTGCTGAAGGAGCTACCATTTCCCAGCCACCCTGACCAACTCCCAATAGCTGACCACCATCCCAAGGTGTTGCACTCGAGGCTTTGCGGCCAGCATGAGCTAACTGAATAAACACTGGGGTTGCTGGGGCCAATTGACGTGCACGGCTCAGCTTGTCTTTTAGAGCTGCTTCAGTGCGGTCATCCCACAATCCCAAACAGGCCGGGGTAATCCTAGCTTCTGGGGTAACCGCTGTTGCTTCAATAATAAATAATGCTGCCCCACTATTGAGCAGGTTGCCCCAATGCATTAAGTGCCAATCTGTTGCCTCGCCATTAGAGGCTGAGTATTGGCACATTGGGGCGACAACAATGCGATTGGCCAGCGCTAAGGGTCCACGCGGAGAATGAAGGGTATAGCTTGAAAACAGCAGGCTCATAAAGGTGTCTTAAAGGTCGAAAAATGGGTCAAAATACTAAAAATGCCTTAAAGCGATAGAATACTAAAAACCAGAATATACGAGACAGCAAAGTCGCGCAGGCTTACCTAGCATCCGGCTTTTCTACCCCGAAAAACTATCCAAACTAAGCAAAAAATACTATGAATGCACCCCAAGCCTTTGAATCTAAAGAAGATATCGGCCACTTTGTTGGCGGCTCTATTGTTAATCCTAAAGATGGTCGTTTTGCGGATGTCTATAACCCAGCAAAGGGTTCAGTTGCTCGCAAGGTTGCATTAGCTAGTCGTAAGGAGGTAGACGCTGCCGTTGCCGTTGCCCAAAAGGCTTTTGTTTCATGGAGTCAAACTAGCCCACTGCGTCGCGCTCGCATCCTTTTTAAGTATCTTGATCTGCTCAACACTCACCGCGATGAATTAGCAGCCATCATTACTGCTGAACACGGCAAAGTATTCACAGATGCTCAAGGTGAAGTCACCCGTGGGATTGAGATCGTGGAATTTGCTACTGGGATTCCAGAACTCCTCAAAGGTGAATACACCGAACAGGTTTCTACAGATATCGATAACTGGGTCATGCGCCAACCTTTAGGAGTTGTTGCTGGCATCACACCATTCAACTTCCCAGTCATGGTTCCGATGTGGATGTTCCCGGTTGCGATTGCTTGCGGCAATACCTTCATCCTCAAGCCAAGCCCAACAGACCCTTCCGCATCTTTGCTCATGGCGAAGTTACTAAAAGAAGCAGGTCTTCCTGATGGTGTATTTAACGTGATTCAGGGTGACAAGGAAGCGGTTGATGCCTTGATCGAAAATCCTGACGTACAAGCCATCAGTTTTGTTGGCTCGACACCCATTGCGAACTATATTTATGAGCGTTGCGCCCACTTTGGCAAACGTTCACAAGCATTAGGTGGCGCCAAGAACCATATGGTGATCATGTCTGATGCTGATATTGATAAAGCCATTGATGCTTTGGTAGGCGCAGCATACGGATCCGCTGGTGAACGCTGCATGGCAATCTCTGTTGCTGTTTTAGTTGGTGATGCTGCTGAGAAGATTATGCCTAAGCTAATTGAGCGCACCAAGACACTCAAAGTGAAAAATGGTATGGAGCTTGATGCTGAGATGGGCCCTATCGTTACTAAAGCCGCTTTAGAGCGCATCACTGGTTATATTGATAGTGGCGTTGCATCTGGAGCCAAACTGCTTGTAGACGGTCGTGGGCTCAAAGTTCCCGGCAATGAAAATGGCTTCTTCTTGGGTGGCACCTTGTTTGATAACGTGACCCCTGATATGAAGATCTATCTCGAGGAAATCTTTGGGCCAGTTCTCTCTTGCTTGCGTGTGGCCAATTTCACTGAGGCGCTAAACCTCGTCAATTCTTGTGAATTTGGTAACGGTGTTGCTTGTTTCACTAGCGATGGCAATATCGCCCGTGAATTTGCTCGACGCGTGCAAGTTGGCATGGTTGGTATCAATGTGCCTATTCCTGTACCCATGGCTTGGCACGGTTTTGGTGGCTGGAAAAAATCTCTGTTTGGCGATATGCATGCCTATGGCAAAGAAGGTGTTCGCTTTTACACCAAGCAAAAGAGTGTCATGCAGCGCTGGCCTGAAAGTATTGCCAAGGGTGCAGAGTTTGTCATGCCGACCTCAAAATAAGCACTCATCAATCCAAATAAAAATAGCGATCTTCGGATCGCTATTTTTTATATTGCAGCCAAGAAATTACTGCAGGGTATTTTTGAAAGCCGGCATTAAAGGAACGGCTAAGACCTCAATACCCTCTTCCCTTAAAGACTCAGCCTCATCTAGGGTAGTTTGTCCACGAATGCTCCGCTCCGGTGACTCTTTGTAGTGGATCTTCCTAGCTTCTTCAGCAAACGAAGTACCAACATCTTCAGATTTACCCATCAAATCACGCATTCCCTTCAAAAAGGCAGCCTGAACCTGGGCTTCCAAATGGGAATGATCATTTCCAGTCAAGGCAACCACATCACCGCTAGTAGAGCCAATATTCTCATTGGGAGTAGTTAGCGCTGTAGAGGCAGTCCTTGCAATGTGAGGTGCAGAAGGCATACGCGTGATTTCAGGGCTATCACACACTGGACAGGCGAGCATACCTTTATCCTGCTGAGCAAGACAATCGTCCTCTGAGGCAAACCATCCCTCAAAGCGATGATCCAAGGGGCAAGCGAGGTTGTAGACTTTCATAAGACCTATATAGGGGCAAAATTACCAAAATCAATAGATCTTATTTTAATAGGATTTAAAAATGACCTATTCAATAGGCCTAGGGCTAATCAAGCCACGGCGATAACGATCCAGCCAATAGGTCGAAATCGTGGTTTTAACGTCTGTAATCTCGCCCTCTTCCACCCAAGCAAGTAATTGCTCTAAAGGCGCCGCAAAGACGTCTAAAAACTCTTCATCATCTAATTTGCTCTTACCGGGAACTAAGTCTTCCGCTAAATAGATATCAATGAATTCTGTTGAATACGAAATGACTGGATGAATGCGGCGAATGTAACTCCATTTTCTAGCGGTATAGCCAGTCTCTTCTTCTAACTCTCGTTTTGCGCACAAGAGATGATCCTCACCAATTTCCAATTTTCCAGCTGGGATTTCAATACAAGCTTTTGCAATAGGGTACCGGTACTGGCGCTCAAGCAGAACCCTACCATCCTCTAATAATGCAAGGACTGCCACTGCACCAGGATGCGTTAAATACTCTCGAGCTGCTAACTCACCATCTGGTAAACGCACTTGGTCTCGTTTCATATTTAAAAAGATGCCGCCATAGATATCTTCGCCAGAAATTCGATCTTCGCGCAAATGCTCATCACCTACAGGTAGGTCTTTGAATGATTTTTCGGTCATGGAGAATCTTTCAATATGGGTTCAATCAATAATTAAGCAATGGTACAAAGGCCTTATGTCATTCAAATGTCATACCAGCTACCTAAAACAAGAAAGGCCCCCATGGGAGCCTTTAATTCATCCAGCCAATGAAATTATGAGCCCAATAAAGTTCGGCGCATTGCATCTAAGCAAACACTCATCAATCCGGCAGGAATAATACCGATTAATAAAACCAAGATCGTGTTCAGACTCAATAATCCCATGGCAAATGCAGAGCCTGAGACTGTAACTTCGTGAGATGGTTCATCAAAGTACATGACTTTTACCACTCTCAAGTAATAGAAAGCACCGATCAAAGAGGCCATTACGGCAATGACAGCTAAGAAGGTATGCTCCGCATCCACCAAGGCTTCTAGTATGCCCAATTTAGCTGCAAAACCAACTGTAGGCGGAATGCCTGCCAATGAGAACATCATTACCAGGCCAATAAAGGCAAACCAAGGGTGTTGCTTATTTAAACCTTTGAGCCCTTCTAAGGTCTCACAGTCATAGCCTTTGCGCGAGAGCGCCATCAAGAGACCGAAGGTACCCAAGGTAGTCAATACATACGTAATGGCGTAAAACATCGATGCACTAAAGGCATGATCATCAAACACCGACAACATGCCAAGCAGTACAAAACCCATCTGCGCAATCGCTGAGTAAGCCAGCATGCGTTTCACGTTAGTCTGAGCAATCGCAGTCACATTGCCAACAACTAAGGATAGAACAGCCAACAGCACTAACATTGGCTGCCAGTCGCCCATCAACGGCAATAAGGTATTAATCAATAAACGGAATAACAATGCAAATGCCGCTAACTTAGGGGCCGCAGCAATCATGAGGGTAACTGCAGTAGGCGCACCTTGATAAACATCAGGAACCCACATGTGGAAAGGTACAACGCCCAACTTGAATGCCAAACCAGAAACAATAAATACCAGACCAAAAGCCATGACTAAATGGTTAACGCGAGGGTCGGCAACCGTTTTGAAAATCTCAATTAAATCTAGAGAACCCGTCACGCCATACAGCATGGACATACCGTACAGTAGAAAGCCTGAAGCAAGAGCTCCTAGGATAAAATACTTAGTACCAGCCTCTACACTCTTCTCACTAGTATGGCGCATCGCGACCAAGGCGTACATCGGCAAAGCCATGAGCTCGAGACCAAGATAAAGGGTTAAGAGATTCGCGCCTGAGATTAATACCAGTTGACCCAATAGAGCCAATAGCACCAGCACAATAAAGTCTGGACGGAATAAAGCGCGATCCGATAAATATTGCTTGGAATAAATCAAGCTCACTAATACCGCAGCACAAGAACATGCTTTGAGTAGGTTTGACAAAGGGTCAGACTGAAACAAGCCGTTCATTGCCACTAAAGACACGTCACCCAAACGACCCACAAAAGCAAAAATCAAATAAATCAACAGAATTAAAGAGAAGAAATAAACAAAACCTACACCACGCGGTGTATGGAAAATATCTTGCTCAACTCCAGGGGTTGAAGTGACTGTTTCGCGAACATAAACACTGGCTACCAGCAATATGCAGGTAGCAATTAGTAAAACGAGTTCCGGCAGGATAGCGTATAGGTCGAATGCTTGCATTTGCTTTTACTCAGAGTTTGCTAACAGCAACATGCTGCAGCAGATTGATTACGGCTGGATGAATGATGTCGGTAAATGGTTTTGGATATACACCCATTCCAATCACACAGATCGTCAATAAAGTCATCATGAAATATTCACGGGCATTGAGATCTTTGAGCTCCTCAACATGTGCATTGTTGATAGCGCCAAAAAATACGCGTTTGACCATCCACAATGAATAGGCAGCTCCAAGGATCAATGCAGTTGCTGCTAAGACACCGATCACAAAATCGTAATCAACTGCAGCCAATATCACCATGAATTCACCAACGAAGCCTGATGTAGCTGGTAATCCGCAGTTAGCCATGGCCATCAAAACTGCAAAGGCAGTAAAAGCCGGCATACGATGTACTACGCCGCCGTAATCTGCAATTTGACGGGTATGCATGCGGTCATATAAAACACCGATAGACAGGAACATCGCACCAGCCACAAAACCGTGTGAAATCATTTGTACGATGCCACCCTCAATACCTAATGGGCTAAAGAGGAAGAAGCCAAGAGTAACAAATCCCATATGAGCCACAGATGAATAAGCAACTAGCTTTTTCATATCTTTTTGAACTAAGGCTACTGCGCCGACATAAATCACAGCTACCAAGGAGAGGAATATCACAAAGGGGCCAAGATATTGACTTGCATCTGGCGCTATTGGCAGTGAGAAACGAAGGAAGCCATAAGCCCCGAGTTTCAGCATGATTGCAGCCAACACCACAGAACCACCCGTAGGTGCCTCCACGTGAACGTCTGGTAACCAGGTATGCAGTGGCCACATGGGTACTTTCACTGCAAAGGCCATGAAGAATGCAAAGAACAGTAGGATTTGCTCAACGATATCGAGCCGAGCATTTTGCCAAACCAAAATATCAAAGCTATTGGTGACGTTATAAAGATAAAGCATGGCTACTAAGGTCAATAAGGAGCCAAGCAAGGTGTATAAGAAAAACTTGAAAGCCGCATAGATCCGGTTCTGACCACCCCACACACCAATGATGATGTACATCGGAATCAAGGTTGCTTCAAAGAAGACATAAAACAATAAGGCATCAAGCGCACAGAAAACACCAATCATCAATCCAGATAGGATCATGAACGAAGCCATGTACTGTGAAACCTTAGTATCAATAACCTCCCAAGCAGCGATCACGACAAAAATATTGACGAAAGCAGTCAGTACGATGAACCAAACGGAAATACCATCGATACCAAGGAAATAATTAATATCGTAGCGCGGAATCCAGCTGATCTTCTCTACAAACTGTATCCCTGGATTGGCAATATCAAAATTAATAATCAAGGGAAGAGTTGCAATAAATCCAACAATAGAACCGATGAGAGCTAACCACCGCACTCCAGCAGACGGCTTCTCAGACCCATAAAACAAAATAATGAGTCCAAAAATAATTGGGGTCCAAATGGCGTAAGAAAGAATCATAGTGGCTACTTAAGTAACAAAGGCCTATCGAACAAAAGGCAGGTAAGCATACAAAACCCAAGCTAGCAATACCGCAAGGCCTGCAATCATTGCAAACGCATAGTGGTAAACATAACCGGATTGCAAATGACGAATCACGCCAGCAAAGCGTCCTACTGTATAGGCGCTGCCGTTCACAAAAAAGCCATCTATAACCTTTTGATCGCCGCGATGCCACAAGACACCACCAATCCAAATCAGACCTTTAGCAAATACAGCTTGGTTTAAATCATCTAAATAGTATTTGTTATCAAATAATTTTTTGAGTGGGGCAAATATTTGCGCAACAACTGCAGGCAACTTCGGAGCCCAGAGATAACCAATAGCAGCCGTTAAAACGCCAAGCACCACTAGACCTAATACAGGCGAAGTAAATGCATGTATTGCCATGGCGATTGGGCCATGGAATTCATCTTCAAGTTCTTTCATTACTGGGTGGCGAGCCAAATCAATGAAGATGGAATCGCCAAAAAAGGTGCCAAACAATAATGGGCTAATAGTGTAGAAACCAATAATCACGGATGGAATTGCCAACAGAATCAAAGGCAAGGTCACTACTAAAGAAGATTCATGCGGCTTCTCACCTGGGGATAATCCGTGGTGAGCGTGATCATCACCCTGCTCTGCATGATCGTGATGATGATCATGTGAATCGGCATGACCCCAACGTGCTTTGCCATGGAAAACCCAGAAATACAAACGGAAGGAATATAAAGCCGTGACGAATACACTTGCCATAACTGCAAAGTAAGCAAATCCTGAACCAGGAATATGGCTAGCAGCAACCGCTTCAATGATGGAATCTTTAGAGTAGAAACCAGAGAAGAATGGTGTGCCGATTAAAGCCAAATTACCCAATAGCATCATCAGGCAAGTAACAGGCATATATTTCCAAAGACCGCCCATCTTGCGCATATCTTGCTCATGGTGCATGCCCAAGATAACGCTACCAGCAGCAAGGAACAACAGGGCTTTAAAAAAAGCATGCGTCATTAAGTGGAAGATAGCAACTGGATATGCAGATACACCTAAAGCTACCGTCATGTAACCCAATTGCGACAATGTGGAATACGCCACAACGCGCTTGATATCGTTTTGCACAATCCCCAAGAAACCCATAAAAAGCGCGGTAATAGAGCCGATAACCAAAATGAAGCTCAAGGCAACGTCAGAGAGCTCAAATAATGGTGACATGCGTGAGACCATGAAGATGCCAGCAGTTACCATGGTTGCAGCGTGAATCAAAGCAGAAATTGGGGTTGGACCTTCCATGGAGTCAGGCAACCAAACATGCAATGGGAACTGGGCTGATTTACCCATAGCGCCGATGAATAAGCAAATACAAGCAACTGTTAACAGATTCCAGCCAGTGCCAGGCAATGTTTGCGCAGCTAGGGCAGTATTTTGCGCGAAGATCACGTCATATTGCATTGAGCCTGTGCTCGCTAGTAATAGCCCAATGCCAAGAATAAAACCAAAGTCGCCTACGCGATTCACCAAGAAAGCCTTCATGTTGGCAAATACCGCTGATTGACGCTCAAAATAGAAGCCAATTAAAAGATAAGACACAACACCTACGGCCTCCCAACCAAAGAAGAGTTGCAAGAGGTTATTACTCATTACCAACATCAACATGGCAAAAGTAAACAAGGAAATGTAAGAGAAGAAGCGGTTGTAGCCCTCTTCGCCTTGCATATAGCCAATGGTGTAGATATGGACCATTAAGGACACAAAGGTCACCACGCACATCATGGTTGCTGTCAAAGGATCGATTAGAAAGCCAATATCTAAATTGAGTTCACCTAATTGCATCCAACGATAGACGGTGCCGTTGAAGTAGAAACCATCCATGACTTGCGACAAAACATTACATGACAGAATGAAAGCAATCGTTACGCCTAAGATAGTGACGAACTGACTTGCGCCGTGACCAATGCGATTACCGCCTAACTTGGTGCCAAAGAAGCCGGCAATGATTGAACCCACTAAAGGAGCCAATGGAATTGCGCAGAGAACGGGAATATTTAGGGTCAATTGCATGACTAGCCTTTGAGGTGGTCAAGGTCTTCGGCATTAATGGTGTCAACCTTACGGAAGAGCACAACCAGAATTGCCAAACCAATAGCTGCTTCAGCAGCTGCTACAGTCAGAATAAAGAATACGAATACTTGACCTGCCATATCACCCAAATAATGCGAGAAGGCAACAAAGTTCATGTTGACCGCAAGCAACATCAATTCAATAGCCATCAACAGCACGATCACGTTCTTGCGGTTCAGGAAAATTCCAATAACACTAGTTGCGAATAAGATCGCACCCAGTACCAAGTAGTGCGCTAGAGTGATATTCATTACTTCCCTCCTCTAACGTCTTGTTTTGCTGCCATGTCTGAACCCATTTTGACAATGCGCATGCGATCTGCAGCAACCACATTCACTTGCTCATGAATATTCTGCGACTTGGAGTCTTTACGATTACGGAGAGTCAATGCAACTGCCGCAATAATGGCTACCAACAAGATCACACCGGCAACTTCGAAGGCGTAGACATAGTCACCAAAGATCAGCATACCCAATGCTTGGGTATTATTGGCCATCACTTCTTCAGGCATTGGCTGCACAGGTGCATTAGTGCCAATGAAGCTGCGAATAATGACGATTGATAACTCAAGCACAATCACTGCACCCATTAAGAAAGCGACCGGCAGATATTTCTTAAAGTCACGGCGTAAATGCTCCAGATCAAGGTCGAGCATCATCACTACGAACAGGAACAAGACCATCACCGCCCCAACATAGACCAAGATCAAAGCCAAGCTTAAGAATTCAGCTTTGAGCAACATCCAAAGACCAGAAGCACAGAAGAAGGCCAATACTAAAAACAGAGCGGCATGCACTGGGTTACGCGCTGTAATCACGCGCAATGCAGAAATAACCAATAGGCCTGCAAAGCCATAGAAGAAAACAGCAAATAAAGTGGAGGGATCGAATGTCATAGTGATAGGTGCTCGATTCGATTAGCGATAGGGTGCGTCAATAGCGCGGTTAGCGGCAATGTCTTTTTCATACTTATCGCCCACAGCCAAGAGCATTTCTTTCGTGAAATACAGATCACCCCGTTTGTCACCGAAATATTCAAAGATATTGGTTTCGACAATAGCATCTACAGGGCAAGCCTCTTCACAGAAGCCGCAGAAAATACATTTCGTTAAATCGATGTCATAACGAGAAGTACGACGAGTACCGTCATCACGCTCTGCTGTCTCAATAGTGATGGCGTATGCCGGGCATACTGCTTCACAGAGTTTGCAACCGATACAACGCTCTTCTCCATTTTCATAACGACGCAATGCGTGTAAGCCACGGAAACGCGGTGATAAAGGCGTCTTTTCTTCTGGGTATTGAATAGTAATTTTGGGCTTAAAGAGATAACGACCAGTAATTGACATGCCAGTCAAGATGTCTTTGAGCATCAAGCTGTCAAGGAATTGGGAAATTTTCTTAAACATGATTGATCAACTTATTTCCAAATATTCCATGGGGATACAACCCACGCGCCGATAACAACCACCCAAAATACTGAGATGGGAATAAAGATCTTCCAGCCCAAACGCATAATCTGGTCATAACGATAGCGAGGTAATGTCGCACGCAACCAAATAACGCAAGACAGCAAGAAGAAAGTTTTGCCGAACAACCAGAAGAATCCTGGGATATCACGCAAGATAGGCAAATCAACGATTGGCAACCAACCACCTAAAAACATAATGGATGCTACTGCTGCAATCAAAATCATATTGGCATATTCAGCCAAGAAGAACATGGCAAATGACATACCGGAATACTCAACCATATGTCCAGCAACGATCTCAGACTCCCCTTCAACCACGTCAAACGGATGACGATTTGTTTCAGCAACGCCAGAGATAAAGTAGATCAAGAACATGGGCAACAATGGCAACCAGTTCCAAGAGAGAAAATTCAAGCCTAGGCTCGCAAAATAGCCCTGCTCTTGCGAAGCTACGATAGTGCTCAAGTTCAAAGAGCCTGAAGTTAGCAATACTGTCACTAAGGCAAAGCCCATGGCGATTTCATATGAAATCATTTGCGCAGATGCGCGCATGGCACCAAGGAATGGATACTTGGAGTTTGAAGACCAACCAGCCAGAATCACACCATAAACACCAATCGATGAGATTGCCATAATGTAAAGCAAGCCAGCATTGACGTCGGCTAAGACCATCTTGGCTTGAAATGGAATCACTGCCCAGGCAGCAAACGCCGGCATGATCACCATAATTGGCGCAATGAAATACAGCACCTTACTAGCTTGTGCAGGAGCAATAATCTCCTTCATCAAGAGTTTTAATGCATCAGCGATTGGCTGTAACAAACCTAAAGGTCCAACCCGGTTAGGTCCAATACGAATATGCATCCAACCAATTAACTTACGTTCCCAAAGCGTCAAGTAAGCGACGCAAGCAAACATGGGCAAAACGATAATCACAATTCGGACCAAGGCCCAAATGAGTGGCCACAAGGAACCAAAAATAGCTTCCCCTTGGGTGGTAATGAGGTTCAAGAAATCATTCATCTCGACCCTCTACACCTTACTAACTGTTAAAGGACCGAACATGGATCCCAATCGTGTGCTCGCCACGGTGCCTGCAGAAATTCTGACGGCACCAGGGGCTAAATTCAATTCTAGTGTCGCTGGCAAATCAATGGATTGGCTACCCTGAGTGACGCGAACAACATCCCCCTCTTTCAGGCTGAATTCTGAGAAGAGTGCTTGCCCTAAACCAACTTGATTGGCACGTTTTGCATCACGGGTTAATTGCAGTGCAGATGAACGACGCACAATTTGATCGCCAGCATAGATATTGATATCTGTTACACGCTCAAGACCATTGGATGGTGGTAAGCTGCCATTAACTACTGTATTGATAGTATTTTGATTGCTCAAACGGGTGCAATAGTGATCACCTAATGCCTCTCCTAAAACTTCCTCTGGCAAATTAAAGAGGAAGCCATCTAAACTCAAGAGACCGCCAAGTACACGCAAGACCTTCCATGCTGGACGGGAGTCACCTAAAGGTTTAACAGATGGTTGAACAGTCTGAGCTCTACCTTCTGCATTAACAAATGTAGAAACGGTCTCTGTATATGGAGTAATTGGCAGAATGACATCAGCTAATTCTAATAAATCTGCTGATTTGTAGGCAGTCATGGCAATCACGGTATTGGCTTTAGCCAAAGCTACTCTAGCCTGTTCGGGATTAGGCAAATCAAAGTCCGGCTCGAGATTCATCAAGATCATGGCACGACGATCGCCTGACAATACAGATTCAACACCTGCACCATTGGCGTTAACTAAAGATGCGCCAACCGCATTTCCGCCAACCGTCAAGAAACCAAGGGTTGCGCCAGTTTGCTGAGCAATAAATTGTGACAAGACATGCAAATCAGAAGCTTGAGGATGGGCAATAGCGGCTGATCCAATCAATACCGCTGCTTTAGCACCAGATAGCAAGCTATCAGCAATCTTTTGTGCATGAGCTGAAACTGGAACATTTGGAGTGCCATCTGGAGCGGTGACTGACTTGGCTTTAGCAACTGCCAAAGCTACTTCACTTAATGTATTTAGCCATGCGCTTGGCGCAGCAGCAATGCTGGTAGCTGAAATGAGCCAATCATCACCACCAGAGTCAATCCGAGATAACTGCAGTCCACGCTTAGATGCAGTGCGCAAACGCGCAGCAAGTACTGGTTGATCTTTTCTTAAGAAGCTGCCAATGACCAAAGCGCGATCAAGTTCGCTTAAGTGAGCAACCGGCATACCCAACCAAGGAGCAGATGCTGCACCATGAATATCAGTCTGACGTAAACGGGTTTCAATTTGATCGGAGCCGAGGCCGCGCACAATCTTTTGCAAGAGATGCAATTCTTCTGCGCTGGAGATTGGATGGGCTAATGCGCCAATAGACTGAGCACCACTTTCAGCAGAAATCGTCTTCAAAGAATGGGCAACGTAATCCAAAGCAGATTGCCAATCAGTTTCTAACCACTGACCACCCTGCTTGACCATGGGTGTAGTGATACGATCTTGGCTATTTAAGCCTTCATAGGAAAAGCGGTCACGGTCGCTAATCCAGCATTCATTAATCGCCTCATTCTCCAAAGCAACCACTCGCATGACTTTGTTAGCTTTGGTTTGCACTGTTGTATTAGCACCCAGACTATCGTGTGGACTCACTGAACGCTTGCGACCCAGTTCCCAAGTTCGGGCTTCATAACGGAATGGTTTGCTAGTGAGTGCGCCTACTGGGCACAAATCAATCATGTTTCCAGATAACTCTGAATCTACTGTTTGCCCAAGGAATGTCGAGATCTCAGAATGCTCGCCACGGTTAATCATGCCCAATTCCATGACGCCAGCAACTTCTTGCCCAAAGCGCACGCAACGGGTGCAGTGAATACAACGACTCATCTCTTGCATCGAGATCAAGGGGCCAACATTTTTATGAAATACAACCCGCTTCTCTTCGTCATAACGTGAGTTCGATTTACCGTAGCCCACTGCCAAGTCTTGTAATTGGCACTCACCACCTTGATCGCAAATGGGGCAATCGAGTGGGTGGTTAATCAGCAAGAACTCCATCACTGAGCGCTGTGCTTCTACTGCCTTTGCAGAATGGGTAAACACCTTCATGCCTTGGGTTACTGGTGTAGCGCAAGCAGGTAATGGTTTTGGTGCTTTCTCAACTTCCACTAAGCACATACGGCAGTTAGCAGCAATGGATAACTTCTTGTGATAGCAGAAATGCGGGACGTAGCTACCCAGCTTATTCGCGGCGTGCATCACCATCGAACCTTGCGGAACTTCTACTGTCTTACCATCTAATTCAATTTCTACCATGCTCACTTTAAGATGTCCCGTGCTCAATAACTTATAAAGGTTTTACAGAATCTAAGCAGCGCTTATGTTCTACGTGATACGTAAATTCATCCATGTAATGCTTCAACATGCCACGCACTGGCATTGCAGCTGCATCACCCAAAGCGCAAATCGTACGGCCTTGAATGTTGGCAGCAACATCATTTAATAAATCTAAATCTTCGGGGCGACCTTGGCCGTGTTCAATCCGGTGCACAATTCGCCATAGCCATCCGGTACCTTCACGACATGGTGTGCACTGACCACAAGATTCCTCGTGATAAAAATAAGAAAGGCGCTCTAAAGCACGAACCATACAACGGGTTTCATTCATCACAATGACAGCACCAGAACCCAGCATAGATCCTGCTTTCGCAATACTGTCGTAATCCATCGTCAGATCCATCATCTGCGTGCCAGGTATTACCGGTGCAGATGATCCACCAGGAATGACAGATTTCAAAGCATTACCTTCACGCATACCGCCAGCAAGCTTTAAGAGCTCTGCAAATGGTGTGCCCAATGGAATTTCATAGTTACCAGGATGCACTACGTCACCCGATACAGAAAAAATCTTTGTTCCACCGTTATTAGGTTTACCAAGATCCAAATAAGCTTGGCCGCCGATAGCCAAAATGAATGGCACAGCAGCAAATGTTTCAGTGTTGTTAATAGTAGTTGGCTTGCCATACAAGCCAAAGCTAGCTGGGAATGGTGGCTTAAAGCGCGGTTGGCCTTTTTTACCCTCTAAGGATTCAAGCAAAGCGGTTTCTTCACCACAAATATAAGCACCCCAACCTGGCGTGGCATGCAATTGAAATGAGAAATCACTATCTAGAATTTTGTCGCCTAAGTAACCAGCATCACGCGCCTCTTCTAAAGCCTCTTCGAAACGTGAATACACTTCCCAAATTTCGCCGTGGATATAGTTATAACCTGTTGAAATCCCCATGGTGTATGCACCAATAATCATGCCCTCAATCAAGGCATGTGGGTTGTAACGCATGATGTCACGGTCTTTAAAAGTCCCCGGCTCACCTTCGTCACTATTACAAACTAAATATTTTTGTCCTGGAAATTGACGTGGCATAAAACTCCACTTCAAGCCAGTTGGAAAGCCTGCACCACCACGACCACGCAATGAGGATGCTTTTAATTCAGCAATGATTGCATCAGGTGCAACCTTATCATTAATTAATCGACGTAACTGCTGGTAGCCACCACGACTCTCGTAATCCCTTAAGCGCCAGTTATCACCATTCAATCCTGCAAGGATTAAGGGCTTAATGTGACGATCGTGCAAGCTAGTCATGCTGCTTTCCCTTCTGCACGGAGTTCACTTAAAAGAGTATCAATCTTCTCTTTACTCATCAAACTGCACATGCGCTTGTCATTGACGAGCATGACCGGTGAATCGCCGCAGGCACCCATGCACTCACCCTCTTTTAATGTGAAGGTGCCACAAGTTGTCGTTTCATTAAAGCCAATACCCAAAGTTTCTTTTAAGTAATTGGCTGAAGTTTCACCATGGGTTAATTGACAAGGCAAATTCGTACAAATCACCAGCTTATATTTACCAATAGGCTTAGTGTTGTACATATTGTAAAAAGTGGCCACTTCTTCTACAGCAATCGTCGGCATTTCTAGGATTTGTGCAACGGTGGCAATCACCTCTGGCGAGACCCAGCCGACTTCAGTTTGAGCGGCGATCAAGGAAGCCATCACGGCAGACTGCTTTTGCTCTGGCGGATATTTAGCAACGTTACGGGCAATATCTGCCAGCGTTTTGTCGGATAGTTGAAGGGTTGTTGTCATTAATTCATCCTTGGCACGCTTAATTAGCGGTCAATCTCCCCAAACACAATATCCTGCGTACCAATAATGGTTACAGCATCCGCCAACATGTGACCACGTGACATCTCATCCATCGCTGAAAGATGTACAAATCCTGGAGCACGAATCTTCATACGATATGGCTTATTAGCACCATCAGAAATCAAGTAAATTCCAAACTCACCTTTTGGATGCTCAACCGCAGAGTAAGCTTCCCCATTAGGTACATGGATACCTTCAGTAAAGAGTTTGAAATGGTGAATCAATTCTTCCATATTGGTTTTCATATCCACGCGTTTCGGTGGAGAAACCTTATGGTTATCGCTCATCACGGGACCTGGATTTGCTTTTAACCAAGCTACGCATTGTTTAATGATGCGGTTAGATTGACGCATCTCTTCCATACGCACTAAATAACGGTCGTATGAATCGCCATTAACGCCCACTGGGATATCAAAATAAAGGCGGTCATACACTTCATATGGCTGCTTTTTACGCAAGTCCCACTCAATACCAGAACCACGCAACATTGGGCCAGTAAAGCCCAGTTGCAATGCACGCTCAGGAGTGACAACACCAATATTCACTAAACGCTGTTTCCAAATGCGGTTGTCAGTTAATAGATTGCAATACTCATCTACATTGGCATCAAAGCCGCTAGCAAATTGCTCAATAAAGTCAAGCAAGGTGCCGCTACGGTTTTCATTCAAGCGTTTTACAGCAGATGTGCTCCGAATCTTAGACTTATCGTATTGAGCCATTTGATCTGGCAAATCGCGATATACGCCACCCGGACGATAGTAAGCAGCATGCATACGAGCACCAGATACAGCTTCGTACATATCGAAAATATCTTCGCGATCACGGAAGGCATACAAGAATACCGCCATTGCACCAACGTCTAGACCATGACAGCCGATCCAAAGTAAATGATTTAGCAGACGGGTTAACTCGTCATACATGACACGAATGTATTGCGCACGTAATGGAACGTCTACTTGCAATAACTTCTCAATGGCTAATACATAGGCATGCTCATTGGCCATCATGGACACATAGTCCAAACGATCCATATAAGGAACATTCTGAATCCAAGTACGAGTCTCTGCTAATTTCTCAGTTGCACGATGCAATAGACCGATATGCGGATCAGCACGCTGAATCACTTCACCATCTAACTCAAGCACTAAACGTAATACGCCATGCGCCGCAGGATGTTGAGGACCAAAATTGAGGGTGTAATTCTTAATTTGCGCCATGGCTTAAACCGGGCCTCCGTACTGTTCTTCGCGAACGATCCGGGGAGTAATTTCACGCGCTTCAATCGTGACTGGCTGATAAACAACTCGCTTTAACTCTGGGTCATAGCGCATTTCTACATTGCCACTGATTGGGAAGTCTTTTCTAAATGGATGGCCAATAAAGCCATAGTCAGTCAAGATGCGACGCAGGTCTTCATGACCTTCAAAGATAATGCCGTAGAGATCGAATGCTTCGCGCTCATACCAATTCGCTGAATTCCAAACTGGGGTGATAGAGGCTAGCAGTGGATAACTATCATCAGGAGCGAAAGCCCGTACCCTTAGACGCCAGTTATGTTTGATAGACAGTAAATGGCTTACTGCACCAAAACGCTGCCCACCCCAGGCACCGTCACGGAAGTCTTGGTAGTCAACGCCACATAAATCGATCAATTGCTCGAACGCTAATGATGCATCATCCCGCAGCAACATCGCAGATTCAAAATAGGTCTCCGCATTAAGAACGACAGTCACTTCACCCAAGGCAAGCTCAACGGATTGAATGCGTTTACCAAGAACCTTTTCGAGATTAGCGGCTAGCTGAACTAAACGATCTGACATGGCTTAGGCTTTCCGCGCGATCGTGCTGGTGCGAGCGATCTTGGATTGCAACTGAATAACACCGTAAATCAAAGCTTCTGCTGTTGGAGGACAACCGGGAACATAAATATCGACTGGCACAATGCGGTCGCAACCGCGCACTACAGAATAGGAGTTATGGTAATAACCACCACCATTTGCGCAGGATCCCATAGAGATTACCCAACGTGGCTCTGGCATTTGGTCATACACCTTGCGCAAAGCTGGGGCCATCTTGTTACATAAGGTACCAGCAACAATCATCAAGTCAGATTGACGTGGAGAGGGGCGGAAAACGACACCAAAGCGATCTAAGTCATAGCGGGATGCGCCAGCGTGCATCATTTCCACTGCGCAACAGGCCAAACCAAAGGTCATGGGCCATAAAGAGCCGTTGCGAGTCCAGTTAATTAACTGGTCTGCAGTAGTGGTAACAAATCCTTCTTTGAGAACGCCTTCTAATGCCATATCGATCACTCCCAGTCGAGAGCGCCCTTTTTCCAGATATACACAAATCCCACTATGAATTCCAACAGGAAAATCACCATGGAGGCGTAGCCAAACCAGCCGAGATCACGTAACGCAACACCCCAAGGAAAGAGGAATGCGGTTTCAAGATCAAACAAAATAAAGAGAATAGCAATCAGGTAATAGCGCACGTCAAACTTCATACGGGCATCTTCGAAGGCTTCAAAACCGCACTCATATGGGGAGAGTTTTTCGGCATCAGGCTTCGAGGGAGCCAAAATTTTTCCGAGGAACATGGGGACTAATCCCACCCCAATACCTACAAGGATAAAAAGCAGAACAGGAAAGTAATTAGCGAGATTCAAAATGGTCCTGAGTCGTTCTTCTAGCGCTTCTTCAAAAAAAACAAATTATCAAATAATCCACATCTAAATCTATTGATTTAGAGCAAAACTCTAGCTAAACATCATTTCTTGGTGCCGACGGCGAGACTCGAACTCGCACAGCCTAAGCCACTACCCCCTCAAGATAGCGTGTCTACCAATTTCACCACGTCGGCATCTTGCAAAACCTGTCAATTCTACTGCATTGCACAACTAAACCACCCTAAATATCGGGCAGAAAAATCAGTAAAAACCTACTTTTTTACTTAGGAACTGCTGGTTTGCTTGGATCTTGAGCAGGAGCGGTCGGAGCAGCTGGCGTTACTGCAGGAGCGACGGTTCCAGAGAGAACCCCAGGACTGACTTCCTTCTTGTTACCAAGCCAAGTAATCCCCAAAGTACTGATAAAAAAGACTGCAGCAAAGACGGCTGTTGTATGGGATAAAAAATTGGCCGAACCGCTAGCGCCAAATAAGCTCCCTGAGGAACCAGAGCCAAAAGCAGCGCCCATATCAGCGCCCTTGCCTTGCTGTAATAGCACTAGCAAAATCACAGCCAAAGCTGAAATTGCCTGCAACACGATTAATAAAGTCTTAAACCATTCCACAGCTTCTCTCCAAATAAAAAATCTATGCCTGACAGATTGCAAGAAAATCTTGAGGATCTAGCGCAGCACCCCCCACCAATCCACCATCAATATCGGGCATGGCAAACAATTCAACAGCATTGTCAGGCTTGATGCTGCCACCATACAAAATTCCTACATGTGATGCGACATCCTCATCAAACTCAGCCAATTGCAAACGAATATGACGATGCATATCTTGAGCAAGCTGCGCACTGGCAACCTTGCCAGTACCAATCGCCCACACTGGTTCATAAGCGATGAGACAATCAGCCAAGCGATCCTGAAGCACTGAGACTTGCTTGGCTATCTGACCACAAACAATCTCTTCAGCTCTGCCAGAATTGCGCTCATCAGCAGTCTCACCAACACAGATCACGGGAGTCATACCGCTATCTAATACTTGAAGTGCCTTTGCTGCAACAATCTCATCCACCTCATGATGCATTTGACGACGCTCAGAGTGGCCAACAATGACATACTGACAGCCGAGCTCTTTGAGCATAGCGGCGCTTGTCTCTCCTGTATAAGCACCAGAAGTTTGAGCCGAGACATCTTGAGCGCCTAAGCTTAAAAACGCCAAAGAATGTTCTTTAATTAAGTGAGCGCACTGAGCTAAATAAGGAGACGGTGGGCATACAGCAAACTTGCGACCAGCAGGCATGCCGCTTTCCATACCCCGGGAAACGGTTTTAACCCAATCTTGATTACTTGCAAGACTACCATTCATTTTCCAGTTACCGATGACGATGAGTGGACGCATAAGTTTTATTGAATTAAACCGTGAGAACTATTTTGCCAACATGCTCAGAGGACTCCATCAATCGATGTGCATCTGCCGCTTGATCCAGCGTAAAGGTTTTATAGATTGCCGGCTTTAACTTACCTGCATTAAGTAAAGGCCAAACATGATCATGCAACTGTTTGGTAATGTGTTTTTTGAATGATACTGGACGTGGACGCAAGGTTGAACCAGTAATCGTCAAACGACGTCGTAGAATTTGATTGGTACTCACTTCAGCTTTCGATCCACCCTGAATTGCAATGATCACAATACGACCATCATCAGCCAAGCAATCGATTTCACGCTGCACATAAGCGCCAGTCACCATATCGAGGATGACATTAACGCCTTTACCGTCAGTAGCCTTCTTCACTTCTTCTACAAAATCTTGTGTCTTGTAGTTAATAGCGAGATCAGCGCCCAACTTCATGCATGCGGCACACTTTTCATTGGTACCAGCAGTAACAAACACTTTATGTCCCATAGCTTTAGCAAGCAAAATAGCGGTAACGCCAATACCGCTTGAACCGCCTTGGACTAAGAGAGTTTCACCTGCTGACAATTCACCGCGCATGAAGACATTGCTCCAGACGGTGTAAAAAGTTTCAGGCAATGCTGCCGCTTCTTGATCAGTAAATCCGGTTGGATAAGGTAAGCACTGGGCAATCGGTGCAATACAAAGGTCTGCATAACCACCGCCTTGAACTAAGGCGCAAACCTTGTCACCTACCTTGAGGCCGAAAGCATTATCTGCGTGAACTAAATCACCACCAATAATTTCACCAGCAACTTCAAGACCAGGAATATCGGATGCACCAGCAGGAACTGGGTAATGACCCTTACGCTGTAAAACGTCAGGGCGATTAATTCCTGCTGCGAGTACCTTAATCAAAACCTCGCCAGTTCCAGCAGTCGGAACCGCTGGGTCTGGGCGAGTACTAGGCACCAGCATTTCTGGCGTGCCAAATTCTTTGATCTCAATTACGCGCATTGAAAACTCCGACTGAAATTAACTTAAGCAGTTTCGTCAGTTGGAGCAGCTTCAGTTGCAACACCAGCCAAAGGAGCAATCGAACCACCTTCATCAGCCATTGCAGCCTTGAGAGATAAGCGCAAACGACCACGCTCATCAGCGGCTAACAACTTCACGCGAACCACTTGGCCTTCTGCTAAGTAATCTTTAACTTCTTTTACACGCTCATTGGAGATTTCAGAGATATGCAAGAGTCCGTCTTTACCAGGAAGAATGTTGACCAAAGCACCGAACTCAAGCAACTTCACTACTGGACCTTCATAGATCTTGCCAACTTCAGCTTCAGCAGTGATACCTTCGATACGGGCTTTCGCTTCAGCCATGCCTTCAGCACTAGTGGAAGCAATCGTGACTGTTCCGTCATCTTTGATATCGATGCTGCAACCAGTTTCTTTAGTCAAAGCCTGAATCGTTGCGCCACCCTTGCCAATCACTTCACGAATCTTGTCTGGATGAATCTTGAATGACACCATGCGTGGAGCATGAGCAGACAATTCTGTGCGAACTGAACCCATGGCTTCTTGCATTTTGCTCAAAATGTGCAAACGACCTTCTTTCGCTTGTGCCAAAGCAACTTGCATAATTTCTTTCGTAATACCTTGAACCTTAATATCCATCTGGAGCGCAGTAATACCGTTTGCAGTACCTGCTACCTTGAAGTCCATATCGCCTAAGTGATCTTCGTCACCCAAGATATCGGTCAACACGGCAAAACGATTGCCATCCAAAATCAAGCCCATTGCTACACCAGCAACATGAGCTTTTACTGGAACACCAGCGTCCATCATTGCCAAACAGCCACCGCAGACGGAAGCCATAGATGAAGAACCATTGGACTCTGTGATTTCTGAAACAACACGGATGCTGTATGCAAAATCCTCTGGGCTAGGTAATACTGGTATCAATGCACGCTTAGCCAAACGACCGTGACCAATTTCACGACGCTTTGGGCTACCTACACGACCAGTTTCGCCAGTAGCAAACGGAGGCATGTTGTAGTGGAACATGAAGCGATCTCGGTATTCACCTTCGAGCGCATCAATGATTTGCTCATCACGTGCAGTACCTAAGGTGGCAATAACCAAAGCCTGTGTTTCACCACGCGTAAACAATGCAGAACCGTGGGTACGCGGCAATACGCCGTTACGAATTTCAATCGGACGCACAGTACGTGTATCGCGACCATCAATACGTGGCTCGCCGTTCAAAATCTGGCTACGGACAATCTTCGCTTCAATTTCAAACATGATGTCGCTAACAGCAACGGCATCAACATCACCTTCTTCAGATAACTTCGCCAAAACTTCTTTAGAAATCTCTTTGAGCTTGTCTGAACGAGCACCCTTTTGACGAATCTGATAGGCCTCGCGCAATGGGGCTTCAGCCAAGGCAGTGACCTTAGCAATAAATGGCTCATCTTTAGGGGCGGCAGTCCAATCCCATTCTGGCTTGCCAGCTTCACGTACCAAATCATTGATAGCGTTAATCGCGGTTTGCATTTGGTCATGGCCATAAACCACTGCACCTAACATCACATCTTCAGATAATTGGTTTGCTTCAGATTCCACCATCAATACAGCTGCTTGAGTACCAGCAACAATCAAATCGAGTTCGCTGGTAGCTTGTTCTGTACGAGTTGGATTCAAAAGGTATTGACCGTTAGCGTAACCAACACGTGCTGCGCCAACTGGGCCAGCAAATGGAATGCCTGAAACGGCTAAGGCTGCAGAAGCAGCAATCAAAGCAGGAATATCAGCAGGAACGTCTGGGTTGATAGACAACACATGCACTACAACCTGAACTTCATTCAAGAAACCCTCAGGAAATAGTGGACGCAGTGGGCGGTCGATCAAGCGGGAAATCAATGTCTCACCTTCAGATGGACGACCTTCGCGACGGAAGAAACCACCAGGGATCTTACCTGCTGCGTAAGTTTTTTCTAAATAATCCACTGTCAATGGGAAAAAGGATTGGCCTGGCTTTGCAGACTTTGAAGCAACTACCGTACCCATAACTACAGTGTCATCTACGTTGACGATTACGGCACCACCAGATTGGCGAGCAATCTCACCAGTTTCCATCGTTACTTGATGATTGCCCCATTGAAAACTTTTTACTACTTTTTTAAACATTGTCATTCTGATCTTCTCCAAATTGTTCACGCAATTCTCACATGAGCATTACGCTTGTCGTGGGATAAAGCAGTGTCACGACAACACTGGAGCGATTTCGGATCACAAGGGATGCCATTCCAGGGAGACTCTGATCACATTCAGAAACTCATTGGAATGACACGATCCCCTACACAAATAATCTAAAAGCGCTCAAAAAACATGCCACCTTCTTAAGACTGATTCTGGAAAGAAACAACCCTAAGTGAGATGGCATTGCAATACTGATAAGAATTACTTACGGAGACCTAATTTGTCGATCAATGCGCGATAGCGATCCAAATCTTTGCCTTTGAGGTAATCTAAGAGGCGACGGCGACGTGAAACCATCTTCAACAAACCGCGACGGCTGTGATGGTCTTTAGCGTTAGCCTTGAAATGGGGGGTTAATTCATTGATGCGGGCTGTAAGCAATGAAACTTGCACTTCAGGACTACCCGTATCGTTTGCGCTACGCGCGTTTTCTTTGACGATTTCCGCCGTTTTAATATCAGCAACTGCCATTTTTAATACTCCTTACTTGCGAACACTTGAGCTTTCACCCAATTTGTGTCGTGCGTTATTAACAAAATAAAACAAAAAAGCTTTACAAATCAAAGCCCTCGAATTGTAACAGATTGCCTCTTTTTTGAGGAAGGATTGCGACCCTGGACCTTTTGGAAGCAAATTTATTGCTTACAGGGCTAATAAGCATTTTTAAAAATGCGTGATAAATTACTTAGAAATCAGCAATTTAGACCCTCAAGCAGCATTTTGAACCCATATCTAGCCATTTATGCCCAAAATCATGAAAAAGACCCTCATTATCAGTCCTGTTTTAGCCTTTTTATTGCTGCCATCACTCTCATACGCCTCCTTTTTGCCACCAGAAATGATTGATGGATTTGCCAATATCGTCTCTTGGGTAGTGCTCATCATTCTGCCCGTCGGCTTTATTGCTGGCTTTTGGTATGTCCATATCCTGCCCGATACCATTGCTAAGCGCAGAGAGCACCCCCAGCGAGATGCGATTCATGCCCTGTGTCTGCTCTCCTTCTTTTTTGGAGGCCTCCTCTGGCCTTTTGCTTATCTTTGGGCGTACACCCGCCCCACGATGTACAAGCTTGCCTATGGAACCGATAAATACATGCCCATAGATAAAGAGCATCAGGAAGACCAGAATACTGAGGTGAAATAAGCATGGAAGCACTGATTCTTGGCATCTATGCCGGCATTGTTTGGTTAATCTTTTTTAAATACAAATTACTCCCCTGGAATGCGGTAGCAAAAGTAATCGTTTTTACGATTCCTGTTGTGGGAATGATTACGCTGATCTTGCTACTGAATATCTTTTCACCCTCCTCTAGCAATGTAGTCGTTGTCAGAAATTCTGTTGGCATTGTGAGTCAAGTAAAAGGTCGTGTCACTGAAGTGCCTGTAACAGTTAATCAACGCGTCAAAAAAGGAGATGTCCTCTTCAAGATCGACCCCACTCAATATCAAGCTTCAGTGAATGCGCTCAAAGCCAAACTGAAACTAGCGAAGTTGCGCGCAAAAGAAAATGAAGCGCTTGTGAAGAGCGGTTCGGGTAACCGCTTTGATTTAGAAAAAGCCCAAGCGGATTTAGCAGAACTTAGCGAACAAACTATTCATTCTGAATATGATCTAGAGCAAACCGTTGTTCGAGCACCAAGTGATGGTACTGTCGTCAACGTGCAGTTGCGCCCTGGAGCTTTTGTCGCAGCCTTTCCGATAGCTTCAGTCATGACTTTCATGGAAGACACACCGCAAATCTATGCCTTGTTTAATCAAAATGAGTTACATCAAATTGAAGTTGGTAATGAGGCTGAGTTTTACATTCCTAGTTTTCCGGGCAAGATCCTCAAGGCAAAGGTTGAGTCCATCATCCTAGCGGAAGGTCAAGGTCAAATCAGTGTGAGCGGCAATCTACCTACTACAGGCTTGAGAGAAATTCCGGTCAATCGATTTGCCGTGAAGTTACTAATGGATGATCGACATGCAGAGTTATTACTCCCTGCTGGGGCCGTTGGAGATGGTGCGGTCTACACCGATCATCTTGCGTTCTTACACATCATTCGTAAGGTGATGTTGCGGATTAGCACTAAGCTCAATTACATCATTCCAAAACTACATTAAAAATAGAGATGTATAAATTTCATATGAACTCGTTTCATAAAGCTTCACTCTATTTGCTAGGGGCAGTAGCATTGGGTGCTTGCACCATTAGCCCACTTAAGAGCAACCAGGAACTGGTTGATCAATCCATTCCTAATGCTAGCGTTCCCAGGCAATTTCAGACTAATCAAGCTAGCAAGCAAGATGCTGTGACAGTAGATGACGCATGGCTCAAACAATTTAATGATCCTGAATTAAATGCCTTAGTAGCCGAAGCATTACAGAACAATCCCAGCATTCGTATCATCGCAGCACGCAGAACTCAGTCTGAGGCCCTCATTAGTGCTGCTGGCGGGTCACAGTACCCCGGTATTAATGCCATCGGCAATAGCGGTAGCAAAGTAGGCTCTAGTGGAACTGGTCTAACTGGTTTTTACATCGGCGCCAACTGGGAACTGGATCTATGGGGTCGCGTACGTACATCCGTTGCAGGCGCAGAACAAAATTCTAAGGCTATTAATGCCGATCAAGATGCTGCCCGCCTGTCTTTGATTGCGACCTTAGCTAAATCAGTGTGGCTTGCGCGCAGCCTACAAGAACAAGCACAGTTAGCCAAAGAGAATGCTGACGCATCTCAAAAAATATCCGACTTGACACAAGTTCGAGAAAAAATTGGTGCATCTTCTTTTAATGATGTGGCAAGTAGCAAAATTAATGCGGCTCAAGCACAGGAGCTGGCACTCAATAGCGCCTTAGCCCGCGACCAAGCACTGCGCGCTGTAGAGACACTGGTGGGACGCTATCCAAAGGCTGAGCCCTTGAAATCGACTGCATTACCAGCGCTTCCAAAACCGGTTGAGCCAGGACTACCAGCAGATTTATTAGAACGCAGACCGGATCTGATTGCCGCTGAAGCACGTGTTAATAGCGCCTTCTATCTTGCTGATGAAAAACGACTCGCACGGCTTCCTAAAATTAGTTTGACTGCGGGTTATGGGTACATCAATAGCCAAATCTTTACACTGGTGAACGGTGCCAGCACCAGTTTTGGCGTTGGTGCCAATGTAGCGCTCCCTCTGTTCCAAGGTGGCGCAATTGAAGCCCAAATTGCTTATCAAAATGCTGAAGCGCAAGCAGCTTTAGCCAATTACGGCAAAGTCGTTCTTGCAGCCTTTAATGATGTGGAGAATGCGCTCAATGGCGAGGCAACCTGGCGTGAGCGTAGTTTGCAATTACAAACTCAATTGATACAACAAAAACAAGTCATGAAAAACACTGAATCTGAATTTCAGATTGGCAGAGTTGATCAACGCCAAATTCAGCAACAACGCATTAAAACCAATACTACAGATATTAGCTGGCGCCAAGGCCAAGTAGATGCCCTAGCCCAACGAATTAATCTCTACCTAGCCTTAGGTGGCTCGGCTGATTAATACTCATCTTCATTAACCAATACATCACTATGAATAAATTACTTTCCCTTCTTATATGCGGTGCCGTACTTTTATTACCAATGCATTCTTATGCTCAATTTTCTTCTGTTTTTGGACCCAGCAAAACAGTGGCTCAGCAAAAGCAAGAGATTCTAAAGAAGAATGAAGAGATCTTGAGTGATCTTTACCGGGCGCAGCCAAAAGCAAAATATCTCATCGAGCAATCGAGTGGTTATGCTACGTTTAGTAACTTTGGTATGAAGATATTGATTGCTGGAGGCGGAACAGGAACTGGTGTTGTTATTAATAAGGCATCCAAAAAAACGATTTACATGGATATGGCTGAAGTTCAAGCAGGAATTGGTCTTGGCATTAAGTCATTTCAAAATATTTTTATCTTCCAGACTGAAGCAGCACTCAATGACTTTGTCAATTCAGGCTGGACTTTTGGAGGTCAAGTTACTGCCGCGGCCAAATATGACAAGGATGGTGGAGCCTATCAAGACGCCACCGTCGTTGCTCCTGGCGTCTTGATGTACCAACTAACAGACTCAGGTATTGCTGCAGAAATCACGGGCAAAGGCACTAAGTACTATAAAAATACCGACTTGAATAAATAAGCTTAAAAGATGATGTCGAGTTCAGGGTGTCATCTGCGCATTGAGCTTCACTTGGCTAGGATCATGAAGTTTATTTAATGCAGATAAATAGGCTTTAGCAGAAGCAGCGATGATGTCGGGATCAGTTCCCACACCATTCACAATTCGACCACCTTTTGCCAAGCGTACTGTGACTTCACCCTGAGATTGGGTGCCCGAAGTAATAGCGTTGACTGAGTAGAGTAATTGTTCAGCGCCACTCTTGGCCATTTCTTCAATAGCATTTAAGCTGGCATCTACCGGGCCATTACCTTCGGCCTCAGCACTCACCTCCTTATCACCCATGCGGAAAGTCACACGGGATTTAGGGCGTTCGCCAGTTTCAGAATGTTGACTCAAGGAGAGGAAGTGGTAGTGCTCGCCCTCTTCAGCAGCTGCTGAATCTGACATGATTGCAATGATGTCCTCATCAAATATTTCTGCTTTTTGATCCGCCAAGGCTTTGAATCGTGCAAAAGCCTCATTCACATCAGCCTCTGCTTCGACAGTGATGCCTAATTCATGCAAGCGTTGTTTAAATGCATTGCGGCCAGATAATTTACCCAACACAATTTTATTGGTTGACCAGCCCACATCTTCTGCGCGCATGATTTCATAGGTCTCGCGATTTTTCAAGATACCATCTTGGTGAATACCAGAGGCATGGGCAAAGGCATTAGCACCAACAACGGCTTTATTGGGCTGAACTACAAAGCCAGTAATTTGAGAAACCAATTTAGAGGCTGGCACAATTTGTGTCGCATCGATACCGCAAACCATATCAAAGTAATCTTTACGGGTACGTAAGGACATCACGATTTCTTCTAAAGCAGTATTGCCAGCTCGCTCACCCAAGCCGTTGATAGTGCACTCAATTTGACGCGCTCCACCGATCTTCACGCCAGCCAAAGAATTCGCAACAGCCATACCTAAGTCATTATGACAATGCACTGACCAAACAGCTTTATCAGAGTTAGGCACGCGGGTACGCAAGGTCTTAATGAACTCACCATATAACTCAGGGGTTGCATAACCGACAGTATCTGGAATATTGATCGTAGAGGCACCCTCATTAATCACCGCTTCGACTACTCTACATAAGAAGTCCATCTCTGAGCGATAGCCATCTTCTGCTGAGAATTCAATATCAGCAGCCAAGTTCCTCGCAAAGCGAATGGAGCGTTTTGCTTGCTCCAATACTTCTTCTGGAGACATGCGCAACTTCACGGCCATGTGCAATGGACTAGTAGCCAAGAAAGCATGAATACGTTTCGCATTCGCAGCCTTTAAAGCATCTGAGGCGCGTGTGATGTCCTTATCGTTTGCTCTCGCCAAGGAACATACAATAGAATCCTTAATGGCAGCGGCAACAGCAGAGATGGCTTGGAAGTCGCCCTCAGAGCTCGCGGCGAATCCTGCTTCAATCACATCCACCTTGAGACGCTCAAGCTGACGAGCAATACGAACCTTCTCGTCTTTAGTCATCGATGCGCCAGGGGATTGTTCGCCATCACGTAAGGTGGTGTCAAAAATGATTACTTTGTCGCTCATCACTACTCTCCGGTTTGGATTTAACTAATTTTTAAAATATTCTGTATTGCAGTTTCAAAAACAAAAACCCCAGCAATTTGCTGGGGCTGGTATTGGTGGTTAATGGATTTTTCTATCTCATCAACTCAGGCCTTACCCGCCCCAAGCTTTAGGCTCAGTGCTTGTAGTAAAAGGCTGGTTAAAGGTGAGAATTTCATCAACATGGAATTAATATACCCCAAAAATAGGGAATTAGCTAAAACGCTTGCCGCTAAGACGTTCCCAGGCCCAAATGACATATCCCGAAATGGAATACACCACAAATAAACCAAATAGGGTCAAAGGCGGGTTGGAAGAGATCAATACGAAGGTCAAGATCATCAGAACCATGACGCCAAAGGGCACGCGATAGCGCACATCTAAGGCCTTACCGCTATAGAAGCGGGCATTAGAGACCATCGTTAAGCCTGCATAAACCGCGATCAAAAAGGTAATCCAAGGAATTGCAGTGTCGCGTACCGGAATCTTGTTATCGTCAGCGAGCCAAATAAAGCCAGCAATCAGAGAACCGGCCGCAGGACTTGGTAAGCCTTGAAAAAACTTCTTATCAACTACTGCAGTGTTGACATTGAAGCGAGCCAAACGCAAGGCTGCGCCTGCACAATAGGTAAACGCCGCTAACCAACCCCACTTACCTAAATCTTTCAGAGCCCACTCATATGCAACCAAGGCAGGCGCAACGCCGAAGGACACCATGTCTGCGAGGGAATCATATTGTTCACCGAATGCGCTTTGGGTATTGGTCATGCGTGCTACGCGACCATCCATACCATCCAATACGAGGGAAGCAAATATGGCGATCGCTGCAACCTGAAACTGATCGTTCATCGCATTCACAATTGCGAAGAAACCACTAAATAAAGCCGCCGTAGTGAAGGCATTCGGCAGTAAATAGATGCCCTTACCGCGAGGGCGAGGCTTTTCGTGTAATTCCTCTACTTCATAATCAACCCCATCTTCTAAAGTATCAACCCACTCTTCTGGAGTGGAATCTGTACGTTTATTAGAGAGGCGACTGCGATCAATGCGACCACGACGGCGAAATGTACTCAAAGAATATCCTGGTAAAAGATGCGAATCAATCTAAGCCTGGCACACGTGCCAAAGCAGTGTTGGTTGCAAAGACTTTATCACCAACAGACACTAAAGGTTCTGCCGTTAAGGGTAAATACACGTCTACACGAGATCCAAAACGAATAAAGCCATAACGCTCACCCGCTTTTAAGCGATCGCCCACATGGATGTAGCAAAGAATACGGCGCGCAATGAGGCCAGCAACCTGAACCAATGTAATAGTTTGACCATTGGCATCAATCACAACTGCATTACGCTCATTCTCCGTAGAGGCTTTATCTAAATCTGCATTGACAAATTTGCCTGGGAAATATTGAATTTCTTTTACTGTGCCACTGACAGCGCTGCGGTTCGAGTGCACATTAAACACATTCATGAAGACACTGATTTTGAGGGCTTCGCGACCAGCATAAGGATCGTTTGCAGTTTCAACCACAACGATACGCCCATCAGCTGGAGATAAAACGAGATCGCGCCCTAAAGCAGGAATACGCTGCGGGTCACGAAAAAACTGCAGAACAAAAACAAAAATGATCCATAAAGGCCAGGACCATGCAATGCCACCAAAGTGGTGGACCAACAAAGTCACTATCCCCACTAGCGCCAAATAGGGCCAACCTTCTTTTGCAATAATGGGGTGTGGATACATCATCTTTATTCTGAGCCTTTTAGGTTAACGCTATAAATGAAATGCTTAGCGCTTTATTAGTTTTTAGTTTGATCAACTAATTTGTTCTTTGCAATCCAAGGCATCATGGCACGCAGTTTTGCACCAACTACTTCGATCTCATGCTCTGCATTCAAACGACGACGTGAGATTAATGTTGGAGCACCCGCCTTGTTTTCAAGGATGAAGCTCTTTGCATATTCACCAGTCTGAATATCTTTCAAGCACTGACGCATGGCATTCTTCGTATCCTCAGTCACAACGCGTGGACCAGTAACGTACTCACCATACTCAGCATTGTTAGAGATGGAGTAGTTCATATTGGCGATACCACCCTCGTAGATTAAGTCCACAATCAACTTGAGCTCATGTAAGCACTCAAAGTAAGCCATCTCAGGTGCATAGCCAGCTTCAACCAAGGTTTCATATCCTGCCTTGATCAACTCCACAGCGCCGCCACAGAGAACAGCTTGCTCACCGAATAAGTCGGTTTCTGTTTCTTCACGGAAATTAGTTTCAATGATGCCAGCACGACCACCACCGTTTGCAGTTGCATAGGACAAAGCAACATCGCGAGCAGAACCAGATTTATCTTGATAAACAGCGATCAAATGGGGAACACCACCGCCTTGTGAATAGGTACCACGTACTGTATGACCCGGGGCTTTAGGAGCAATCATGATCACATCCAAGTCAGCGCGTGGCTGAACTTGACCGTAGTGCACGTTAAAGCCGTGTGCAAAAGCAAGAGCAGCGCCCTGCTTAATATTGCCGTGCACCTCTTTACTGTAAACATCAGCAATTTGCTCATCAGGCAACAACATCATTACTACATCAGCATCTTTTACAGCATCGGCAACTTCTTTAACAGTCAAACCTGCGTTTGCAGCTTTGCTCCATGAGGCACCGTTCTTACGCAAACCAACAGTCACGTTCACACCAGAGTCTTTGAGATTCAATGCATGTGCGTGGCCCTGTGAACCGTAGCCAATGATGGTGACTTTTTTGCCCTTAATGAGGGACAAATCTGCGTCTTTATCGTAAAAAACTTTCATGCTCTTTCCTTGTGTTGAAAATATCGTTATTAGATTAATAAATCAGTTAAAAAAAATTAAACCTTCAAGATGCGCTCACCGCGACCAATTCCGGATCCGCCAGAGCGAACTGTTTCCAAAATTGAAACACGATCGATCGAGTCAATAAATGCATCCAACTTAGCACTATCACCAGTGAGCTCAATGGTGTAGCTCTTATCGGTGACATCAATGATGCGTCCCCGGAAGATGTCCGTAGTGCGCTTAAGCTCTTCGCGCTCTTTACCAACTGCGCGAACTTTAATCATCATAAGTTCACGCTCAATATGAGGGCCTTCGCTTAAATCAAACACCTTCACTACCTCAACCAAACGGTTTAAGTGTTTGGTGATTTGCTCAATGACATCATCAGAACCAAAGGTCACAATCGTCATGCGTGAAAGCGATGGATCTTCTGTTGGCGCAACACTTAAGGAGTCAATGTTGTAACCACGCGCAGAAAACAAACCTACAACCCGTGACAATGCACCCGGCTCATTCTCAATCAAGATAGAAATAATGTGGCGCATTAGAGTTCCTCACTACCCAAGAGCATTTCAGTAATACCCTTGCCCGCCTGAACCATTGGCCAAACGTTTTCTTCTGGGTCAGTCTGGAAATCCATAAACACAGTGCGATCCTTTAAACGAATGGCTTCTTTTAGCGCGCCCTCAACATCAGATTTCTTCTCAATCCGCATACCAATGTGACCATAAGCCTCAGCCAATTTCACAAAGTCAGGCAAAGAATCCATATATGAGCTCGAATAGCGCTTGTTATAGGTAAGCTCTTGCCACTGACGCACCATACCTAAATAACGATTGTTCAAGGACACTATCTTCACTGGCGTGTTGTATTGCTTGCAGGTTGAAAGCTCCTGAATACACATCTGAATGGAACCCTCGCCAGTAATGGCAAAGACATCCTTCTCAGGAAATGCCTTCTTGATCCCCATGGCATAAGGCAAGCCTACACCCATAGTGCCTAATCCACCTGAGTTAATCCAACGACGTGGCTGATCAAACTTATAAAACTGAGCGGCCCACATTTGATGCTGACCAACGTCAGAGGTAATGAACGCATCCCCACCAGTGAGCTCCCAAAGTTTTTGAACTACATACTGAGGTTTCACAATTTGCGAGGCTTCGTCGTACTTCAAGCAGTCTTTTTTGCGCCATTCGTTAATTTGCTCCCACCAAGCAGCAACTTTGTCGCCGTTCTTGCGTGGACCAGAAACTTTTAATTGCGCAGTCATCTCTACTAATACTTCTTTGAGATTGCCAACAATCGGCACATCCACTTTTACGCGCTTAGAAATGACGGAAGGATCGATATCGATGTGAATAATTTTGCGTGGGTGACTAGCAAAGTGTTGCGTGTTACCAATCACTCGGTCGTCAAATCGCGCACCAATCGCAATCAACACATCGCTGTGTTGCATCGCCATATTGGCTTCGTAAGTTCCATGCATACCGAGCATGCCAACAAATTGTGGGCTAGTACCAGGAAAGCCGCCAAGGCCCATCAAGGTATTGGTTACGGGGTAGCCTAATAAGTCAGCAAACTCTTTCAGTTCAGGGGCTGCGTCAGCCAAAATGATGCCGCCACCGGTATAGATGTAAGGGCGCTCGGCTTCTTGCAAGAGTGCAATTGCTTTGCGGATTTGTCCGCTATGCCCTTTGACCACAGGGTTGTAAGAACGCATCTCCAAAGTTTCTGGATAGGTAAAGGGGCCTTTGGCTGCTGATACATCCTTAGGAATATCGATCAAGACAGGACCTGGGCGACCCGTTTGTGCAATGTGAAATGCCTTCTTTAATACGAGCGGCAAATCTTTTACATCCTTCACGAGGAAGTTATGTTTAACGATTGGACGAGTAATGCCAACCGTATCCGCCTCTTGGAAAGCGTCTTCACCAATGGCGTAAGTTGGCACGTTACCGCTGATGATCACCATCGGGATCGAATCAGTGTACGCAGTTGCGATACCTGTCACCGCATTCGTCACACCTGGACCGGAAGTGACTAAGGCAACACCAACCTTACCGGTTGCGCGAGCATAGCCATCGGCTGCATGAATAGCTGCTTGTTCATGACGAACCAAGATGTGCTCAAACTTATCTTGTTTAAAAATTTCATCGTAGATGAAGAGAACAGAACCGCCTGGGTAACCCCAAACGTATTCAACGCCCTCTTTGTGCAGTGCTTGCACGAGCATTTCAGCACCAATCATTTCTGGAGGCGCTACTACGGGATTTGTATTGATTGAGTCTTTATTAGCTTTCGTAGCTAAAAATTCGGCGCTGCTTGTATTCATTTTCTTTCGTCCTTTGCAATTTTCGGCAAAAAATTGTTTGGTCTGTTCTGTCTCCTGCTTATGGCCTGAGTTCGAACGGCGCTGCTACCGGAATAACCACTTCTTGAATGAGAATCTAGGTAGTAAGCCCTATATTCTATAGCAATCCCCTAAAATGGCTCAATTCTTACCGATTCAGGTGTAATCGATTGCATGGCATCAGCCCAAGAACTATCTGACTTTCTAAGTAGCATCGAACAGCGCGCCTTCAAGCAAGCGGTATATGCCGTGCGTGATGACGATGCCGCTTTAGATATTGTTCAGGATGCCATGATCAAGCTAGCTGAAAAATATGGTGATAGACCTGCTGCAGAACTACCGCTGGTTTTTACTAGAATCTTGCAAAATCGGATTCATGACTGGTTTCGACGCCAAAAGGTTCGCAATACCTGGGTCACCCTGTTTTCCAATATGGGCAAAAAAACAGATGAAAACGATGATTTTGACCCTTTAGAGTCGCTTTCTGCTCCTGATGACAGCGAAATTCACCAAGATGGGGCTCAAAAACTAGAACAAAGTCAGCTTTTACAGGCTTTGGAGTCAGAAATTGCTAAATTACCTGTACGTCAACGAGAAGCCTTCCTGATGCGTTATTGGGATGAGCTAAGTATTACTGAAACTGCCAAAGCGATGAGTTGTAGCGAAGGCAGCGTCAAAACGCATTGTTCTAGAGCAACACAAACCTTAGCTAAAGCATTGAAATTAAAAGGAATTACCCTGTGAAACACCTTGACGAAGCCCTAAACCAGACCCAAGCCGACCAATTTGGCCGGGCCAGTGCTGCCCTTTTAACCCAAGGGGCTCAAAGCCTGCCTGCTGGCATTAAAGATCGTCTTCATGCAGCTCGCATGAAAGCCTTGTCTATGCGCAAGGCTGAAAAGGTTCGTGTTCAAAAACCGGTATTCGCCGGTATTACTGGCAACTTCTCATCCAGCTCCAATGGCATGTGGGATACCGTGAGTTGGACTGCCCCGATGCTGGTCCTCATCTTTGGTCTGATCGGCATTGCCCAATGGCAAAACGATTCCCGGATTACTGATATTGCTGAAGTAGATGCGGCACTGCTGACGGATGATGTTCCACCAGACGCTTACGCTGATAGTGGCTTTTTAGCTTTCCTCAAGAATGGACCATTGTCCGATTCTGAAGACAGTGCCTCTCAATTATCTTCAAGTAAATAACTCGTCGCTCATTAGTTACGCTCGATGCGTCATCCATTGAAGTCAATTACTGGCAACGCCTTGGTGGTTCTTGCAGCCTTCGGTCTGCTTCTCAGCACATCTACAACCTTTGCCCAAACCTCTAGCGGCGCGCCTCATGGCAAAACGACAGCTATACAAGCTAAAAAGCCTGATGGCACATGGGATGGATTAAATCCCACCCAGCAAAAAATCCTAGCGCCACTCGAAAGCGATTGGGATTACATGCTTCCCGATAGCCGTAAGAAATGGATTTATGTTTCTAACATTTATCCCAAAATGAGCGCGCAGGACCAAGAGCGACTCCAGTCTCGGATGACTAGCTGGTCAAACTTATCGCAAAAGGATCGGCGCATAGCACGTGAAAACTATTTGGCTAGCCTGAAGTTTCCAGCTGAGAAAAAAGCAGAGGCATGGAGTGCCTATCAAAAGCTGAGTGACGAACAGAAGAAAAAATTGGCTGAAATGGAGACCAAGAAAAAACCGAGACTTATTAATGCTCCTACCCTTCAGCAACACACCATCAAGCAAGACACCACGCCTCCTCCCCCAGCAGCAAAGCCCAGAGCAGCTATTCCCACTGAAGAGATTTCTGCGCCTGCTGGCACAGAGCCCCAATAACTGATTACGGCTGTATGACACCTGCAGAATTAAATGTTTTACCCTCGCCTCATTTTTGGCGGCGCGTTTCTTGTTGCCTCTATGAGCAACTCGTATTACTGGGTGTGATTGCTCTGACCTTTCTATTACCTAACTTGGGTCTAGGAATCATGTTTGGCGTTTCCTTACCAAGTTGGCTAACATTTCTATACCTGTATGCCGTTCTTGGAATCTATTTTGTTTGGTATTGGACTAAGACTGGCCAAACTCTGGCGATGCAAACCTGGCGTATCCGGATGATCGGTAACGGCGGCTTTGCTTTGACGAAGCGGCAAGCATTATGGCGCTACATTTATGGCTCGCTCTGGCTTATTCCTTGTGTCGTATTGCAATGGATGTTTCATCTAGAGAAATGGCAAATTATTGAAATGCTGTTTACCGTCGCTCTTTTTATATGGCCACTCAGCATTTATGTTGATCGCCGTGAACCTAGTCTGCGCCAAAGCTTTCCGGATCGGCTTGCAGGCTCAAAACTGGTAGAGCTTCCAAAGAACTTGGTAACTCTGACCTAAAGACTACTAGGCTTCTCGCAGACACTCGATCGCAGTAGCGCCTTGAATACGATTCTGAAAGCGATAGCCCGCAGCCATAGAGGCTATTACGCCAAAGGCCACGCCCATCAGGATCGCTTGAGCAAATGCATTAAATTCAATTTCCATAACAAAGCGTCCTAGTGACCAAGCAGCCAGTCCTGAGGCAATACCAGCTAAAAGACCAGCAGTAAAACCAATCACCAGTAATTCAATTCTGGCGATCTGTGTCAGCACTGCACGTGATGCGCCCATGGCCTTCAGTAATGCGGCATTTCGATAGCGTTCATCTTGCGTTGCTGCAATCGCGGCAATCAAAACCAAAATAGCGGCAACGATGGTGAAAGCAAATAATAAACCTAAGGCAGCAGATAATTTATTGAGCACATCTTGTATCTGCTTCAATGAAGCTGATACATCCACCAGGGTCAAATTCGGATAAGCCTGACTCAATTGAAAATCAAGCGTCTCTTTATTGGGATTTTGATAATACGAAGTAATCCAAGATTGTGGCAAAGCACTGAGTTGAGAAGACGGCATGATCACAAAGAAGTTCACTCGCATTGATCCCCAATCGAGTTTACGCAAGGAGGTAATGGGGGCGCTGATCTTTTCACCAGCTACTTCAAAGGTCATTTGATCACCTAGCTTTAGCTTGAGAGTCTTTGCAATGCCGGTCTCTATCGATACTTGTGGACTATCTCCTGAAATCCATTTGCCAGAGACGATTCGATTACCTAGAGGCAATTGCTCCGTATATGAAAGATTAAATTCACGATCAATCAAGCGCTTGGCATTTTCTTCCGAATAATCTGCCGAAGAAATATCTCGGCCATTGAGCTCAACTAAGCGCCCTCTCACCATCGGAGAAAAATCCGGTTTAGATACTCCGCCTGATTCAAGTGTCTGGGTAATGTCTTCCTTTTGATCACCCTGAATATTGATCATAAATCGGTTTGGCGCATCGACTGGGATATTGCCTTGCCAAGCATTTAATAAATCCTGCCGCAACAAGAGAATCATGAGAATGGCCATCATAGCGATACCCAAGGCGGTAATCTGCATCACTGCAAATCCCGCTCTACGTCCCATAGCTGTGATCGTGAATCGCAGTGCGAAGTTTTGCGGGTTGACTATGGATAAAAGCCAAAGTACTCCGCGAGCAGCAGCAGAGAAAATCACAACTGCTCCCGCAAAACTCAGTCCAACCCAAAGTGCCAACTTCCAATCTCGTGCAGCAACCCAAATTAAAAAAGCGCAGGTGGTAATCGCTAATAAAGCGACCCAAGCGGTAGCTAGCGTGGCTAGCTCAAACTCTTTTCGGATCAATCGCATGGGCGAGACATTCGCTAGACCCAGCAATGGCGGCCCCGCAAACCCAAATAATAGAACCCAAGTAAATAGGATGCTCCATAAAATGGGTCCGATTGAAATCGACGGCAAATTACCCAAAAGCAAATTACCCAATAAACCGGTAAGTACTTCTTGCACAAGATAACCGAGCGTAGAGCCCACAATTGCCGCAACCACACCCAGCGTTAGCAGAGTCTTGATTTGTTTTTTAAGGATGGCAGCCCTAGTTGCACCAAAGCACTTTAAAGCGGCACAAGCATCTGCCTGACCGACCATATAACGCCTTGCTGATAATCCAATGGCGACAGCTGCAATCATGGCGGTTAGTAAAGCAATTAAAGATAAAAATTGCTCGGCTTTCTCTAGAGTTTTGCGCATGGTAGGTTGCGCGTTTTCTAAAGTCTCAATTCTCAGACCGCGAAAATTTTGTGTTTCGATATATCGATTAGCCCACTGTTGGTAAGCGGCGATTTGATTATCGGATCCGGCTAACAACAATCGATAAGTCACTCGACTACCTAGACTAATTAAACCGGTTGACTTAAGGTCATCCAAACTCATCATCACGCGTGGTGCAAAATTCATAAACGCTGCACCGCGATCCAATTCTCGCGTTAACACTCCGGAAATCAGAAACTGACGATCACCTAAGCGCAGTGAATCACCCACTTTGGTATGTAGATTCGTTAATAACGCTGGCTCTACAAAAACAGTGCCGCTTACTGGACTTAAAGTCGGAGCTTGAGAATTGACTTGCTCCACTTGCAAGGAACCACGCAATGGATATTCTGGACTGACTGCTTTGAGAGAGGCTAACTTACTATGCTCACCGGCAGTTGCCATGCTTGGGAATACTACTGTCTGAGCAATGCGCAGTTGCCAACTTTGCGCCTCTTCAATCAATTGTGGCGGCAAAGGCTGATCAGCAGCAATCAGCAAGTCAGAGGCTAAGAGCTGGCGTGCATCAAATTCGAATGCGCGATGCATCCGATCTGCTAAAAAGCTAACGCTGGTTAAAGCGCTCACAGAAATAATGAGCGCTACTAATAACCACTTCAGCTCTTTTGAGCGAAGGTCTTGTCGAATGCCCCGTAAGAAGCTAGTCAAAAAATAAATCAAACTGCCTGAATCTGGCCGCCATCAATCCGCATGACAGTGCCAGTAATAAAGGAAGCATTTTCGCTAGCTAAAAACGCTGCGGCGTCTCCGTACTCTTTTGGATCACCATAACGACCCATCGGAATTTGGCGCAAACTCGCTTTGACAACTTCTTCATAAGCAATACCTTCACGTTTTGCTCTAGCCTCATCTAATTGACGCAAACGATCTGTTGCAACTCGTCCAGGCATGATGACATTGACGGTGATGCCCTCATTGGCTACTTCAGCGGCCAAGGTTTTAGACCATGCCAATAAGGCAGCTCTTAAGGTGTTTGAGATTGCGAGGTTTTTAATGGGGGCAATTGCCCCAGAGGTAGTACTCGTGATAATGCGACCCCATTTACGCTCACGCATGCCAGGCAAAACACGATCAGTAATAGCAATTAATGACAGCACCATATCGTTAAAACTCTTTTGCCACAGTGCTGGGTCTTGTCCAGCAGCGGGCGTAGGTGGAGGTCCGCCAGTGTTATTAATTAAGATATCAATCGGGCCAAGTTCCTTCTCAACCCTAGTGACCAATCTATCAATCACAGAAGAGTCTGACAAGTCCCAATGGAGTGCTAGAGCAATGCCACCAGCTGCCTCAATCAGCTCAACGGACTTTTGCAATCCCTCCGGACTGCGGCCTGTCACAGCAACCTTCACACCTTCGCGCGCAAGTGAAACTGCCATCGCTTGACCCAGTCCGCGGCTTGAAGCCATGACTAAAGCAACCTTACCTTTGATCCCTAAATCCATACTGTCCCCACCTATTTTGTTCTATAAAGTTCTATTTAATGCGTTAATTCAAATCTTAGTCTAAAGTCAGTTTTTGTTTTGCAACTACTTCTTTGTATACGGTGTATTCCGCCTTCATTTCTTTGGCAAAAGCTTCCGGCCCATTAACGTTAATGATAGAGCCAGTATCCTCAATACGCTTTTTAACTGCTGGATCGGCAGTGACCACTTTAAGGGCAGCGTAATACTTATCCACCACATCCTTCGAAATGCCTGCCGGACCCAACAATCCGTAATATGCCATGCGGTTTACTGGCGCCAAACCTACTTCAGAGAACGTTGGCACATGAGGTAATTGCGCCAAGCGCTTTGGAGCAGCAATCACAATTGGCACTAGCTTGCCATCCTTAATGAAAGGCAAAGAGGATGGTAAGTTATCAAAAATCATGGAGACTTGACCACCCACGGTGTCTGCTAATGCGGGACCTGCCCCACGATAAGGGATGTGAACAATAAACACGCCCGTTAAGCTTTTAAATAATTCTGTTTGCAGATGACCAATCCCGCCCGTACCAGAACTCGAATAAGAATACTTACCAGGGTTTGCTTTTAAGACCTCCATAAAAGTCTTGAAGTCTTTAGCAGGAAAAGCTGGATTCACGGCAATGATGTTCGGTGTCGCTGCAATATTACTTATAGCGGTGAAATCGGTAATGGGGTCGTAACCAATCCTAGAATTAATCGCAGGATTAGCTGCAGTAGTAGATACCGTTGCCATGCCGATGGTATAACCATCCTTGGGTGCGCGCATGACTTCAAGCGCGCCCACAGATCCTCCGCCACCGGCTTTGTTCTCGACAATCACCGGCTGACCTAATTGACGACCCAGCGCATCACCGACCGCACGCGCAATGATGTCGGTACTGCCACCTGGAGCAAAAGGAACTATCAGGCGTATTGGCTTATTAGGGAAAGTCTGTGCTTGGGCACCTGAAAATAAGCACAAGCTAAAAAATAAAGCTGCAAAGACGTTTTGCAGTATGACTCTCAAAGGAGTGAATTTCATTAACTTACTGTCCTATCGGTTTCGGTAGTTTGCCAGCATATTGATAGAGCTGTTCTTCGTACTGTTTGAAAATTTCAGCAAGGGCTTGTTGCTGACCCAATACAAGCGCTTCAGGAGTATTGTCTTTGAGAGGAATGCGCTTGGTGTAGCGATTTGCACCAATCAAGGGATTGGTTTTACTGCCATTGATTACAGTCAAAAAGAATTCCACGCTAACTACTGCTTCAGGTCTTACACGATAGTCGCCATAAAACTCGTTCACACTCGTTTGTAATGTGTAGTACGGGAAAAAACTATTGCCCTGTCCTACTGCTGCAGCAAAAATATTGGCATTGTTAAGCCATTGACGTTCGGCATTACCAATCATCTCCGATGGAATGGTTGAGTAAATATTGTAAAAATCCTTCTCATAACGCTGATCACCCAAGCGATAAACCAAAGACTTGCCATCATATGGTGCAGCAACAGAGACTGCCCCTACTTTTAGCCAAAAATCTGTTCTAGCCTGACGTGGTAACCCAGTTCTCTCGGGCGAAACCATCCAGCTAGTGGGAGTGACAGGAGCCCTACTTGGTAAAGAACAAGCAGTTAGGCTAAGGGCAACAGCAATCAGAAAAATGCGCTTCATCATTTTTGAACTCCAGACTGGCCTTGTGCCCCATTCATGGGTAAGGAAATTTTTGCGGGAGGCTCGCCCCATATCAAGCTTGACGGTGATTGACTGGCAATGCGAGAAAACTCATTTAGCTGTTCACTAGTCTGCTTGAGATTCTCAATAGTCAATTGTGTATCACCCTGCATGCTGGTAACTGTTTGGCGTAAGGCAACTATGGTTCCCACTAACTCACGCATGAGGATATTAAGCTCATCCTTATCGGTCACCTTAGCAATCCGCTCAAGGATCACGTTCATCTCTTTCACAGAACGAACTAATCCTTGATTGTCTTTACCATCACCCGCCATTAATGTATTGAGATTACCTAACAGCGCGTCAAATTTTTGTTGTGTGCCGTCAATATTGATCTGGTTCATGGCATCAATCAGCTTTTGAATACCGCCAATGATTTGATCTGCCTGGTTAGGCAAGGAAGGAATCACAGGATACTCTGGCTTCCATTTGTAAGGCAAAGGCGGGAATGTGTCTACGTTTGGTGTGAAATTAAATTCAATGTAGTTCACACCAGTAATGCCTTGCGACTTTACCTGGGCACGTAAACTGTTTTTGACAAACTCCTTAATCAGATCCTCGTTGACCATTTCACCAAAGATCTGCATGCGGACGACGACATATTGCAGGCGATCATGAAAAGGCACTTCCTTTTCATAAAGATCTCCAGATAAACCAATAAAAGTAACCTGGCCGATCTTAACCCCTCTAAATCTCACTGGAGCACCAGTATCCAGACCTGTTACCGACTGTTTAATATAAGTCTCAATGGTGAAAGACTTTTTGAAAATTTGGCCTGAACCAAAAATCAAAATTACGGTGAGGAGCACGCCGATGGCGCCAAGCACAAAAACGCCTAAGCGGAAATAATTAGGATTGGAGTTATTACTCATGCTGCGTCCTTAGTCGTAATGCGATTAAAGAATTGATGCACGCGAGGATCGGTGCTGGTATCACGTAATACTTTTGGGTCACCTTCGGCAATGATGCCTTTCGCGGCTTTATCCAGCATGATCACCTTATCTGCAATGGCATAAATACTAGCCAATTCATGCGATACGATAACAAAGGTAATGCCAAGGTTTTTAGATAGATCCATAATAGTTTGATCTAAGTCCGCCGAAGTAATTGGATCGAGACCGGCTGAGGGCTCATCCAAAAAAAGTATCTTAGGGTCGAGTGCCATAGCTCGTGCGATCGCTGCTCGCTTTTGCATGCCGCCACTAATCTCACTAGGCATGTAAGCCTCATAAGGCAGTAATCCAACCAAATCTAATTTACACCGCGCCAAAAGATTCATTTGGTCTTGCGTTAATTGGGTATATTCCTGCATGAATAATGTGACGTTATCAAGCAGGTTCATCGAACCAAATAAAGCGCCTTGTTGATACATCACCCCAAAGCTCGTCATGATTTTTTGGCGATCAGCACCCTGCGCTGCAGTGATATTTTGCCCTTCAATCAACACGTCACCTGACAAGGGCTGATATAAACCAAAGAGATTCTTAAGAAGACTAGATTTGCCGCAGCCGGAGCCGCCCAAAATCACAAAAATCTCGCCGTTATTCACGGTGAAGTTGAGATCTTTCATTAATACGTTAGAGCCATAGCCGACGGTCAGGTTTTGGACATCAATAGCATAAGAGCTCTTTGAAGTGGTCGCTGGTGCGTTCATCAGAAACCTGTCTTATACGAGATAAAAGCAAAAATACCGTCAACCAAGACAATCATCACGATACTACTCACCACCGCGCGCGTGGCTGAGATACCAACTGCTGCTGCACCAGTGCCTGTTTGCATGCCTCTCAGACTTCCCATCGCAGAGACTACCACACCAAATAAAGTAGCCTTAATCAGTCCTGAAAGAATATCTTCTACATCAATGGCACTCAACATGCCGTTATAAAAATTAATAAAGGGGATGCCATATATCAACATCGTTAACATCGACGCAAAGATGCTCACAATATCGGCAAAGAGTGTCAATATCGGCGCAACTAAAATACCAGCGAGTACTCTTGGAACTACCAAGAAACGAATTGGACTGAGTCCACCCGATACCAAAGCATCGACTTCGCTATTGACTGTCATCGTGCCAATCTCAGCAGCAAATGCTGCAGAGGATCGACCTGCTAACAAGATTGCGGTGATTAAAGGACCCATTTCACGGACGATTCCCAATGCCGCCAAGGGACCTACAAAAGAGGTAGCGCCAAACTGTTCCATGCCAATCGCAGCCTGAAAAGAAAGGATGACACCAATCAGGAAGGCCACCAGCCCCACAATAGGTAGCGCAGCAACACCCGCCTCAACAGCAGCATTTACAAAATCGCCCCAGCGCACTTGTTTGATATGACGTATGGACCAAACCAAATCAGCAGCAAGGTGACCAGTAAAAGTGATGAGCCCACGTGCATCATCAATAATATTTTGTGCAGCGATACCAGTACTAACAATGAAACTTCGTTTTGGCTTAACTACTGGAACTGGAAATAAATGAGAGATCGGATCAAACTCATTGAGCAGGGGTTGGTAACGAGAGTCTAATCCGACTAAATCAAACTGTGCACCGGCTTTTTGTTGCGCCTCTTCAATTCCAATCAAAAAAGCAATGCCCGCACCATCTAAGGAAGTGACTTGTGATGCATCAAAGGTCAATGTTGCCGTTTTGATATTGGCTGGGGAGATTTGCGCTAACCAAGCGTTTTGTGCCGAGCGCATCTGAGTCCACACGCCACCTAAACTATAGGCATTGACTATGCCACTAAGCGCAATCTTGGCACGAGAAGAATCAATTTGTGACCAGACTGCCACTGGAGTGCTGGATGCTATAGAAACAGTGGATATAGTGTCAGAAACGTTCATTTAGAGACTATAAGGTATCTAGAGGAAAGCTTTATGAATTGCGCCAAAATGAAAAAGGGCCCAGTTTTTCAACTAGGCCCCTATATGAGGTGGTGCGGCTGGCAGGAATTGAACCCACGACCCCTTGGTTCGTAGCCAAGTACTCTATCCAGCTGAGCTACAGCCGCAACAGCCATAATTATGCCATGGAAGAGAAGAACTACATTACCCCAGCCGGTCATGAGCGGATCAAAGCCGAGCTATTGCAGCTCTTAAACCTTGATAGGCCGGAGGTTGTTAAGGTGGTCCACTGGGCAGCAAGTAACGGCGACCGCTCAGAAAACGGGGACTATATCTATGGAAAAAAGCGACTACGGGAGATCGATCGGCGGATTCGTTTCTTAAATAAACGACTTGAATTTGCCGTAGTAGTCGACAATTCTGCTCGAAAATCCGGTGATGCGGATGCCGAACAGATTTTCTTTGGAGCAAGCGTGACCTACTCACCTCTGGAAGGTAAAGATGTCGGCAAAGAAACTACGATCACCATCGTTGGTGTTGATGAAGTTGATTTAGAGAAAAATCATGTCAGTTGGGTTTCGCCGATAGCTAAGGCTCTAATTAAATCCAGGCTTGGTGACTGTGTCTCGATTCAAACACCTAATGGTCCTACTGAAATAGAAATCCTAGAGGTGCAATATCTTTAGGTGAACTTTTTAAAGTGCGCGAGTACGGGTAACGCGCATGACATCAGGATTAGCCCGTAAACTGCGCATGACTTTAGATAAGTGCAGTCGATCATATACTTGGATCGTAAAGCGAATGGTGACCGAGTCTTCCTTGAAGCGATCATCCATAGATACATTCATGATGTTGGAATCTGCAGAAGTCACGCTACTAGCCACCCGGGCCAATACCCCCTTACCTTGGCGCGTATCAATTGCTAAGTCAACCTCAAACTCCCGATTGAGTTCTTTACTCCACTCGACTTCCACCCACTTATCACCGTCTTTAGATAGCATCCGTAAGGCAATAGGACAGTCATTAATATGCACTTGCAAACCTTCGCCTTTGCCAAGGTAACCAATAATATTGTCGCCAGGAATAGGATGGCAGCAGGATTGAAAACTAATCGAGTTACCTTCGCGACCATCGACTAGGATTGCTTGAAGCTGATGATGGTGTGTTTCTTGATGGGGGGCCACCCAATCTACCGCACCAAGACGCATCTGCTCGCCGCCGCCTTCGTCATCCACTAAGATTTTGAGACGAATCGCCAGCTCTTGGGGTGAGCGACGACCCAAAGCAATATTGACGCAGGCTTCCTCACGTGTTTTATCGCCCGTCCAATGCATGAGCTTCTCCCAAACCTCAGGACTCAGCAATCCAGCATCTACTCCTTGTTGACGCAAACTATTTGCAAGCAATCTTTCGCCCAACTGGAGAGATTCTGAGTAGTGCTTAGTTTTGAGTGAATGGCGAATCGAAGCACGCGCTTTACCGGTACGAACAAATGCTAACCAACCTGGATTAGGTTGAGAATTGGCTGAGGTCACCACCTCAATGATGTCGCCATTCTTAAGTTCACTTCGTAGTGGTAATTGCAAGCCATTGATTTTGACTGCTACACAAGTATTGCCTAAATCGCTATGAATAGAGTAAGCAAAGTCTAAGGCAGTTGCACCCCGCGGGAGCGCACGAATTTGCCCTTTTGGTGTGAATACATAAACTGCATCAGGGAATAAATCAATCTTGACGTGTTCTAAGAATTCTTGAGAGTCGCCGCTACTATCCTGAATATCAATCAGGGACTGTAACCATTGGTGAGCGCGATTTTGTACCTCGCTCATATCGGGAGAGCCGTCTTTATAAGCCCAGTGAGCCGCGACACCTGCTTCTGCTACAGCATGCATATCGGTTGTACGTATCTGAAACTCTACCGGTACACCAGATGGGCCGAGCAAGGTGGTATGCAAAGATTGATAGCCATTCAATTTTGGAATCGCAATGTAATCCTTGAATTTGCCAGGCATGGGCTTATATAGCGAATGTAGGATTCCGAGCGCGCGATAACACTCGTCAATACTGCTCACAGTGACACGGAATGCATAGACATCTAAAACTTGCGAGAAGCTCACATGCTTACTACGCATCTTGTTATAGATACTATATAAAGTCTTCTCACGGCCTCGAAGATCAACTTCTAAGTTTGCTTTTGCAAAAGCCATACGTGAAGTCTGCAAAATCTTCTCAACCATTTCTTTACGGTTACCTCGGGCACGTTTAACAGCACCCTCAATGACACGAAAGCGCATCGGCATGGAATAACGAAAGCTAAGATCTTGCAAATCTCGATAGATAATATTTAAACCAAGACGGTGAGCAATCGGCGCATAAATCTCAATGGTCTCAGCGGCTACCCTACGGCGCTTTTCCATCGGTACAGCGTCTAGGGTGCGCATATTGTGGGTGCGGTCGGCCAACTTCACCAAAATCACACGGACATCGCGCGCCATCGCCATGAACATTTTACGGAAGCTCTCCGCTTGCGCTTCTGCATGACTCTGGAACTCGAGCTTATCGAGTTTGGTAAGACCTTCAACCAGCTCTGCAACTTTGGTGCCAAACTTTTCCACCAGATCTGCTTTAGTACTACCCGTATCTTCAATCACATCATGCAAGAGCGCAGCCATGATCGAGGGCGCATCTAAACGCCATGTAGCACAAAGCTCTGCTACCGCTACTGGATGAGTAATGTATGGCTCACCACTATGACGGTATTGACCTAAGTGAGCCGCATCAGAAAACTGAAAAGCTTTTTTAACATGAGTGATTTCTTCAGGCTTGAGATAACTCAACTTAGAGAGCAGACCATCAATCGATACAACTTGATGCTTTAGAGGAAGGCTCGGTGCCGAAGTAGGCCCGAATAAATGGCGGCTAGATTGCGCCAATAAACTCGCTATAACGGACTTCTTACCGTTTTGATTGCTGGCAATAATGGGTGTATCTAATGGGATACTTAAAAGATCTACAGGAAGATCAGTTTGCACTACCCCTAAGGAGACCTCATTGGGCGAGACCCCTCCTACTAATTCCGATGTCTTGGTCGTTCCTAAAGGGAGCTCCACACCGGAACTCCTTTATTACAAAGGAACTTTGGTCAACATGTCACGGTCAGTTACACCAGCGGCTACTTCACGCAAAGCAACAACCGTAGCTTTATCTCTGGACTCAACACGTGGGGAGTGACCTTGAACTAATTGACGTGCGCGATAAGTCGCAGCCAATACCAGTTCAAAACGATTAGGAATGGTTTTAAGGCAATCTTCTACAGTAATACGGGCCATGCTGAACTCACTTAATTTAGCTTCAATACCTATAGGATAACTGATTAGACCCCAAGGCGCCTTAAAAGAGCTGGATTTCGAGCCATACTGGGCCCAGAACGAAGGCGACTGGAGGCCAAAATATGTTTTAGGTCCATCAGGGCCTGGTCAAAAGAATCATTCACCACAATGTAATCTGCCTCGTGGGCATGTATTAGCTCTATATGCGCTGCTGCTAAACGCCTCTGAATCGTCGCTTCATCATCTTGCCCTCTTTTGCGTAAACGCTCTTCTAAAGCTTCTATCGAGGGCGGAAAAATAAAGATCCACTGTACAGAGGGAATCAGTTTCCGAATCTGTTGCGCCCCCTGCCAATCAATCTCCAGCATGACATCGCTACCAGCTTGCATTTGAGATTCAATCCAAGGTTTTGAAGTTCCATAAAAATGGCCATGCACTTCTGCCCATTCTAAAAAGTGACCTTGATCTCTTTCAGCAATGAACTCTTCTTTAGTAGCAAATCTATAATCTTTACCGTCGACTTCACCAGGCCTTGGTGCGCGGGTTGTAGTGGATAAAGAAAGCTTGAGACCTGCATCTTCTTTTAGTAAGGCATTCACTAAAGATGACTTGCCTGCGCCAGAGGGCGCAACAATCATCAGCATGCTGCCTTGATAAGAAGGGGTCAAAATAGAATTAGTCATCAATCAATGGAGTAGATTACGAATTATTCACTATTCTAGGTTTTGCACTTGCTCGCGCATTTGCTCAATCAACAGTTTGAGCTCTAAAGCAGCTTGGGTACATTCCTCCGAAACAGACTTAGAACTTAAGGTATTGGCCTCACGATTAAGTTCTTGCATCAGAAAATCCAAACGCTTACCAACCGGACCTTTACCAGCCAAAGCAGTATCAACTGCTTGCAGATGAGTCTTGATTCTTGCAAACTCTTCAGCAATATCAATTCGCACCGCATAGAGAACGACCTCTTGTCGAATACGCTCCATGAGCTCAGTACCAGACTTAGCTTGTTCTTGGGCAGCTAATGCTTCAGATAGGCGTTCGGTTAGCTTTTTTTGATACTGAGAAACGTATTCTGGAACCTTGGGTTCGATTACCTTCACGATCTCGCGCATCTTGCTAGTGATATTGGTTAGCACACCAACCAGCGCTTTACCTTCAGAGTTGCGACTTTCTATCAGCGCCTCTATGGCAGCACGACCCGCCTCCACCGTTGCAGCAATCCAACCTTCTTCTTCACCTCGTGGCTCTGAAACAATGCCTGGCCAACGCAGGACTTCGGCAATACTAAGCTCTTGGGCTTTCGGAAATGCTTCCTGGGCTTTCTCTTGGAGGGTGTAGAGTGCATCCAGGCGATCTTGCTGAAGCGCCCCTAGCGCATGAGGATTACTCTTAGCCGCACCAGCAGCACCGCTATTGACTCGCCATGCTGCCCGAAACTCTACCTTGCCCCGAGAAAGACTATGGGTCGCCATTTCACGTAAGGCAGGTTCAGCTCCTCGGCACTCATCCGGAAGACGAAAGCCTAAATCCAGAAAGCGGCTGTTTACAGCCCGACATTCCACCTGCAGATCAGCTACAACGCCAGCCCCTAGGGAGACTTGGCGAGAAGCGCTGCCATAACCAGTCATGCTCGATATCATATGGACATTGTAGATTCTTTATAGCCACTTTAGGACAAACCCATGAGCAGCCCAAATTCAGCCAATATCTCTCGTCCCAGCGGTCGTAAGCCCAAAGACTTGCGCCCTGTCACGATCTCTAGAAGCTTTACCAAGCATGCTGAAGGTTCTGTGCTGATTACCTTTGGTGATACCAAGGTTTTGTGTACTGCCAGCATTCTCGATAAAGTGCCGCCCCACAAACGTGGCTCAGGTGAAGGCTGGGTCACTGCGGAGTACGGCATGCTGCCTCGATCCACTCATACTCGCAGCGATCGTGAAGCAGCTCGTGGCAAACAATCGGGTCGTACTCAAGAAATCCAGCGTCTCATTGGTCGCGCTATGCGCAGCATCTTTAATTTAGAAATCTTGGGTGAACGTACCATCCATTTAGATTGCGATGTTTTGCAAGCCGATGGTGGTACTCGTACCGCTTCTATCACTGGCGCTTATGTAGCTGCGCGTGATGCGGTCAATCAATTACTCAAAAGTGGTGCGCTCACTCAAGATCCCATCATCGATAGCGTAGCCGCAATTTCCGTTGGCATCTATCAAGGCGTTCCCGTTTTGGATTTAGATTACCCAGAGGATTCTTCTTGCGATACCGATATGAATGTGGTCATGACCGGTAAAGGCGGCATGATTGAGGTACAAGGTACTGCAGAGGGCGCAGCATTCTCTAGAAGTGAGCTGACTGCCCTATTAGATTTAGCGGAGCACGGCATTCAAGAGCTGACTCAATTACAGATTGATGCATTGAAATGAATAGAGAATAAACAAGCATGATCCAAAAGCTGGTTCTCGCGTCCAATAACACTGGCAAGGTACGGGAGTTTCAGGCACTTCTTGCACCCTTAAATTTCCAAGTCATTCCCCAAGGCGAATTGGGTATCCCCTCTGCAGAAGAACCTCATCACACTTTTATAGAGAATGCGCTTGCTAAAGCACGTCATGCTAGCGCAGCTAGCGGTCTGCCGGCATTGGCTGATGACTCTGGCATTTGCGCACATGTATTAAATGGTCAACCTGGCGTTTTATCAGCGCGTTTCGCTGGAGAGCCAGCGAATGATGCTGCTAATAATCAAAAGTTAATTCAGGAATTAAAGGGGCAAATCAATCGCGGCGCACATTATGTTTGCGCTTTAGTATTTGTCAACAGCGCTGATGATCCGGAACCCATGATCGTACAAACGCGGTGGTATGGAACATTAATTGATGATCCAAAAGGTACTAATGGCTTTGGCTATGATCCGTATTTCTTTCTGCCAGAATTAGGCCTTACAGCCGCAGAGTTGAAACCCGAGAAGAAGAATGCCATTAGCCATCGTGGTCAAGCCCTGCGTGAGCTGATTATTCAATTGCAGACTCGATCTAGCCGTGCCTAAGTTGCAAGCCAATGCTGTTTCGCTAACAGCACTTCCTCCTTTATCCCTCTATATCCACTTCCCTTGGTGTGAAAAGAAGTGTCCTTATTGTGATTTCAACTCCCATCAGATTAAAGAAGGGACCAGCAATAAGTCTGGCTTTGATGAGCAGCGCTACATCAAAGCATTGATTGCCGATCTAGAAACTGAGCTTCCCAATATATGGGGTCGACAAGTGCACAGTATTTTTATTGGTGGTGGTACACCCAGCCTCTTATCACCCGAAAGTATGGATGAATTACTCTCTGCCATTCGTGCTCGCATCAATTTAGATGCAGATGCTGAGATCACGATGGAGGCCAATCCTGGATCAATTGAGGCTAATAAGTTTGCCGCTTTTGCGAAGTGTGGCATCAACCGAGTATCTATAGGTATACAAAGTTTTCAAGATGAGCAACTAAAGGCTTTGGGACGTATTCACAATGGCGAAGAAGCTAAACGGGCTATTCAGATTGCTTTAGATAACTTCAAATCGGTCAACCTAGACCTGATGTATGGCTTACCCAATCAAAGTCTCGAGGCTGCAAAAGCTGACGTTGAAACTGCCTTGTCCTTCAAGACACCTCATTTGTCTTTTTACAATCTCACACTAGAGCCTAATACTTACTTCGCCAGCTTTCCGCCAAAGCTACCCAATGATGATGAAATTGATGCCATCTTTGAACAGAATCTCGACCTACTAACGAAGGCTGGCTACAAGCGCTACGAAGTTTCTGCTTATGCCAAGAAGGATCAAGAGTGCAAACACAATCTTAATTATTGGCGCTTTGGTGACTACATTGGCATTGGTGCTGGTGCCCATGGAAAAATTTCTTTCCCAGATAAAGTTACCCGTCAAGTAAGAGAGCGTCATCCAGATACCTATATGTCTGCTATGGAAGGCAAAGGCAATGCCTTGATTGAATCCAAGGAGATTGAGACTAAAGATCTACCTTTTGAATTTATGCTCAACACCCTGCGCTTGACCGATGGTGTTGACACCAATACCTTTAGTGAGCGCACTGGTCTGCCTTTAAGCGTCATTAGCAAAGGCTTAGCCGAAGCAAGCAAAAAAGGCTTGTTGGATGAGAACCCCAGCAAGCTTAAAGCCACAGCATTAGGCTTGCGCTACTTAAATAATCTGCAAGAGGTATTTTTAGATTGAGTTGATTTACTCATCTGACTTACATTCTAATTACTTGCCAACCCAAATTGGTGGCTCACCCTTTAAAAACGAAGCGACGCCGTTTTTGAAATCATCGCTGCCGTAAGTTTCACGAATCAGGTCTTGGCAGTCTGGAAGTTGATTGGCAATAATCCTGGCCATCGCGAGCTTGCTGGCTTTTTGCGTAATCGGAGCGAGTTTAGATAGGCGCTCAGCTAAAATGTCTGCTTCATTGCCAAGCCGATCAGCATCATGCGTAGCCAGCAAGTAACCCTGAGCATGCAACTCCCTAGCCGAAACCATCTCAGCCAAGAGAAGCATGCGCCTAACAATATTCATACCCATATGAGCGGCTAACCAGGCGATATTGCCGGGATAAAGACAATTACCAAGAGTTCTAGCAATGGGAACACCAAACTTGGCATCTGGCGTGGAGATCCTAAAATCACAGCAAGTCGCAATTGCTAGGCCACCGCCGACTGCCATGCCATCAATTACAGCAATGGTTGGGATCGGAAGTGACGCTAAGGGGTTGAGATAGTCATGTATTGCCTCTTCATATCGAATACCATCTTCCCCATCTTTAAAGCTAGTGAATTGAGCGATGTCACTACCCGAGACAAAAGACTTGCCACCTGCACCCCGAAAGATAGCAACACGAATGCTTGGATTCTTGGCAAGATCCTCACAGATTGTTTTGAGACTTTGGTACATCTCAACCGTCATCGCATTGCGCGCAGCGACATGATCAAAGGTAATGTACGCAATCTTGTCGCGCAACTCGATAGTGACTTGTGCGACCTCAGCGTCCAGCTCTTTTTGTGTCATGCGTGAAACTTATTCAGCCTTGATGTTCAGGCTCTTGACCAAACGTTGGTACTTAGCAAGCTCAGCTGTTAAAAAGAGGCTAAATGCTGCCGGTGTTACTGGGCCTTCAGGTTGCAAGCCTTGTGAATCCAATGTCTTCTTAATTTGAGGATCAGCCATCGCCGCTTTAACAGCCTGGTCAATCTTATTCACAACTACTGGATCCATTCCTTTTGGCCCCATAATGGAATACCAGTTAGTCACATCAAAACCAGTGATGCCAACCTCGTTGAAAGTTGGAACATTGGGAAGAAACGATAAACGCTTGGGTGTTGAGATTGCCAAGGCTTTTAGGCTACCGTCTTTAATTTGCTGTAAGTTCGGCGGTAAAGTGTCAAAGTTCATCGTGATTTGACCGCCGAGTAAATCAATAATGGCTTGGCCACTGCCTTTGTATGGCACATGATTAATCTGAATACCTGCAATCTTTCCAAACAAAGCACCAGCTAAGTGCTGAGTACTGCCAATACCAGAGGAGCCGTAAGTCATTTGACCTGGGTTAGCTTTAGCTAATGAGATGAGCTGCGCTACTGAGTTCACCGGTAATGAAGACTTTACGACTAAAACGTTTGGTACATAACCGAGATAGGTAATTGGCGTGAAATCTGTCGCTGGGTTGTATGGCACATTAGTCAATACAAATGGTGCGATTGCATTGGAATTGGAATGCCCCACTAACAAGGTATAGCCATCCGGAGTAGATTTAGCTATCTGGTCTGCAGCAATCGTTCCCGCAGCACCTGATTTGTTTTCCACAATCACACTCTGACCAAGGATCTCACTCATTTTTGGGGCAATGGCACGAGCGACAATATCAGTGCCGCCACCAGGAGCAAAACCGACAATCAGGCGAATCGGTTTTGTTGGAAAGGATGCTTGTGCAAGAGCGAGCCATGAATAAGCTCCTAGCGCTAATGCCACTAAGCTACGAAGCGCCCAGGGTTTCAGGAACATAATGCCTCCAATATTGTTTTAATGTGTTTGATACTATTAGAACTTCATTCTAAACATATATAAACCATCGAGACAATGACGAAAACACCTACGAAAGCAGGTACTAAACCCCTTCCCCTTTCTGGAGTGAGAGTGCTGGATGTGAGCCAAGTAATGGCTGGTCCCTACTGCTGCATGCTCTTGGCTGACTTGGGCGCTGATGTCATCAAGATTGAACCACCGGGCACTGGTGATCAAACTCGAGCTGCCATGGGATTTAAGATGAAAGGCTCAGATAGCATGGGCTTTCTGAATATGAATCGTAATAAACGCAGTCTTACCCTCAATCTCAAAACAGAAGCAGGGAAAAAAGTATTCTTTGAGCTTGTTAAAACTGCCGACATCTTAGTAGAGAACTATCGCCCCGGCGTGATGAAAAAACTCGGGATTGACTACCCCACGCTGCAAAAGATGAATCCCGGCTTGGTCTATGCCAGCATCTCTGGCTTTGGACAAACAGGACCCTGGGCAGATCGTCCTGGTTTTGATTTGATGGCGCAAGCCATGTCTGGCGTAATGAGTGTTACCGGCTACCCAGATGGTCCGCCGGTTAAGGCGGGCGTGCCAGTAGCTGATATCGGTTGCGCTCTGTTTGCGGTTTATGGAATTTTGTCTGCTTATATTGGCAAAACCAAATCGGGTGAGGGGCAATTTATTGACGCCTCCCTATTCGATTCTGCATTAGCGTTTTCTATTTGGGATACGGCGCAATACTGGGGAACGGGTGTTGAGCCCTATAAATTGGGCACAGCCAATCATATGAGCGCTCCTTACCAAGCTATGAAAGCCTCTGATGGCTACTTCGTGATGGGTGCCACTAATCAAAAACTTTGGAAGCTTCTTTGTGAAAAGATTGGACGTTCGGAACTCTTTGAGGATGAGCGCTTTAAAACCAATCCTTTACGCTTAGCAAATCGTCTTGAGTTGGCTGCTGAACTTGAAAAAACGTTTGTCAGTAAAAAGAGTGATGAATGGGTGGATGCTTTATTAGCTGCAGGCATTCCAGCGGGTCCGATCAATACTTATCCGCAGGCCTTTAATAGCAAGCATGGTCGCCATCGTAATATGCGCATGGAAATTGATCACCCAATTGAAGGCAAGGTTCCAAATATTGGTTTTGCAGTCAAGCTGATGGGTACGCCGCAACAAGTTCATAAGCATCCCCCTTTATTGGGTGAACATACTAGTGAATTATTAGCAGAGCTGGGTATTACTGGTGATGAACTCAAGGTGCTCGAAGCTGGCGGGGCATTTAAACCATAGATTGTGGTGTTTTATATTTACCCATCAGTGAAACATTTATATTTATTAGCCCTATATCTTTTGTGCATCACGCATCCCGTGAATGCTCAGACACCCCTTCAGGATGCGGGCACCAACTATTTAAAAAAGCGTGCAGATGCTTTGATGACGATCACTGGATACTCGCTGACACCAGATGTCACCACAGGAAATCTAAAAATCAATTCAAGCAGCAGTGGTAGATCTGACTTACAAATGACTTCGCTAGGCGGCGGAGATCGTATTAGCGCCAATTTCCCACTCTATATAGAAGGAACAATAGCATTCAATCGCTATAACCCAACATTTACTGACGGGGTTGGCAATAGCTCTGTGAACATACCCATGTATTGGAATAGCATCACTGGAACAGGCGGTATCGGCTGGGACTTCCCTATTACAGATCAATTACGTTTTAGGCCCATAGCTAATGTCATGCTTGGACATTTAGAAAGTGATGCTTCTATTGCCACACGTTATATCAATAATAATCGTGACATCAATTTACAGTTTATTAATAGTGGTCGGATGAACTCCTATGGACTAGGAGGATCGGTAATGCTTGATTATGAGAACTACAAACCTGATCAAGAAATTGATATCGAATTGCGTTACACCAATATTGGCATCCAAACTTTTGATAGCTCCACCGCAGTTCAAGGATCCGCCGATTCACAAAGTCTATCGTTTTGGGCACGCAGCAGAATTCCCACGCCTTTTATGGCACTAGACAGACCGCTCAGAGCAGTTTTTGAAGTAGCCAATACTCAATTTTTAGGCGATTTACGTGGAACACTCGGATTTAGCTCGCTGTCGTCTCTCGGAACTGGTATTGAGCTGGATCGAAGTGCATCAGATCCCATATTCAGCAGGATACGTCTTGTATTCCGCTACCAGTTCGGCCTGAATGTGAGAGGCACTTCAATTGGCTTGGCAGCCAGTTTCTAAATTAAAAAAGGGCAACTGAGCCCCTTTTCATTTGATATTTTGGCGGAAGAGGTGAGATTCGAACTCACGGAGGACTTTCATCCTCGCCAGTTTTCAAGACTGGTGCATTCAACCGCTCTGCCACTCTTCCATTCGCTGGAATCAGATCTAATTCAAGCCCTAGATTATAAAGACTTTTTGATTTGCCCTTCTAAATGTTTCGCAATAGCAAGGCTAGAAGTGAGCCCTGGGGACTCAAAGCCATATAGGTTGTAGAGCCCATGCAGGCCATGGTCTTGTGGACTATTGAAGCAAAAGTCTCCTGCTGGAGTATTGGCAGGAACAATTTTGGCTCTGACCCCAGAGTAATCAGGTTGCAAGGAACCATCTTTAAGGTCTGGCCAATAGCGTCTCACAGCCTCATAGAAGCCTTCTCCTCGCTTTGGGTTAACGGTGTAATCAATTTGCTCTTCAGCATCAATATCCAACCATTCCACATCAGGCCCAAACTTAGCTTGGCCAGCCATATCTAAAGTCAGATGAACTCCTAAACCTCCAGGCTCCGGGATGGGATAAATCAAATGCGTGAATGGCGATTTACCAGATAAAGAAAAGTAGTTACCTTTTGCAAAATAGGCTTTAGGTATTTGCTCTTGCTTGAGTCCTTCAATTTTGTGAGCTACTGCTGGCGCACTCATGCCGGCACAATTGATGAGTAACTTTGTCTGAATTCTCATACTATCAGCGCCATCGGCAGCACCAACAAGTAATTCATATCCACCTTCCGCATTTTTGCCAACAGGCTTAACGCTTATTAATGGTGATTGATAAGCGACCATGCCACCCGCATCTTCAAAGCCACCCAGCAGCGAGAGCATATAACCATGGCTATCGACAATACCCGTAGTTGCAGACAAAATCGCTGCCACACATCTGAGCTTGGGCTCTAGCGCTATTGCCTCGTTACCTGAAATCATTTTGATCTCTGGTACGCCATTATTTTGGGCTTTGTAGAGAATCGCTTGCAAGTCATCAATCTGTGTTTCATCAGCAGCGACAATGAGCTTGCCGTAGGGCTGAGTGGCTACTTGATGACTGCGGCAATAGTCATAGAGCTGGCGATTCCCTTCTACACAAAGTTTGGCTTTGAGTGAGCCCTTGGGATAGTAGATGCCAGCATGAATCACCTCGCTATTTCGGGCGCTGCTGATAGTGCCAAAAGCACTTTCGCGCTCAAGCAAGATGGTCTCTCGACCTTGAAGTGCCATTTCACGGGCGACAGCGAGTCCGACAACACCAGCACCCACTACAACACAATCAACCTGCTCCATCCATCCCCGCCTATATTCGTTTTGTCTATTTACTTACTTGCTGATCTATTTATCTCTATTTATGACTATTTGATGACACACAATATACCGAAATCCTAACATTTTCAGTGTTTTAGGGGTTCTTGACCCCCTTATTGATAAAATCAAGATATGTCTTCAAAGCCAGATTCGAACAACGTGCACAGTGCTCAAAACCTCCACGGCAGCATACCGAATGGAGCGCACACTGCAGTCGATGTTGTTTTAGATACGGCCTATCAAGGGATTGATTCTAATAATTGGTCTGATCTATTTAAGCTAGCGCGTAAGTCTGAGCTTCCAGAATTTATCGCTGATATGTTCGCTGGCAAGCATATCAACCAAAGCGAAGATCGCCCCGCTCTGCATTCAGCACTGCGCAACCTTTCAAAATCGCCAGTTATCTTAGACGGACAAGATGTCATGCCTGCCGTGACGGATGTTTGGCGAAGGATTGAAGCGCTCTGCAATAAATGGGTTGGTGTTACCGATGTTATTCACATTGGTATTGGTGGTTCAGACTTTGGACCACGCTTGGCCATTGAAGCACTAGCCCATGTGCCCGACATTGAGAGTCGTGGCATGCGGATGCATTTTCTAGCCAATATTGATACCGCTGAATTAGCCCGAATTCTGGATCGCGCACAACCCAATAGCACTCGCGTGATTATTGTTTCAAAGTCCTTTACGACCCTAGAGACCACCATGAATGCCAAGGCAGTAGTCGCTTGGTTGAAAGATAACAACTGCACGAAAGGTCAGATTGCTAAAGCCTTATTTGCGGTAACTGCTAATGTACCAGCTGCCAAAGAGTTTGGCATAGCGGATGATCATATCTTTCCATTCTGGGATTGGGTTGGCGGCCGTTACTCTGTTTGGTCAGCAGTAGGCTTACCCATTGCCTTGCAATATGGCTTTAAGACCTTTGAGGAATTTTTGGCTGGTGCCCATGCAATGGATTTGCATTTTAAGAATGCACCACTAGAAAATAATCTACCCGTCATCATGGCGCTAGCTTTACTGTATCAACAAGAAAAGCATGGTATTAAAGCGTATGCCGCCATTCCCTATGCAGATGCTTTAGATTGGTTTCCGAAATGGTTGCAACAACTGGACATGGAAAGCAATGGCAAGAGTGTTGGTAAAGACGGTAAGCCAGTGAAATATTCTTCACCAGTAGTATTTGGTAGTGCGGGCAGCAATGCGCAACACTCCTACTTCCAGCTATTCCACCAAGGCCCTGAAATCATTCCGATTGATTTTATTGCTGTGCGCAAACCCATGAGCGCTCGACCTGAGTCCTTAGCGCATCATCGTATTTTGTTATCGAACTGCCTAGCGCAGGCCCAGGCTTTAGCGCACGGCAAGACTGATAGCAATCCAAATAATGTTTATCCAGGTAAGCGCCCAAGCAACTTATTGCTATTGCCTGAACTCAATGCTTTCTATTTAGGTGCATTACTAGCCTTGTACGAGAACCGTGCTGGTACTTTGGGTGCGCTCTGGAATATCAATAGCTTTGATCAACCTGGTGTTGAGTATGGGAAGGTGTTGGCAAAACCAATTGAAAAAGCATTAGCGAGTGGCTCAGACCAAGTTGTTGCCAATGAGAGTGTGGATGCTATCACTGCCGAGCGCATTAATTTCCTGAATTCAAATTCTTAATTTTTTTATTTATTTTGCGCCCAGCGCTTCCTTTCATTTAAGGGTGTTTCATGCAACTCTCTCCATCTATCTTTAAGGCTTATGACATTCGCGGCATCATCAATGAAACCCTAGATCCATCGATTGCCAAACTCATTGGTCAAGCCTTTGGTACTGAGATGCGCGAGCTTGGCGAGACGGAAATTGTGATTGGTCGTGATGGTCGCTTATCTGGACCGAGCCTGATTGAAGCCTTAACTGAAGGTCTACTCTCCACTGGCATTAACGTAATTGATCTGGGTATGGTTGCTACCCCAATGGTCTACTTCGGTGCGAATCAAATCCTTGATGGTAAACAGCCCAAGTCCGGCATCATGATTACCGGTAGCCATAATCCACCAAACTACAACGGCTTCAAAATGGTTTTGGGTGGTGCTGCGATTTATGGAGATCAGATTCAGGCCTTGCGTAAACGTATTGAAGCCAAACAATTTGCTGCTGGCGAATCCAATAAACTCGGCACTCGCAGTAGCTTTGACATCTTCCCGATGTATCTCAAGTACATCGTAGGTGATGTCAAAATTTCACGCCCGATGAAAATTGCCGTCGATTGCGGTAATGGCGTAGGCGGTGCGTTTGCTGGCAAACTCTTAAGGGCTCTAGGTTGCGAAGTACAAGAGCTGTTTTGTGAAGTCGATGGTCATTTCCCCAATCATCATCCTGACCCGGCACATCTTGAGAATCTTCAGGACCTGATTAAAAATTTGCAAACCACGGATAATGAATTAGGTCTTGCCTTTGATGGTGATGCCGATCGTTTAGGTGTTGTGACTAAAGATGGTCAAGTGATTTTTCCAGATCGTCAAATGATGCTTTTTGCTAAGGATGTTCTCTCTAGGAATCCTGGCGGTCAGATTATTTATGACGTGAAATGTACCCGTAACTTAGCCACCTGGGTTAAGCAGCATGGTGGCGAGCCCTTGATGTGGAAAACGGGTCACTCCTTAGTCAAAGCAAAGCTTAAAGAAACTGGCGCACCACTAGCGGGCGAGATGTCGGGCCACATCTTCTTTAAGGACCGTTGGTTTGGTTTTGATGATGGTCTCTATACAGCTGCTCGTCTTTTAGAAATCCTCTCTAAAGAAAAAGATCCTAGCAAGACGCTCAATGAACTGCCTAATGCCATCTGCACCCCAGAACTACAGCTTGCTTGCGCAGAGGGCGAGCCATTTGCTTTGCTAGACAGTATTAAGGCCAATGCTAAGTTCCCTACCTCTCAATCGATTAATACGATCGATGGTGTACGCGTGGAATATGCCGATGGCTTTGGCTTAGCAAGGCCTTCAAATACCACCCCAGTGGTCGTGATGCGCTTTGAAGCAGATAGTGAAGAAGCGATTAAGCGTATTCAGGCAGAGTTTAAAGCTGTTCTGTTGGCTGCCAAGCCAGATGCGAAGTTGCCATTTTAGTAGTGACGCAAAAATATCGGGAGTGGATTAAGATTTCGTATGAATTCAACTGTTAACGCCCCGATTGCCTTTGACTACCCTCAGCAAGATGCTGCTGGGGTTACCTGTACTGCCCAAGCATGGGCAAAGGTCCCGCCTTATTTAGCAGCCCCTGAAAAAGCAACTGTCATTGCCCGTATCAAGCAGCTCTTGATTGAAAAAGATGCTGCTCTGATTGCTCACTACTATGTTGATGGCGATATTCAAGACTTGGCTTTGGAGACTGGTGGCTTTGTAGCTGACTCTCTAGAAATGGCACGGTTTGGTATGAACCATCCTGCCAAGAATCTCATTGTTGCCGGCGTTCGTTTTATGGGTGAGTCAGCAAAGATTCTCAGCCCTGAAAAACGTGTCTTTATGCCAGACTTAGATGCAACCTGCTCCTTAGATCTTGGTTGTGATGCCAATGACTTTGCCAAATTTCGTGCAGACCATCCTGATCGAGTTGTGGTGGTGTATGCCAATACGAGTGCTGCAGTTAAAGCACAAGCGGATTGGATGGTCACTAGCTCTTGCGCCTTAGCAATCGTGCATCAACTTAAAGTTGAAGGTAAAAAAATATTATGGGCACCGGATCGACATCTCGGTAGGTATATTCAAGAACAGACTGGTGCTGATATGTTGTTATGGAATGGTGCCTGTATCGTGCATGATGAATTTAAAGCGGCTGAATTAGAAATTCTCAAAGCCGCCCATCCCAATGCCATGATCTTGGTGCATCCCGAGTCACCCCAAGCTGTGGTTGATTTGGCTGATGTTGTTGGCTCAACCTCAGCCATGATCAAAGCAGTGGTTGAAGGTACTGCAAGCGAATACATTGTGGCCACGGATAAGGGTATCTTGCATCGCATGCGCCAGTTAGCCCCTAACAAAAAATTGATTGAGGCTCCCACTGCCGGTAATAGCGCCACCTGTAAGAGTTGCGCTCACTGTCCTTGGATGGCGATGAATGGTCTTCAAGGTATTTTAGATTGCCTGGAAAATACTTCCGGCGAAATCTTTGTTGAAGAACCTACTCGAACAAAAGCTTTGGTTTGTATTGAGCGCATGCTGGACTTTACTAAAAACCACCCTGATCTTTTAGCCAAAGCACAGCATGGCTTTGTCAAGAATATTGGCGCTGCTTAGCTTTTTTACTTTTAGTTTTATATATTAATAATTCTTTCATGTTTGATACCAACGAAACCTTAGAGCAAGCTCGCCAACGCAATATTCAGGATGCGCTCATGGAAGATATTGGCAAGGGCGATTGGACTGCCAAGTTAGTTCCCAATAAAACAGTGCAGGCACAACTAATTGTTCGCCAAGAAGCAGTGCTCTGCGGTGTAGATTGGTTTGAAGGCACGCTCAAGAAACTCGATCCCAATGCAAAGGTAACTTGGCATTATATCGAAGGGGACTTGATGAAGCCTGATACTAAGGTATGCGATATAGAAGCTGATTCTCAAGCCCTTCTGTCTGCTGAGCGTACTTGCATTAACTTCTTGCAAACCTTATCTTGGACTGCCAGTATTACTCGTCAACACGTTGATGCGATTGCCGGGGCCAGCCCTAATCCAAAAGGCTGTACTGTATTGGATACCCGCAAAACAATTCCTGGTTTACGTCAGGCGCAGAAGTATGCGGTTCGTTTAGGCGGGGGCCAAAATCAACGACTCGCACTATGGCACGGCATCCTCATTAAAGAGAATCACATCGCTGCTGCAGGTAGTATTACTGCAGCCTTAAAGAATGCCCAAGCACTCAATGCTGGAGTCGAGATTCAGATTGAAGTAGAAAACTTGGCCGAATTGGAAGAAGCTTTGGCTGCTGGTGCCAAGAGTATCTTGATTGATAACTTCAATACCGATCAAATGAAACAAGCTGTCGCTTTAACGGATGGTCGCGCCTTACTAGAGGCTTCTGGTGGGATTAATTTAGATCAGATGCGCGCGATTGCTGCTACTGGTGTGGATCGCATCTCACTAGGCAAGCTAACCAAGGATGTGAATGCCATAGATTTCTCGATGAGAATTTTGTAGCACCTCTCTTCATCAGTCTTTGACTGACAAACTCTTCAAACCCTACTGATATGCAGTGGGGTTTTTCATTTCTAGACTATTGTCCTTGCATTAATTGGGCCCGCCGTCTCTTTCTCAATTTTTGTATTGACATTAATTATTTTTGTATATACATTAATTGGGTGGATACGTGATCGAGTTTGATGATGTGAAGCGTGAAATTACCCTTTTTGTAAGGGGGTTAGATATGGCGAGAGCAAACGAAGTCTTTGCTTTGTCCCATATGGACCAGCTAGACGATAGAAAGAATTATGGGGAAACAAGGATGATCACTTTTGGCTATTTAGATCACCTTCCAGTTGTGTTGGTTTGGACGTATAGAGGTAACACCAGAAGGATCATCAGCTTAAGGAGAGCAAATGAACGTGAAATTAAAAAATATATCGAAAGATTGGGTTGATCCGGATGACGCGCCCGAACTGGATGAGCAGTGGTTTCGAGATGCACATGTTTATGTTGGCGATACTTTAATTAAGCGAGGGGTTGGTCGCCCTCCAATTCAGAATGCAAAGGAAATGCTAAGTCTCAGATTAGATTCAGATATCTTAGAAAAATTACGTGCGAGCGGCAAAGGCTGGCAAACCCGCTTGAGTAAACATATTAAAGAGGCCGTTCTAAAGGGCGCTCTATGAATCGCTTAGGTCTCAGAATTTTCTGAGCTACCCTCAGCTTGAGGGGTCAAAATCGTTGGATATGAGACCGCCCAAGTACCTGGGTAATCGCGGCTGTAATGCAATCCCCTACTTTCTCTGCGCATGAGTGCTGATCTGACAATGAGTTCAGCACACTCCAGTAAGTTCCGCAATTCAATCAGATCTCGCGTCACTTTAAAGTTGGCGTAATACTCTTGCACTTCATATCTGAGAAGTTTAATTCGGTGGAGCGCGCGCTCTAATCGGCGATTGGTTCTCACAATGCCAACGTAGTTCCACATCAAAGAACGTAATTCATCCCAGTTATGGGCGATCACCACCTGCTCATCAGCATCTTCTACCTGACTCTCATCCCAAAGAGGAAGATGTGGCATTACTGGAGTCTTTAGATTCGAGATATCCTCTGCTGCAGCTTTACCAATCACCACGCACTCGAGAAGTGAGTTACTTGCTAAGCGATTAGCACCATGTAAACCAGTATAAGTTGCTTCACCAACTGCATATAGGCCTGGTAAATCAGTGCGGCCCTTAAGATCGGTTACGACGCCACCACAGGTGTAATGCGCTGCAGGTACAACCGGTATTGGCTTTTTGGTGATATCCAAGCCAAGACTTAAGCAACGCGCGTAAATCATTGGGAAATGCTCTTTAATAAATGCTTCGCCAAGATGAGTCGCATCTAAATGAACATAATCAAGACCATGCTTCTTCATTTCAAAGTCGATGGCACGCGCTACGATATCGCGGGGAGCTAATTCATTGCGCTCATCATGGGCTGGCATAAAACGAGTGCCATCGGGCAGTTTCAATAAGCCACCCTCACCACGCATTGCTTCAGTAATGAGGAAGGTACGATCACTGGGGTGATACAAACAGGTAGGATGAAATTGAATAAATTCCATATTGCCAACACGGCAACCTGCACGCCAAGCCATGGCAATACCATCGCCAGTGGCAGTATCAGGATTACTAGTGTAGCGATAGACTTTGCCAACACCACCGGTAGCTAAGACTACTGACTTGGCTTCAATTGTTTCAACACGATTCTTTTGAATATCTAAGGCATATACGCCATAACACCGATTTGGCTTGCTACGCTGTGTCTTAGCATCTAGTTGACGATTGGTAATGAGATCGAGTGCAATCCAATGTTCCAAAATTCGGATATTTTTATGGGCTCTTGCTTTATCCAGCAACACTTCATGAATTGCCTTTCCAGTTGCATCAGCAGCATGCGCGATCCGGCGATGACTATGGCCACCTTCACGAGTGAGATGCAAACCCATGGGACCAGACTTATCTTCGGTAAAGGGAACGCCTTGCTCCACTAACCATTTAATGGCTTCAGCACTCTCTTCGGCGATGTAGCGAGCAGTTGACTCCACTACCAGTCCAGCACCGGCATCTATAGTGTCGGCCACATGAGAGTCAATACTGTCATGCTCTTTATCCACCACGCCAACAATGCCACCTTGGGCCCAAGCAGTAGCAGCTTCACTCAAGCCCCGTTTGGCCATCAAGATGACTGGCTGGTTCTCAGCCATATGCAGAGCAACGGTTAATCCGGCTAATCCTGCCCCAATAATGAGAACTGGTAACTCAGCTTGGTTTTGGGAGGGTGATGGTGATGAACTTGCCATAGAGGGATCATTCTAAAGGGCAAATCAAATTCGTGAGCTCTAGGTAAAAAGGCTCCATTTTTGGAGCCTTTTTACTGCAATAAATCTGAACAGATAGACGCTTAGATATTGACGGTTAACTCTGGTCCATTTGGTGCATTAGTGCCGTAGCCCATAATCTTGGCAACTTCACCGCCCTTAGAGAGCTTGACTGCACAATATTTAAATTCTGGGATTTTGCCAAATGGATCTAATGCAGAATTGGTAATCAAATTTGCCGCAGCTTCATAGTAAGCAAATGGTATGAAGATCACACCCCTTGGCGTACCATCATCTCTACGTACATGGATACCAACTTCGCCACGACGTGATTGCACAGTAATGACATCACCAGCAGAAACGCCTAACTGGGTCATATCTTCCCCATGCATTGAGACAGTTGCCATGGGCTCGATTGCATCCAGTATGGTTGCACGGCGCGTCATACTACCGGTATGCCAATGCTCCAACTGACGACCAGTAATCAGTACAAATGGATATTCAGTATTGGGACGTTCATTTGCAGGAATGATATCCGCAGGAACGAGTTTGACTTTGCCGTCAGGAGTATCAAAAGAATCATCAAAGACAATTGGACGACCAGGATCTTCAAGTGATAAACAAGGATAAGTGACACTCGATTCTTTTTCAAGTCGCTCCCAAGTAATGCCTTTAATCGCGCCATGCATTGCTTGACGCATTTCTTCATAGACTGCTGCAACTCCAGCATCAGGACCTGGGTAATTCCAATTGAGGCCCATACGCTTAGCAATCTCTTGGATGATCCACAGATCAGGCTTAGCTTCGCCAGGAGGATTGATTGCTTTTTTACCCATCTGCACCATACGGTCCGTATTGCTTGCAGTACCGACCTTCTCAGGCCAAGCACTTGCAGGTAAAACAACGTCAGCGAGCAATGCGGTTTCAGTCATAAAGATATCCTGCACTACCAAATGCTCTAGAGAGGCTAGTGCATGGCGAGCATGATTAAGATCGGGGTCGCTCATTGCTGGGTTTTCACCCTCGACATACATACCGCGAATTTTATCTGGATCACTATCAGGCGCAGTAATCTTATGCATGATCTCTACCACGGTATAGCCAGGCTTCTTATCAAGAGGCGTTCCCCAGAATTTTTCAAACCAAGCATGCGCTTCTGGATTATCAACTCGTTGATAGTTAGGGAACATCATCGGAATCAAACCAGCATCACTAGCACCCTGCACGTTATTTTGACCGCGCAGTGGATGCAGTCCTGAGCCAGGCTTACCAATTTGGCCGGTGATACTCACCAAGGCGATTAAGCAACGTGCATTATCTGTGCCATGAACGTGCTGGCTAATACCCATACCCCACAAAATCATCGCTGATTTTGTAGTGGCAAACTCTCTAGCCACTTCACGCAGAGTTTCGGGTGGAATACCGCAGATCGGCGCCATAGCTTCAGGGCTATAGCCCTTGATATTGTCTTTTAGCGCTTCATAATTATTGGCACGATTCGTAATGAAGTCTTTGTCCGCCAAGCCTTCTTCAATAATCGTATAGATCATGGCATTGAGCATTGCCACATCGGTATCTGGCTTGAACTGCATGGTGCGCCAAGCATGTTTACTGATCTCGGTCATACGAGGATCGCACAGCACAATCTTGGCACCGCGTTTAGCCGCATTCTTAAACCAAGTTGCAGCGACAGGATGATTGGCTGTTGGGTTTGATCCAATCAAGAAAATCAAGCTGGAGTGCTCAACATCATTGACTTGGTTACTAACAGCGCCCGAACCAACACCTTCCAATAACGCCGCAACAGATGAGGCATGGCAAAGACGAGTGCAGTGATCAACATTGTTACTACCAAATCCAGTACGAACCAATTTCTGAAATAAATACGCCTCTTCATTACTGCCTTTAGCAGAGCCGAAGCCAGCCAAGACTTTAAGGCCGTGCTTATCTTTTAACTCTTTGAGCTTGCCGCCAGCAAAATCTAAAGCTTCTTCCCAAGTCGCTTCACGGAAGATATCTGACCAGTCTTGCTTGCCTTCTAGAATGGATTCATCTTTAGGAACGCCTGGTTTGCGAATGAGTGGTTTTGTTAAGCGCTGTGGATTATGGATGTAATCCATGCCGAAGCGGCCCTTGACGCATAAACGATTATGGTTGGCTGGGCCATCGCGACCCTCAACACTCACAATCTTTTCATCTTTGACGTTGTAAGTTATCTGGCAACCCACGCCACAAAATGGACATACAGAATCCACTTTGCGATCTACTATTTGTGAGCCAATTAAACCTTTTGGCATCAATGCACCAGTAGGACATGCTTGTACACACTCGCCACAGGCAACGCAAGTGCTATCACCCATTGGATCATTGAGATCAAACACAATCTCGCTGTGAGCCCCACGCATCGCATAGCCAATGACATCATTGACCTGCTCTTCACGGCATGCACGCACGCAACGATTACATTGAATACAGGCATCCAGATTAACTGCCATTGCTGGATGGGAAATATCGTGAGCAACTTTTTCACGCCGTAAGGCTTTCAGCTCTGGGCGCACTGTGACATCCATCCGCGCAGCCCAAGTACTGAGCTCACCATGTTGATGCTTTTGTTCTTCTGCTTTGCTATCACCAACCCACTTAAAACCTTCATCAGGCATATCGGAGAGCAACATCTCCAGTACCAGTTTTTGACTTTTTATAGCGCGCTCGCTATTGGCTTTAACTTCCATGCCTGGCGTAGCGCTTCTGCAGCAACTAGGAGCCAAGGTACGTTCACCATTGATTTCCACAACGCAAGCACGGCAGTTACCGTCAGGACGATAGCCATCTTTGAAACAGAGATGGGGAATATCAATCCCATGACGTTTTGCAGCCTTGAGAATCGTTTCGCCTTCATAAGAAACTATCGTCTTGCCGTCGAGCTTGAACTCAACAGTTTGGAGTTCGAGTTCTTTTGGATTAGTTGGTGCGTTCATAGGTGTCTCGTTCTTCCCTTTTTATACGATTTCTTGTGGGAAATATTTATGAATACAACGAATCGGATTTGGTGCGGCTTGACCTAAGCCACAAATCGACGCATCTACCATGACAGTAGCCAAATCTTCGAGGGTTTCTTGATCCCAAGATTTCGCTTGCATTAATTTCGCAGCTTTACCGGTACCAACTCGGCATGGAGTGCACTGACCACAACTCTCGTGCTCAAAGAAGTGCATCACATTTAAAGCCATATCACGTGCTTTATCTTTGTCACTAAACACCATCACTGCAGCAGAACCAATGAAACAGCCGTACGGTTGCAGGGTATCAAAGTCCAGCGGAATATCATTCATGGTCGCCGGCAAAATACCACCCGATGCGCCACCCGGTAAATAACCATAGAACTGATGACCATCTTGCATGCCACCACAGTACTCATCAATCAATTCTTGAATCGTGATACCAGCTGGTGCCAACTTCACACCTGGCATTTTCACGCGCCCACTTACACTAAAACTCCGCAAGCCTTTACGATCATGACGACCGAAAGAACTAAACCACTCTGGACCGCGTTGAACAATGTCACGCACCCAATACAGAGTTTCAAAGTTGTGCTCAAGAGTTGGTCTACCAAATAAACCCACTTGTGCAATGTATGGCGGACGCATCCGGGGTTCACCACGCTTACCTTCAATACTTTCAATCATGGCAGATTCTTCACCGCAGATATAGGCCCCTGCACCGCGACGCAATTCAATATTAGGAATCGGAAATGGTGGATTTGCTTTGAGCTTTGCTAATTCTTTTTCGAGCAATTCACGGCAGCCGTGATACTCATCACGCAAGTAAATGTAGCAAGTATCAATCCCAACGACATTTGCTGCAATGAATAAGCCCTCAAGGAAGCGATGGGGATCACGCTCTAAATAGGTTCGATCTTTAAAAGTGCCAGGCTCACCTTCGTCAATATTGACAGCCATGAGCTTAGGTGCTGTTTGATCTTTCACGATGCGCCACTTGCGACCTGCTGGAAAACCTGCGCCACCCAAGCCACGCAGGCCAGAACTCTCCATCGCCTTGATTACACTCTCAGCGTCTCTCTTACCTTCATGAATTTCTCTAGCTAATGTGTAACCACCTTGAGCACGGTAAGCCTCATAGCCAACATAGTCAGGTGAAACTGCTTGGTTCTCGCCTTGCGTAGATACACCATGCTCTGCTAACGCCGCCGGATCAAAGCTGGCATCATCTTTTGCCATTGGCTGGGTAGTTAATTGGTTGCTGACCGCAGCCTTAACTTTTTCTGCTGTAGCAAATAGCACTGGATATTGATGCACTACCGCTACAGGCGCTTGCTCGCAACGACCCACACAAGGAGCTGCTATTACTTTGACCTTGGGATTTCCTAAAATCGTAGGAAGTTTGGTCAATAGGTTTTGTGCACCAGCTAATTCACAAGCAATTCCATCACATACGCGCACAGTGATATCTGCCACAGGATCGTTGCCGCGCACTACCTCAAAGTGATGATAGAAAGTGGCGACTTCATAAACCTCAGCCATCGGCAAATTCATTTCTTTTGCCAGAGCAACCAAATGTCGATCATGTAATGCACGATATTCATCATTCAGCTTATGAAGATTTTCAATCAGCAAGTCGCGACGATGGGCTGCCTCACCAATCAGCTGTCGAACCTCTGCCAAAGATGCGTCATCTGCTTGACGACCTTTTAATTTACTTTTACGGCGAATGGTCTCCCTCAAATCATCTGCAGTAGCTACTGCAACTGCTTTAACTTCTTGGGAAGGCTTTGGGTGATTCATATTCTCTAATCTTTATCGTTTTAATGCATCCATTTGCGCTACTCAAAACTAGCTAAAACGCAAAATAACGCTTGATTTTGGGTTATTTCACCCCCTAAGTCCTTGACGGCGCTCAAGGGATTGAAATCAGGGTAAACCCTGATATTAGAGAAAGGATGGAGATGGCTTATCGCCTGGGGGCAGAGAGTAGTCTAGCTTCCGTTCATAAAGACGTGCCTTATAGCAATCTTGATAGCCTTTACTACCGATTTGCCAACCAATGGAGGTGCAGTCATCCTGAGCGGCAGACTCAATCGAGCCACAGGCTGTAAGGTTTAAAGCAGCAAAAATAGTAAAAATGAGGAGAAGGCGCGATTTTGACAAATTCATAATGCAAGTCTACTTGATTCTGAGGTCAATATAGACGTAGTAGATCAACTTTTGTCTGACAACTTTCAGGGAAAGCCGCTACTTGCACTACTCCACCATTATCAGCAACAATCAATGGGTTCCAAATAAATAATATAACTTCAGTGGAGACCTCCCATGAAATCAACCTTGAAATTCCTAGCCGCACTCTTTCTTTGTGCTCAAACCATTCTTTTTAGCAGCGTTGCTCATGCACAAAATCAAGATGGTTTTGTAGACATGATTGATGGGGTGAGCCTCAACGGCTGGAATATTGTGGGTAACGCGAGTTGGGTCATTGGCAATGGAATTGTTGAAGGTAATAAGCCCAGCGGTTTTTTGGTAAGCACCAAAACTTATAAGAACTTTGTTATCAAAGCAGAATTTTGGGCCGAATCCAATACTAATAGTGGCATCTTTATTCGCTGCCAAGACCCCAATAAAGTCTCTGCAAATAACTCTTATGAAATCAATATCTGGGACACTCGCCCGGAACAAGCTTATGCTACCGGCGCAATTGTGGATGTCGCAAAAGTGGATCCGATTCATAAAGCTGGTGGACGTTGGAACACGATGGAGATCGTTGCTAATGGATCGCATTTCAAAGTGACGATGAATGGGGTTGTTACTGTAGCCGATGCGCAAGACAGTCGCTTTGCTGAAGGCCCTATTGCACTGCAATCTGCAGGCGGAACGATCAAGTTCAGGAAAGTTCAGATCAAGCCAATTTAAGATTTATACAAAAATCTCAATACGATCGCCGCAGGCTATGGGTTTTAATGCCCTATCCTGCTTTTTCATTTTTACAAGCCCGTAATTCGACATCGTTTTTAGTGTTCTAGATAAATTACCTTGCTTACGACCAGTGAGGTCTGCTAACTCAGAGATCGACACGGGCTTAGATGATCGAATGACTTCCAACAGGGCCCGGTTTTCATCACTTAAAACCTGCGCTAAAGAGCGCATAGAGGTAAACCATATTTTAGGATCACTCGACTTAGCCTTCAAATCGCCTCTTGCAATTGCAAGTATGCGTTTTCGAATTTCTTCTTGTGATGCAATGCCAATTTTGATAACTTTCATTTCCCTTTAGCCGCCTTTAATGCTCTATCAACATCAAGGAAGAAATCGCCTAGTAGCTGATATGCATCTTTAAATACATAGTGAACCCCTTGATCACGAGAACTTCGATGCTTATGGTCATATGGTAATTTTCTTCCAGCATAACCAGATCTAGTCTTTAGAGCATGGGCATTGTCATAGCCCATGATCCTCAAGCCCTTAGGATCATGGAGTGTCAATGAATACCGGACACCATGTGGAATTGCAGTTGTAACCTCAACCTGCCAAGCCTCAATCTTCACCCAGTAACCAACCTCTTGATCTATCACCTGTTGATGCAGGTCTAGTAATGTGGAGATGCCGACATTCTTCATCTCCAAACTATATCAACTAATGATATACCAAAAGTAACAACCCATCCTCAATATAGGGATCTTTTTATGCAGGTGGAAATCCAGCCTTCTGTGCCCACATGTTATTAAACACATGAATTACCGGTTTTTCATATACGCCTGCTTTAGTGAAAGGCTCATCTTTCAACCATGCATCCACAGCTGCCCTATTTGGAAAATCCATTGCCAGCAAACTACCCACTACGATATTGCCATCTTCAGAAGTGAGGGGTCCAGCAAAAGCCATGCGCTCCGCTTGTTGTGCCAAGTAAGCACGATGCTCTGGACGTATTTGTACTCGCAGCTCTGATGTACCAGGACGATCCATTAATAGAATTGCAAAAATCATATTGCCTCCAAATATTTTATTAAGCTTATTAACTTTATTTACCTTAGTCGCTCAGATATTACGGTAAACCATCAAGCAAAAACCACCCGCAGGTGGTTTTCGTGATAAATGGCGGAAGGGGCGGGATTCGAACCCGCGGTAGGCTATTAACCTACGCACGCTTTCCAGGCGTGTGACTTAAACCGCTCATCCACCCTTCCGGAACCGTTGATTATACGATTGCCGAAAGGGGTTCGCCTCAAACCCCCATGAAGACAGCTTAGAGAGACTCTTTGAGTTGATCCAAAATCGCTGGGTTTTCTAGCGTAGAGGTATCTTGAGTGACTTCCTCGCCCTTCGCGATTACACGCAATAGACGGCGCATGATCTTGCCCGAACGGGTCTTAGGTAAGTTATCACCAAAACGTACATCTTTTGGCTTAGCAATTGGGCCAATCTCTTTACCAACCCAATTACGCAATTCCGTTGCAAGCTTTTTAGCCTCATCACCTGTTGGGCGACCGCCTTTGAGAACGACGAATACACAAATCGCTTCACCAGTGAGCTCATCTGGACGACCAACCACTGCGGCTTCAGCAACTAATGGATTAGCCACCAAGCAAGATTCGATTTCCATAGTTCCCATGCGGTGACCAGAAACGTTCAAGACGTCATCAATACGGCCAGTAATGGTGAAGTAACCAGTATCTTTATTACGAATAGCACCGTCACCAGCGAGATATAAAGTGCCGCCCAACTCTTCAGGGAAGTAAGACTTCACAAAGCGATCTGGATCACCCCAAATGTTGCGGATCATGGAAGGCCATGGACGCTTCACAACCAAAATACCGCCTTGACCATTAGGCACGTCTACACCCGCTTCATCCACAATAGCTGCTTGAATGCCTGGCAATGGCAAGGTACATGAACCTGGAACCATTGGCGTTGCACCTGGCAATGGAGAAATCATATGACCACCAGTTTCGGTTTGCCAGAACGTATCTGCGATTGGACAACGTGAACCACCCACATTCTCGTAGTACCAGATCCACGCTTCTGGATTGATTGGTTCACCAACAGAACCCAAGAGGCGTAAGGAAGTTAAGTTGTAGCTCTTTGGATGAACGGCCTCATCATTGCTCGACGCTTTGATCAAAGACCGAATTGCAGTTGGTGCTGTGTAAAAAATAGTAGCATTGTGCTTTTGAATCATGTCCCAGAAGCGACCCGCATTAGGATAGGTTGGCACACCTTCAAACACAATCTCGGTGGCACCCACTGCGAGTGGACCATAAGTAATATAAGAGTGTCCTGTTACCCAACCAATGTCAGCGGTACACCAGAACACATCGCTAGGTTTGATATCAAAGGTCCACTTCATAGTAAGAATCGCCCACAAGAGGTAGCCCCCTGTGGAGTGTTGCACACCCTTAGGTTTACCAGTAGAGCCTGATGTGTACAGAATAAACAATGGGTGCTCAGCACTGACCCACTCCGGCTCACAAGTCGTCGCTTCCTGAGCCATGATGTCTTGCATCCAAACATCACGCCCTGCCGTCATGGCGATATCAGCACCAGTTCGCTTGCTCACAATCACGTGCTTTACCTTAGGACATTCGCCAGTGGAAAGGGCTTCATCGCAAATTGCCTTCAAAGGCAATGCTTTGCCCCCACGGAACTGGCCATCAGCAGTAATCACTGCAACTGCACCAACGTCCATAATGCGATCGCGCAAGGCTTGCGCCGAGAATCCACCAAACACTACAGAGTGAATTGCACCGATACGAGCACACGCTTGCATGGCTACAATGCCCTCGATAGTCATTGCCATATAAATAATGACACTGTCACCAGACTTGACGCCCATTTTGCGCAGTGCGTTTGCCATTTTGCACACGCGCTCAAGCAACTCTTTGTAAGTGACCTTAGTAACGCTACCGTCATCAGACTCAAAAATGATGGCAGTTTTATCGCCTAAGCCGGCTTCGACTTGACGATCTAAGCAGTTATAAGAAGCGTTTGTTGTGCCATCTTCAAACCATTTATAGAAAGGCGCTTTAGATTCATCTAAAACTTTGGTAAACGGCTTTTTCCAGTAAATATTTTCTTTTGCAAGACGCCCCCAGAAACCGTCATAATCTTTTTCCGCTTCAGCACAAAGCTTGGTATAGGCATCCATACCTGGAATTGCCGCACCCTTTACAAAATCTGCAGGTGGGTGAAATACGCGGTTTTCTTGCTTTAATGGTTCCATGCTTCAAAGCCCTCTATCTAACAATCAATGGCCTTTACATCTCAAAATGCGCAAAATGTCGCAAAATGGCGGGTTTAGACCTTCAGAACCTTCAAAGATAAGTGAAAACACTCGGGATTTGCTCTATGGCAAACCCTTAAAATAGGCCAAACCTTACTATTAATGTGGAAATAAGCTAGAAAGCCATGACAAATATCAAACAAAACGATCTCATTCAAAGCGTTGCAGACGCATTCCAGTTCATTTCTTACTACCACCCCAAAGATTTCATTGATGCGATGGGCAAGGCTTACTCCCTTGAAAAAGGCGAAGCTGCCAAGGATGCGATTGCTCAAATTTTGACCAATAGCCGGATGTGCGCTGAAGGTCATCGCCCACTTTGCCAAGATACCGGTATTGCTGTGGTCTTCCTCAAAATTGGTATGAATGTACAGTGGTCAGATGCCACGATGAGCGTCACTGACATGGTGAACGAAGGTGTTCGTCGTGCCTACCTCAATCCAGAAAACACTTTGCGTGCTTCAGTGTTAGCTGACCCTGCAGGCAAACGCAAAAATACTGGCGATAACACCCCAGCAGTGATTCATTATGAAATCGTTCCGGGCGATGATGTTGAAGTGATATGCGCCGCTAAAGGTGGTGGTTCAGAAAACAAAGCCAAGATGGTCATGCTTAATCCTTCCGACTCTATCGTTGACTGGGTAGTGAAGACTGTTCCGACGATGGGCGCCGGTTGGTGCCCTCCCGGCATCCTCGGTATTGGTATTGGGGGTACTCCTGAAAAAGCGATGTTGATGGCTAAAGAAGCTCTGATGGGTCCAGTCGACATTCAAGAGCTGATTGTGCGTGGAGCAAAAAATCGCGTAGAAGAATTGCGTCTCGAGATTTACGAGAAGGTCAATAAATTAGGTATCGGTGCGCAAGGTTTAGGTGGCTTAGCTACTGTGCTTGATATTAAGATCTTGGACTACCCAACCCACGCGGCTTCCTTGCCCGTCGCCATGATTCCTAACTGTGCGGCAACTCGTCACGTGCATTTTCATTTACACGGCGATGGTCCAGCAAAATTAGAGATCCCTTCTCTGTCAGATTGGCCAGATGTTACCTGGACACCTGATGTACAAAAATCCAAACGCATCAATTTAGATACTTTGACCGCCGAGGAAGTAGCGAGCTGGAAACCGGGACAGACACTATTGTTAAACGGCAAAATCTTGACGGGACGCGATGCCGCTCATAAACGCATTCAGGATATGTTGGCTAAAGGCGAAGAATTGCCAGTCAGCTTTAAGAATCGCGTGATCTACTATGTTGGCCCAGTTGATCCAGTTGGCAATGAAGTAGTTGGTCCAGCAGGTCCCACCACTTCCACCCGCATGGATAAGTTCACTGAAATGATGTTAGCTAAAACGGGCTTGATTTCCATGATTGGAAAAGCTGAGCGTGGTCCTGCAGCAATTGAAGCGATCAAGAAACACAAATCTGCTTATCTCATGGCTGTAGGAGGTGCTGCTTACTTAGTATCTAAGGCAATACAAACTTCAAAAGTAGTTGGCTTTGCTGATCTCGGCATGGAAGCAATTTATGAGTTTGATGTCAAAGATATGCCGGTAACCGTTGCCGTGAACTCCGAAGGTATCTCAATGCATGAGACTGGCCCGAAAGAATGGCAAGCGAAGATTGGCAATATTCCAGTCACGATTGCGTAATACATGTTGGCTTTTGAATTGGCACCGAATTGTCGCTTATAGGCGTTTTTGATTCTGGCGTGGGTGGCTTATCCATTTTGGATGAAGCCCTACGTCAGCTTCCGCAACATGACTATATTTATTTAGCAGATTCTGCAAACGCACCATATGGTGAAAAATCTAGTGAATGGATTTCTGCGCGTAGCTTAAGTCTTTGCAAATATTTAGCCGATGCCGGATGTGATGCCATTGTGGTTGCTTGTAATACTGCTACTGCTGAAGCCATCAAACATATTCGAGCTGAAGTGCTAGTGCCCGTCATCGGTGTTGAACCAGGCATCAAGCCTGCTGCTATGCAATCTGGAAATGGCATTGTGGGTGTCTTGGCAACTGAAGCCACTCTCAAGAGCGATAAATTCAATGCATTATTAGCCACACTCCCCAATCATTGTCGTTTCATCAAACAAGCTGGCGCTGGACTAGTGCCATTGATTGAAGCTGGCAAAGCGGATAGTGAAGAAACCTTGGAGCTGCTTGCAAAGCATCTGGAGCCCATTCAAGATGCAGGTTCAGATACTTTGGTTTTAGGTTGCACTCATTATCCATTCTTGAGAAACGCGATTCGTAAATTATTAGGTGACACGATCACCCTAATCGATACGAGCGAAGCCGTCGTTCGACAATTAAAGCGTCAATTAGAGCAAATAGACTCCGCTAGTAAATTAACGAAAGGTGCATCCTTAAGAGATCATGGGGCAGTGCACTTTGTGAGCAGCAAAGATGAGCTTACCTTACTCAAGATGGCGCAAGATTTAATGCAGAGTGATCTCGATTCTCACGATGTCAGCTCAAGTTTATTGGGTAGCATTCAATGAGCACTTTTTTGGAGAAGATCGATGCACGTCTTCCGTTTACAAAAACGGAACGCATCATTATTGGCATCGTGCTGCTATTGCATGCCCTGCCGGCTTTAGAGTTTTTACATTTTTCATCACGTCCGCCCAAAATGGATGATGCACGGGTCATGGCTAATTTAGTCAGCCCTGATACCGCTGCCAATAAAAGTCAGCAAGCTCCTGCTACACCGCCACCCAAACCCAAGGAAGAGCCTAAGAAAAAAACTGTGGAGGATAAATCATCACAAAAACCAACGCCTCCACAGACTCAGAACACTAGCCAACAAACTCAGCAGCAAACCAAGAGTGAAGCCCAGATGCAAAATGCGGCTGTTGCCCCTTCTACGACAGGGGGTGCTAGCGGCACGCCCATACAGACGGACATTGGTAAACTGGTCGTTGTATATCAACCTGATGCTGATGCTTATTACCCTTCGTTCTCCAAACGATCTGGTGAACAAGGTACCGTAGTTGTCCGATTAATTATTTCTGAGGCGGGAGAAGTAGAAGATGTTGCTATATTGCAATCAAGCGCTTTTCCCAGACTGGACCGTGCGGCAACCGATATTGGCAGACGTTACCGGTTTAAACCTTTTTTAGTCAATGGCTCACCCCAAAGAATTTCTACTAATCTTTTAATTAAATTTAATCTCAAGAATTAAGGACTATGAATACACCATTTGGAATTGCAAATCTATGGCTTGAGGGCGATGCCATCACTCGCTTTGTGGCGATTGTGTTGCTCACTTGCTCAATCGTGACTTGGGTGATCTTGCTCACCCGCTTTTGGGAACTGCGCAACCTGCGCAAATTGAGACCTGAGCTTGATCAGTTCTGGCATGCAAGCTCCTATGAACAAGGACTGCAATCCTTTAGCAATCCGAGCATGAACCCTTACTATCAGATTGCTAAATCAGCTACTGATGCTTCCATTCACCATCAGAGTCAATCGAGTGATCGCCGTGAGCTTTTGCAAACTTTGAATTATTCAGAGTGGATGGCTAGAAGCATTAAGAATGGCATTGATAATATAGCTGCCAGTCTTCAGAAAGGTCTCACTTTTTTAGGATCAACTGGAGCAGTTGCCCCTTTTATTGGTTTATTCGGTACCGTCTGGGGCATCTATCATGCACTGATCTCCATTAGCAGCTCAGGGAGCGCGCAAATCGATCAAGTAGCAGGACCAATCGGGGAAGCCTTGATCATGACTGCCTTAGGCCTTGCAGTGGCTATCCCTGCGGTACTCGGATTTAACGCGATTAATCGCGCTAATAAATTACTGGTTGCAGAGCTCAATCGCTTTGGTAATGACTTGCTTGCCTATTTTGTGACTGGTGCACGTGTGAAGTCTGGAGAATAAGTATGTCTTTCCATATGTCAGACGATCAGAACGAAGACGCCATCATGGCGGAAATCAACATGACGCCGATGGTAGACGTCATGTTGGTGTTACTGATTATTTTTATCATCACCCTGCCCGTGATTCAGCAAGCAGTCAAAGTTGAATTACCCAAAGCCAATAGTGTTCGCAATGAAATCAAACCTGAGTCCGTTCAGCTCAGCATTGATGCCAAGGGTCAAATCTTCTGGAATAGCACACCGATTGATTTAAAGACATTTGATGGCTATGCCGAGAAGGCAGCACAGAAAAATCCCCAACCAGAGATTAATTTGCGGGCTGATAAATCCGTGAAATATGAATATGTTGCTCAAGTCCTGGCGGCTTCGCGTCGCGCTGGCCTGACTAAGCTAGGATTTGTGACTGAGCCTGATTAAACTTTATTGCGATTCTATTTTGACTTATAGGGCATCTTAGAAGGCAAGCATGTTTCTTCGGTAATGTAAGTGCCATCGCCCATCGTCTCACCCAAGATCCCACCCTGAATTTTCTCCACCTTCTTTAACTTGCCAGTGACTGGGTCAAGCGTCATGTGTGTAGAGACCGTTCCAGCAGAGTAAGCTACGCCCATCAGATTTTCTGGCTCGAAATTGGCTTCGATCAATATAAAAATATTGGGGCGAGCTAGAGTCACACTCTTTACCACTTGCTTGCCATACGCGTCCGACTGATCTAGGTCACGATCATCTAGAAATACTCTTGCTTTTTGAGCACCGGATGCAAGAGTGATCTTCATCTCATACTCTTCTGTATATCCTTTTTCTGAACGTTTGCAATGAAATTCCAGAACATCAACACCCCATGCAGTGAAAGATGAAAAAGTCAGGCAAAAGCACAGTAGGAGTTTGAGTAAATTCATGTTGATGCTATCTATGGGTACAAAGCCAACATCTTGATCAAATTTAGGCGTGCGAAGCAAAATAGTGATTGCCCTTTGAAATAAGAACTGAAGACGATTGGTGCCCGAGGCCGGAATCGAACCGGCACGACTTTTTTGAGTCGGCAGATTTTAAATCTGCTGTGTCTACCGATTTCACCACTCGGGCTCGCACTAGCAGTCACTGCCGCGCTATATAAATCAAGACAAACGAAATTTTAGCATGTACACCCTAAATGCCCTTGGGAAGCCCATATCGCTGAAGACTAAGGGCAGCCCACCCCAAAAATACTAAAATATCTAAATGAAGCCCATTGGTAATTCAACCGGACCACGTCGATTCTTGCGCCCTATTCTGTGGACGCTTGGAACCGTCCTACTGATCGTTTTAGCCATCACGCTCAGTTACCTTTATCTCGCACAATCGAATCCATCGGGTAAACGTGTCATTAAGAGTCTTGGGGATGGCGTGGTGATCACTTTTGATGAGGCGGATATTCCTCATATCAAAGCCAATAGTCAATCCGATGCGCTATTTGCTCTAGGATATTTACATGCTACCGAGCGGTCGTGGCAAATGGAAATGAATCGTCGCATCGCCAGTGGGCGCCTCTCTGAAATCTTAGGTAGCGAAACTGTCAGCATTGATCGATTCATTCGCACACTTGGAGTCAAGCACGCTGCTGAACAGCAATTCGATAAATACCCAGTCACCGCAAAGCGCTTACTGCAAGCCTATGCTGATGGTGTCAATGCTGGCAATACACAACTTGGCTGGGTACTGCCAGTGGAGTACTACTTAACTGGTTCTAAGCCAGGTCACTGGTCTCCGACCGATAGTGTCGCCTGGATGCTGATGATGGCCTACGATCTTGGAGGCAACTGGCATAAAGAATTACAAAGGCTCGAGCTATCTCAATTTTTGACGACTAAACAGATTTGGGAGGTCATGCCACCATTTGAAGTTGGTGAGCCTGTGACCAATATGGATTTTGCCAAGATCTATCAGGACCTTAAGGTCTTTAACCCCAAGGCTGGACCCATCAACAGTAGATCTAAAAATCTTCCAGCAACAGAGTTAAGTCATGTTGACCTAATGGGAGGGAAAGATGGTGTTGGCTCAAACAACTGGGCTCTTAGCGGCAAACTCACTGCCAGTGGCAAACCATTATTAGCAAATGACCCCCATTTAGGCTTATCAGCACCTGCCATTTGGTACTTTGCCCATTTAGACGCCCCCGGCTTAAATGTCCTGGGCGCAACCCTGCCTGGAATTCCGGCGGTAGTTTTAGGGAGGACCGATAAATTTGCTTGGAGTTTTACAAACACTAATCCCGACGTACAAGATTTGTATATTGAGCAGATCGATGAAAAAAATCCTGGCATGTATCGCGGACCTGATGGCTTGCTACCATTTAAAGTTCGTCAAGAGATTATTGATATCAAAGGTGCGCCACCCCTCCATTTCATTGTGAAAGAGACCCGTCATGGTCCAGTGATTTCTGATTCATATGCACGGGCTAAACGCGCCATTGATACCAGTCGCTATGCCCTGGCATTACGTTGGACTGCTCTCGACATTGAAAATCAATCGGTCGCTGGTTTATTGGAAATAAATCGCGCTAAAGATATAGATGCTTTTAAGCAAGCACTACGTAAAAATTATGCGCCCATGCAAAACGTAGTGATGGCGGATAGCGATGGCAATATTGCCTACCAAGCGGCTGGCATTGCTCCAAAGCGCCTATTACATCAAGGTCTATATGGCGTTGCTCCAGCCCCGGGATGGGAAAAACAGCATGACTGGAATGGCTACGTACCTTTTGAACAGTTACCCGCCAGCAATAATCCAGAACAAGGTTGGATAGCGACAGCCAATCAACGGATCATTGCCGCCAATGATCCAAACCCCTTAACAGCTGATTGGGATTTATCGGCACGTTATGACCGCATTGTAGATTTAATTAAAGCACGCAATTTGCATGATGCTGATTACATGAAAACAATGCAGACGGATACTGTTTCTTTGGGTGCCACACCACTCTTAGAGCTATTTAAATCTAGCGCGCCAACTCATCCATTGGCAGCACAAGCATTGGAGATCTCAAAAGACTTTCATGGTGACATGCGAGTAGATAGTGCTGCCGCACTCATATTCAATGCCTGGGCTGATCAATTAACACGCAATCTCTTTTCTCGATTGAGCTATTTATTCTCTGAAAATTATGGTGAGCGCAATTATCGAGGCGCCTTAATTTCCCAAGTTCAGAACCCCAATAGCCCATGGTGTGACAATCTAAAAACAGACGTGATCGAAACCTGCCTTGAGTCTTCCAATGACGCCTTTAACAAAGCACTTGACTATCTCAGCAATCAATATGGCAATGATCTCAAAAAATGGTCATGGGGCAAAGCGCATATTGCTATCTCAGAGCATCGACCCTTGAGCAAAATTCCCGTTCTTGGTAAGTTATTTAATATAGAAACACCATTTCCAGGGGACAGTAATTCAATTAACGTCGGCAGATTAGAATTATTACGCTCAAACAATCCCTATCAAACCTTGCAAGCTCCAAGCCTGCGAGCCATTTACGACTTTTCTGATCTTGAAAAATCGCTATTTATCTATCAGGCAGGCCAATCTGGATGGGTCCAGAGCAAGCTGTATCGCAATATGAACCCGCTGTGGGCTAAGAATGAATACCTCCCTTTGCAAATGAAACCTGAAACCAGTAAACGTACGCTGGAGCTCAACAATAAGTGATTGCATAAGTCATGAGGCGTATAAAATATTCCAAAGCACCTGAAAGCTCTTTTTGAAAGACATCCAATGAAAAAAATTCTACTTGCTAGCATCACCGCTTCAACCCTCCTATGTGCTCATAGCAATGCCAATGCTGCTTGGAAAGAATTGGGTGCAAATGAATTAATGGTGGTGTATGTAGATCTGGAAACTGTTCAGACTCAGGGTGAAAAAACACAAATCCTGTCGATGTTAGATTTCAAGAAGCCTGGCGTTAATCCAAACAATAAGCAACCCGTCAGTTCCATCATTGGTCTGAATGAATATGACTGTCCTACGGTGAGTTATCGCCCAATCGCTTTTAAAGAATTTTCTGGTAGCAAAGGGACGGGTAAAGTGGTATCCGATAACAATACGCCCGATAGCAAGTTTGAGCCCGTATTAAGTGAAACTTGGACGGCAGGCGTATTTAATTCTGTGTGCAAGGCAAAGTAACTCCCTCTTGAATGTCATCACAGCCCTGGATTTGGATTTGTTTATCTCTTAACCTTGCTTTACTGCAAGGATGTGCGGCTCCCTTAGCTGCTCTCGGTAGCACCGGAACTGCCGCAGCTAGTTCAGCAGGTGGTGCAGTAACAAGTGCTGCAGTAGCAAACCCAGTAACGGCAACCAGTATTGCCTCTACCGCCACTACCGGTAAATCCCCTTTAGAACATGCTGCCTCTGCAGCCACTAAAAAAGAATGTAACTTTATGAATATAGTAGGACCTAAGCCCATCTGTGAAGAGGTAGTTCTGCCCAAGATTATTGATAACAGTAGTCCGCTACTAGGTCCCCAAGAAAAGATTAAAGAGACTGCCAAACAGTAATCGCATTATCTAAATACCGGCCATCACAGACTAAAATGGTGGATTACCAGCAATATGAATGATTTAAGTAATGACTATAGAAAACTATTACCTCACCCTTACCTGTCCTAATAAACCTGGCATCGTAGCTGCAGTTTCAACTTATATATTTCAGACAGGCGGTGATATTGAGGAAGCCCAGCAATTTGACGATAAGGCTTCCAAACGATTTTTCATGCGCGTGAGCTTTAGCTGCCCGACTGATGGCAATACCTTGCGCTTTGGTTTTTCGGAGATTGCAAAACGTTTTGAGCTCACCTGGAATCTGCGCGCGGTGAAAGACTTGAAGCGGGTATTGATCATGGCCTCTAAATTGGATCACTGCCTAGTTGATCTGCTGTATCGCTGGCGGATTGGTGAATTACCAATGATCATCTGCGGCATTGTCTCTAATCATCCTCAAGAGGTTTATGCCAGCATTGATTTTGCAGACATTCCTTTTTATCACTTGCCAGTAACGCCAGAAACTAAGCCAGCGCAAGAAGCCAAGCTTTTACAAATCATGGCTGACTCTAAAGTAGATATGGTCATTTTGGCGCGCTATATGCAAATCTTGTCGGATGACTTGTCTACCAAATTATCAGGGCGTTGCATTAACGTACACCACTCTTTCCTGCCTAGCTTTAAAGGTGCTAAGCCCTATCATCAAGCCCATGCCCGCGGTATTAAGTTAATTGGGGCGACCTCACATTTTGTTACGAGCGATTTAGATGAGGGTCCTATTATTGAACAAGACGTGACTCGCGTTACTCATGGCGATACGCCAGATGATTTAGTACGCAAAGGACGTGATTTAGAGCGCACAGTTCTCTCACGCGCTCTGCGCTATTACTTGCACGATCGGGTTTTAATTAACGGCACTACTTCTGTCGTTTTCTCTGACTAATTAAGGTCTAACCCCTGGGGACTCCATAGGGAGACCGCGCGCGCGCCACATCAGAAATAATTCAAGTTGAGCCATTTCTGGCGAGCCATATTCGTATTGCTGCGCCCTCACACCGCTCATGCAGTTTCGTAAGCGACGCTGAAGTGAACCCAAGGTTTGCCACTCCAGGCGATAGATGGGATAAGCGTTCGGATGACCTTGGGGAATAAAACTACCGCCCAATTTCAAGCCAGCTCTCTCTTCATGACATTGGGCGCAGGACAAATTTAACTGACCCATTCTCTCGTAAAAAGATTGGCGCCCTTTTTGCATGGCTGCTTTATTTTCAGGTGTTTCTTTAATCGCAATTGGCATTCCTTTGGATTGATTTGCAATCACGGCTGTTAGCGATAGAAGCTCCTTACTGTCATAGGGAAGTGCTGGAGCACCCTGCGCACCAACTCTACATTGATTGATTTGACCCTCGAGCGTCTGCAACCGTCCTTTGATCATTTTCGGGAATGCTGTTACAACGCCACGCATTGACTTCTGAACATTCCCATGACAACTAGCACAAGATTTGTTGTTTTGAGCAGAAGGTTTATTCCACAGAGTTTCGCCATCACCCACCCAAAACATCGCTGGGTTTAGACTGGGATCATCCTGCATAGCCTTATTTTCAGCAGACATGAGCTCATAGCTTGACTGTAGTTTTTGCTTTCCAGCATCCGTTGCTGCCAAAACAATCGGTGCACTAAAGATTAAACAGCCAATGAATAGAAGCTGCCACTGCTTCATGTAACAGTGAGATTCGCTTGATTTACCGCCTCATATCCATCATCACCAGTCCACTTAAATTCTAGAGTGCCTGTTTCCGTAGCAAGCGTAGTGAAAATAATTAATGGGTTAGCGCCGATGCCAGAATAAAAATCTGCTTTGAAGACTTCGACATTGTTATAGGTGCAGGTAAAGACACGAATGATGTCACGTGGAATTAATTTACCACCTTCTGTATAACGAAAGCCTGATTCCATGTCATGCTGGGCAATCGCACGGATCTCGATGATTGAGCCTTTCTTAGCGCTCGATGGCATAGAGATGGAGGTACGGGAAGTTTTACTCATAATCTTTCCTCACACCATTTCAGTACATGCAGAGAGAGTAACTAAGGTCTCAGCTTGCCCTTGATAAAAACTTCCATTACTCATCTGCGCAATCGCTCTGACAATTTGACTATCTGCTAGACGCACACGAGTCGTAATATTGGCAGAACCTGAACGGGGTGTTAAGTAGACAGTGAAGATATTGGGCAGTGGATTACCTTCAGCGATGACATGAATTGCCTTTACGTAATCATTGGGCGTCATGGGGCTCTCAACACTCACCTTGAGTACCACCAAGTTACCGTTCTCAACGAGCGGGGGAATAACCAAGTTCACTTTTCCATTGATTACTGGCTTGCCACCCGTAATCTCTGTAATCGCCTTCGTTGCATCTTCAGGTTTAGCAAATACAGTGAAGGGACTAAACCAAGCGCCGAGAGTTAAAAAAGCAAGCTTTTGGATTTTCTTAAGCCAAGCACGCCGACTCTTTTGAACGATGAAATCTTTACGCATCATTGGACAGTGGTATTTAAGGTCAGTAAAAAGGCCACAACATCCTCAATCTCTTGTCCATTGAGGATAGTCTGACCCGTAAATTTCGGAGCTACTCGATTTAAATGATCGGTACGGTAATACGCTGGCATGATGGTCTTGGAATTAAAGTAACTTGCATCCACAATTCTGGCTCTCAGTTGAGGTGCTGTATATCGAGCAACGCTGCTACCGAGCTCAGGGGCTAAATTACCCTGAAAGCGCTCCTCTGGAAACGGCCCACTATGACATAAGAGGCACAAACCCGATTGACGACTCGCCACAATAGCGCGTCCCCGCATCGAATCCCCTGGTGTTGAAGTGAGTGGCTCAGCAATGACGCCATTCACAATCGTTTGCGCTACTACCCAATGGGAATTGAGGGCGACTAGCAACAGCATTGCTAGTGCGCACCTCTTTCTCATAAACGTCGAGTCACTGAACTCAAATTAGACCAACTTAATACCGCTGTTTTTCAATGGCACAGTGCGCAAACGTTTGCCGGTAGCGCGGTAGAACGCATTGAGTACTGCTGGTGCTGCAACGGCAATCGTAGGCTCACCCACTCCACCCCAGTCCTTACCACCACCTTGAATGACAATGGTTTCAACAGGGGGCATTTGCGCAAGACGGATAGAACCAAAGGTATCAAAGTTCTTCTGCACTACTGCACCTTTTTCAATCGTGATCTCTTCTTCGAACAAGGCAGAAAGGCCATATACAAATGAACCAGAAACCTGACGACTTACCTGAGCAGGATTAACAATATAGCCTGGATCGGTAGCAGCAACAATGCGATGAATCTTCACCTCGTTACCATTTTTTACAGAGAGTTCGCACGCAGCAGCAACATAACTACCGAAGGAGCGCATCTGCGCAACCCCACGATATACGCCAGGTGCAGCAGGCTTAGTCCAGCCAATGCCATCTGCAACCGCATTTAGTACAGCCACCGCGCGCGGGAACTCTTTCATATGCTTACGGCGGAACTCTACAGCATCCATGCCAGTAGCTTCAGCTAACTCATCCATAAATGTTTCAATAAAGACAGCATTTTGGTTAACGTTCACACCACGCCAAAATCCTGGAGGCACATGCGTATTCCGCATAGCGTGATCAATATTGAGATTAGGGAAGCTATACGTAATGCCATGCTCACCAGTAGGCTCAACACCTTGGAATGCCAAAGGATCTTTACCTTTATTTGCAGCCACCACCGCAGGACGTACTGCAGCCAAAATCGACTGACCAGATAAACGCATATTCAAGCCGGTGACATTTTTCTTATCATCAATAGCTGCGGACATCTTGCACATCATCACAGGATGGTAACGACCTTGCGTCATGTCCTCGTCGCGGGTCCAAATCAATTTAATAGGTGTGCCAGGCATTTGCTTGGCAATATTGACAGCCTGAGTGGTGTAATCCTGGAAAGCACCGCGACGACCAAAGCCGCCACCTAAGTTCACCTTGTACACATTGCATTTCTCGCTAGGTAAACCAGAGGCTGCAATAACTGCCGCTAATGATGCCTCACCGTCTTGAGTGGGTACCCATGCTTCGCAAGAGTCTGCAGTCCACTTAGCAGTAGCCGTTTGTGGCTCTAGAGTGGCATGATTCAAGAACGGATAGAAATAAGTGGCTTCGATTTTTTTAGATGCGCTAGAAAAAGCTGTGTTGACATCACCATTGCTGTTGTGAACAAATGCGTCATCTGCATTCAGACCGTCTTCAAGCATCTTCTTAATGGAGGCACTTGAAACATTACCATTAGCGCCGTTATCCCAAACGATATTCACTTGATCTAAGGCAGTCTTAGCCTGCCAGAAAGTTTCTGCTACAACCGCAACAGCAGAGTCACCAACCTGAACCACTTTTTTAACACCCTTCATACTCTGTGCTTTAGCGGCGTCGTAGCTTTTGACCTTACCACCAAACACAGGTGATTCTTTAATGTTGGCAACCAACATGCCAGGCATCTTCAAGTCAATGGCATAGACCTGACGGCCAGTCACCTTATCAGCTGTTCCATCAATACGATTAACTGATTTGCCAATGAGCTTCCACTCTTTAGGATCTTTCAATGGAACTTCAGTAGGTACAGGTAATTGCGATGCCGCAACAGAAACTTTACCGAAAGTGGTCTTACGGCCAGAAGGAGTATGCGTAATCACGCTATTGGCTGCTACGCACTCTGTTACTGGCACATTCCACTGATTGGCCGCCGCCTGAATCAGCATCATGCGTGCCGCTGCACCGCCTTTACGAACGTACTGTTCAGAGGTGCGAATACCGCGGCTACCACCGGTGGAGTAACTACCCCATACTTTGTTTCGTTTTAGATTCTCAGCTGGAGATGGGTAGTCATATGACACTTTTTTCCAATCGCACTCGAGTTCTTCAGCAACCATTTGTGCCAAACCAGTAATCGTGCCCTGACCCATTTCTGAGCGAACAATACGGACGATCACATCATCGTTCGGCTTCACCACAACCCAAACACCAATCTCAGGGTTGGCCAGCGGTGCCATAGCAGTAGTACCTGTTCCTACAGCAGCATTAGCCGAAGACATCAATGTCAGATCAAAACCAATTGCAAGACCTGTTGCAATTGCACTGGAGCCAACCACAAAGTGGCGGCGGGAGGTATTAATAGTAGTAGTCATGATGCCTCCTTAAGCCTTGCTAGCAGCATGAATCGCTGCACGCACTTGTTGGAATGTGCCACAACGGCAGATATTGGTAATCGACTCATCGATTTGCGCATCCGTTGGCTTGGGGTTGTTACGTAACAAAGCAGTAGTTGCCATGACCATGCCGGACTGGCAGTAGCCACACTGTGGCACTTGGTTATCAACCCATGCTTTTTGTACTTTTGAAAGCTGACCACTCTTTTCTAGGCTCTCAATGGTCTCAATTTTTTTGCCAAAGGCTGCAGAAACAGGGAGTGAGCAACTACGCAAAGCTTGACCTTCAAATAGGACAGTACAAGCGCCGCAAACACCGATACCGCATCCATACTTAGTGCCAGTGAGTCCAACTTGCTCACGGATGACCCACAGCAATGGGGTATCTGGATCTACATCTACTTTGTACTTCTTACCATTGACATTTAACTCAGCCATGAGCGGTCTCCTATTAGTTTTAGATCGCAGGAATTTTTTCTTCTCAGAATAAGTCCTCTGTTTTTTTATACCCTACTTATGTTGTGCTTATATTAAACAAGAATCGATATATTGCGATGCAACATAAAAATCAAGACTGAAGATGAGGGTGACTTAAGGACTTGTCCAGATCAAGCTATTTCAAGACCTTGACGAGCTGGTCTCCAAGTTCTAGCTAGCTGCCCTACCTGCAACAGTGCAACGCTATATATGCATAGATAGCAACAGCGGTTAATCACTCAGACTTGATCTGAGCAGCCTTCACAATTGGTGCAAAGCGAATTAAATCACCCTTAATTTGCTCACCAAATTTCTCGGGAGTACCTGGAGATGGAAAGATGCCCATCGATAGAAGCTTGGCTTTACCTTCTGGTGAATTCAATATCTCATTTAATGCTTGGTTCAATTTGGCAATGATTGGCTTAGGCGTTTTTGCTGGAGCCAGTAAGCCGACCCAATCATCAATCACAAAGTCTTTCACGCCACTCTCGATAAAAGTAGGCACGTCGGGCATGCTGGGACTTCTCTTTGCGCTAGAGACTGCAATCGCTTTAATGCGCCCTGTCGCAACATATTGATTTGCTCCCGCAACTGCTGTGTAGACCAAAGGAATATTGCCACCCAATAAATCTAATAAAGCTTGACCTCCCCCTTTGTAAGGGACATGAACTAAATTGGCACCAGTCTTTTGCTTAAATAGCTCGCCAGCAATATGGGGTGTACCGCCTGATCCTGAGGTTCCATAGGAAAGGCCGTTGGGGTCCTTTTTAGAGATGGCAATGACATCGGCCAAAGTTTTGCCTTGGAAATCATTGTTAGCGACCACGATCAAAATAGCATCACCAATTTTTCCAATTGGCGCAAAGTCTTTGACGCTATCAAAAGGGACCTTATCAAAGAGCGAGGGATTAATCGACAACGTACCGGCATATCCCAATAACAAGGTATAACCATCAGGCTCGGCGGATGCAACCATTTGTGAGCCGATATTTCCAGAGGCGCCTGGCTTGTTATCCGCAATTACTTGCTGGCCTAGCTTTAATGAAAGTTGCTCAGCAATAAAACGGCCCGAGGTATCGGTGACACCACCTGGAGTAAAGGGAATAATTAAGCGTATCGGGCGATTGGGGTAATTCAATTGAGCAAAGCTAGCAGTCGAAACAAGTACTGTAAGTAAAAAAATAGCTGATGATAGGTAACGATGCAATTTCATGCTGACCCTTTATTGAGTTTTACTTCGTTTCTACAAAACGTTTTTCGAATTCCCAAACGTCCTCAAAGCCCATTAACTTTGATAAATCTCCAAAGTCATATAAATCTACTGGATTATTGATAGATGATCCTGAGTCTTTAAAGTGCTCATAAACCTGGGTCATTGCTTGCACAGAAGCGAGCAAAGCAGTGACTGGAAAGATAGCAATCTTGTAGCCTAATTGCTCTAATTCCGCTTTAGACAAGACGGGTGTTCTACCCTTTTCCACCATATTCGCAATCAAAGGATGGTTAGGGAAAGTTTTCCCTATCTGTTGCATTTCTTCTTGGGTCTCAGGAGACTCAATAAATAAGATATCAGCACCAGCACGTGCATAAGCCTCGCCACGTCTTAGCGCCTCATCCAATCCGAGGGTAGTTCTTGCGTCTGTCCTGGCAATAATTTTGAAATGAGGGTCAGTGCGCGTTGCGACTGCAACCTCGATCTTCTTTACCATGTCCTCTAACGGAATTACTCGACGACCAGGCGTATGTCCACATTTCTTAGGGAACTCTTGATCTTCAAGTTGAATAGCAACTGCGCCCGCAGCTTCATATCCACGAATGGTGTGACGCACATTGAGTAATCCACCGTAACCAGTATCGCCATCCGCGATTAAGGGAGTCTTTGCCATACCAGCCATTGCAGTGACTCGACCAACCATCTCGGTGTAGGTTGCCAAGCCAGCATCTGGCAAACCCAATAATGAGGCAACGGTGCCATAACCTGTCATGTAGAGAGCGTCAAAGTTCATGCGATCAGCAAGCCGCAATGAAACCATCTCATAAACTCCAGGTGCAACAATTAAGCCTGGTTTGCTTAATCGCTCATTAAATAAAGCTCTTTGCGTAGTCATGTGTCTCCCTATTGCTATATTGATCTCATTGCCAATTAATTGTTAAGCATTGATCTTCATGGCAGCATCAACTGCATCACCCAATACGCTACATAAGAACTCCACTTCTTTAGGCTCTGATATGAATGGGGGGCCAACTGCAATAACGTCTCCTGCAACTCGCACTAAGGCACCTCTTTCGATACAGGCTTCCAGGACTTTAAGAGCGCGCAGTCCAGGCTTACCTGGGATGGGGTCTAGCTCTACTGCACCAGATAAACCAAAGTTACGAATATCGAGCAACCCTGTTTTGCCTTTCATAGCATGTAGGCCATTTTCTAAAATGGGTTCCAATGCTTTTGCGCGATTGACTAAATCATCTGATTCAAAAATATCCAGCACTGCATGACCAGCAGCAGTTGGAATGGGGTGCCCTGAATAGGTATAGCCATGGAAAAATTCAATCGCTTGATCTTGTCCACCAGCGGCAATAATGCTGTCATAGATATCACCGCGGACGATCACACCACCCAATGGAATCACACCATTCGTAATGGCTTTGGCAAAGGTAATCATGTCAGGGACTACACCAAATCGATCAGCGCCAAAATTCGCACCTAGACGGCCAAAGCCAGTAATGACCTCATCAAAGATCAACAAGATGCCATGCTTAGTACAGATCTCACGGATTTTTTGTAAGTAGCCTTCTGGCGGAACGATCACACCAGTAGATCCTTGCACCGGCTCAAGAATGACGGCAGCAATCGTATTGGCATCCTGCAAAGCTACGATCTTTTCTAATTCATCTGCGAGGTGTGCACCCCAAGTGGGCTGACCTTTTGAAAAAGCCATTTGTGAGAGATTGAGGGTGTGTGGCAAATGATCGACACCGGGCATCATCATGCTCGCAAACATTTTGCGATTCGATACCATCCCACCCACAGAGATGCCACCGATACCAACACCGTGATAGGCACGATCACGACCGATCATCCGAATGCGTGAGGCATTTCCCATCACCCGGTGATAGCCGATCGCAATTTTGAGTGCAGTATCTACTGCCTCAGAACCGGAGTTCGTAAAAAAGACTTTATCTAAGCCGGCCGGTGCCATTTTGGCAATGCGAGTGGCCAGACTGAAAGTAGCCTCACTTGCCATCTGAAAAGCTGGGCAATAATCCATAGTTTCATATTGTTTGGAGATCGCTGCACCAATACGTGGATCAGCATGCCCCAAGGGGGAGCACCACAACCCAGAAAGGCCATCAAACAGCTTCCGCCCATGGTCGTCATAGTAGTAAGCTCCCTTGGCAGACTGCATGATCTTGGGATGCTGATGAAAATAGCGATTTGGTGTAAATGGCAGCCAGTAAGCTGACATATCTACACCATTTACAGTTTGATTTGCTGCTGTCATGAGCGTCTCTTAGAGTCTGGTTGAAACATTATTTGAATATCCCATACTATATTACCCATTAACACCATAGACTCCTTACGGACCATGAAATGACTATCTTTAAATCTCTTCTGTTGATCAGTTGTACCCTGCTTGGCTTTCTCAGCTCTGCTTTCGCGGCTCCAGAGACCGATTGGCCTAAAAAACCGATCGTCGCTATCCTCGCTTTTCCAGCTGGCGGCTCTACAGACATCTTTGCACGCAGCGTAACCGCCCCCTTAGCTGAAGCGCTTGGCCAATCTATCGTAGTAGAAAACAAACCTGGTGCTGGTGGCATGATTGGCTTACAAGCCGCCTCGAAAGCAGTGCCAGATGGCTACACGATTCATATTAGCGCTCTCACCAACCAATCGATTTCTTCGGCGCTATTTAAAAACCCGCCCGCTGATTTACAAAAGGATTTTGTACCAGTAGCTTTGATTGGAACGGTGCCTCACTTAATTGTGATCAATCCAAGTGTTCCTGCAAAAAATCTGCCTGAGTTAATTGCCTACATTAAATCTAAGAAGGGTGACTTCAATTACGCCTCGCAAGGTAATGGAAGCCTTTCCCATTTAGAGTCCACTTTGTTTATGCAACGCATTGGTGCTACGGGTACCCATATTCCATATAAAGGCAGCAGCTTTGCTCTGCCCGACTTGATTGCTGGTAACACACTCATGATGTTTGACAGTGTCACGGCTTCTTTGCCCCATATTCAGAGTGGCAAACTGCGCCCCATTGCCATTGCTGCTGCAGAGCGCTCACCATTGATGCCCAATGTCCCAACACTAGGGCAAGACGGTATGAAGCAATTTGACGTGGAAAATTTCTATGCTGTTTATGTTCCGAAAGGAACGTCCCCAGCCATTGTTGCCAAGTTAGAAAGAGAGATTCGCAAGATTCTGACTAACCCTGACTTTAAGGCGCGTATGGCGGCACAAGGTATTCATCCAGAGTTTGCTAACTCAGAAAAGCTCGCTGAAATTACCGCCAACGAAGCGAATAAGTGGGGGAAAGTAGTAAAGTCAGCCAATATCAAAGTTGATTGACCTTTTATTCTGACTACTAAATCCATGCTTATTTCTCCTCCTTTTGGTGGCGGTCGCGCCCCTATTCTCGCCAGAAATACTGTTGCAAGCTCTCAGCCCTTAGCCACTCAAGCAGGTATTGAGGCGCTACAAAATGGCGGCAACGCCGTTGATGCCGCTCTAGCAACTGCTATTACGCTGACCGTTGTTGAGCCTACTATGAACGGTCTTGGTGGTGACAGCTTCGCAATTTTGTGGGATGGCATAAAAATTCATGGCCTCAATGCTTCAGGTCGTGCTCCTGCAGCATGGACTCCAGAATATTTTGCAGGTAAGACTGCGATGGATCTCATTGGCTGGAATACGGTCACTGTGCCAGGCATGGTCGCTGGCTGGATTGAACTCTCCAGAAAATTTGGCAAGCTTCCCTTTGCACAATTATTTAAGCGCGCCATTAATTACGCAGAAAATGGTTTTCCGGTTTCTCCAGTAATCGCGCGTCAATGGCGCGAAGCCATTCCGATTCTGAAAAATCAACCGGGATTTAGTGAATCATTTTTAATCGATGGTAAAGCACCTGCAGCAGGACAAATTTGGAAATACCCCGCTCAAGCAAAAACCTTAAAAGACATTGCCGCAACCGAAGGTGAATCTTTTTATAAAGGCCCTCTCGCCCAAAGCATGGTCGACTTTGCTAAGGCAACCGGCGGATGCTTTTCCATGCAAGACTTTGCTGATAACCAGCCAGAATGGGTTGAGCCTCTCGCCTTTGATTATGGCGACTACACGCTCTTAGAAATTCCCCCAAATGGTTCTGGCATTGCCGCACAAATGGCTTTAGGAATTTTGCAAGCTGCCAATGTCAAGCAATATCCTGCTAATTCAGCGCAACGCATTCATCTACAGATTGAAGCTATGCGCCTGGCATTTGCCGATGCTTATGCCTATGTATCAGATGCACGCTCAATGGAGGTGCCGGTATCTAGTCTATTAGATAGAGATTACCTCGCAAGCCGTGCCGCCATGATTGATCACAGCAAAGCTGGTAGTTATGGTGCTGGTGACCCGCATTCTGGAGGCACCGTCTATCTTTGCGCTGCTGATGAATCAGGCATGATGATTTCTTATATTCAGTCGAACTTCAAAGGCTTTGGTTCTGGTGTAGTTGCTCCTGGTGGCATTGCCTTTCATAATCGCGGTATGAACTTTAGCTTGGTTGCTGGTCACCCCAATCAAGTGGCACCTGGTAAGCGCCCTTTCCATACGATCTTGCCCGCATTCCTCACCAAGGCTGGTAAACCTAGCATGGCATTTGGGGTGATGGGTGGCAATATGCAACCACAAGGTCATATTCAATTTGTCATGCGCTTTGTCGATGAATATCTCAATCCCCAAGCTTGTTCTGATGCTCCACGATGGCGTATAGATGACTTAGGAAAACTCACTGTTGAAGCATCCATGCCTCAAAGCATAGTAGATGGACTAATCGCAATGGGTCATGAAGTTGCTATACAGCCCGCTAATAGTTTGGACTTTGGGAGCGCTCAAGCGATTGCGAAGTTAAGTGAAGAGACTGACTCTGTCTATATTGCTGGTAGCGACCACCGCCGAGATGGATTGGCAGCTGGGTTTTAAGTTCTCGCTAAATCGCAAAAGCCTCTTGCAGTACGCCAAGACTAGCTGTTAAGGTTTTGGGATTAGCCTTCCCCACCTTTTTGACTAAGCGTGCTTTATCAACAGCTCTAATTTGATCCAAAAGAATAAGACCCTTCTTGCCATCATGCGTAATAGGCACTCGAAATCCTGCCGCCCTGCCCTTGCTCGTTATGGGAGCAATAATGACTGTTCGCAAATGGTCATTTAACTCTTGGGGTGACACCACGATACATGGGCATGTTTTTTTAATTTCACTCCCAATTGTTGGGTCTAAATTGATAAGCCAAATTTCTCCACGAGAAACAATACTTCTTACCAAACCCAATCTCCATCTTCATCTTCATCTTCATCTTTAGAAAAATCTCCAAGCACTAATTTATCCTCGCCAGATTTTGCAAGACTTTGCGCATCCTGAGACCAATTTTCTCTCACGGTATTTTTTGGCTTGCTTAGAATGATTTTTTCTCCATCGACCGACATCTCAACGAGCTCCTGTATTCCAGATTGCTCAAGAATAATCTTTGGAATGACCACGCCTTTAGAGTTGCCAATAGCCCTAATAGCCACCTGTAGTGGTACTCTGGTTGCAACATTAGATTTATAGCTTTTATTCATAGTAATAACAATGTTATTACATAAACCGAAAGAGGTCAAATAAGAGCGAATACCCCTATTTAGAGGGCAAGCAGTTCATATAAAACCGTTTGATCTCTTGATCGCAGCTGACGTCTCTGGGCTCAATCGGTCTTTGCAGAGAAATCCCTTCAATCGTTTTACAGCGACTGAGTGCTACGTAGACCTGCCCTGATGCAAAGGCGCCAGAAGATAAGTCCACCTTCACCTTATCAAGCGTCTTGCCCTGGCTTTTATGAATAGTGACTGCCCAAGCGAGCATTAAAGGAATCTGTACATAGGTACCAATAATGCTGGGAGAGATCTTGCCAGACATCATGTCATGATCGTAGCGATATGATTCCCATTGATGACCAGTAACTTCAACCGTATTGGAATATGGACCGTTTTTAACCATCACCTTGACTTTATCGGCAAGCAATTCTCTAACAACCCCAATCGTGCCATTCACCCAACGCTTCGGAAAACCTGGATCGGTTGCAGTAAACATCACCTTGGCACCAACCTTTAGCGCTAGGTTATTTGCTGAGGGTAAGTTACGCTCATCAACATTAAACTTACCGGTCGTTTTGCCGGCATACACCTTGATATCTGAATCAATGGCACGCAATCCTGCTCCATTGATTTGATCTGCTCTTGCATTGGTGGTGGTCAGTGTAATCGTTTCTTCATCTACTGCTTGATTTGCTCGATAACACTGAGCATTGAGCGTATCAATAGCTTCATCGACATCTTGATTAATACGGATGCGATTCAGAAGGCTGGCAAAGTGCTCATCTTTTTGACGAAAGATCTTAGACAATTCCACCATAGTGACTTCTTTACGATGCAGAGCCATTGCGCAAAAGAAATAAGGCCCCTCGTAGCCACGATCAGCCAGGACTTGCATATCACCGCTCGATACGACTGGCGGTAGTTGAAATAAGTCCCCGACAAACATCACCTGAATACCACCAAAAGGTTTGCCTTTTTGTGGACCGTTCTCACGTAAGAACAAGTCCATCGCATCGACCACATCGGCGCGTACCATTGAAATCTCATCAATAATGAGTAAGCGGATATCTTTATAAAGACGCTTATCACGCAATGGCTTGATATCTTCTTCCGGAAAAATTAAACGGGGTGGTAAACGAAAGAAGGAATGGATCGTCACTCCTTTTACCTGGAGTGCTGCAACGCCTGTTGGCGCCACCACGACAACGTTGCCAGAAATCGTTTCTCGGAGGTAACCAATCAGAGTTGTCTTACCAGTGCCGGCTTTACCGCTGACAAAGATATAAGGATCATGACGCTCAATGGCCTCTATTACCGCCTCGTAATCAGGGGTAACTTCAATCTCGGATGAATCTACTACAGGACTAGTCATCCCCTATTGTTTCACGGCATCGGCTACACACCGAAATCCGATATACACCACGGCAATATCACCTGATTTAGATTCGATATCAGACTCTTGCTGTCTTTCTGGGCCATACCACCATGAAGCACCGCGGGTGATGTATCCACCGTTACGCTCAGTAGCAGTCCACTCCCAAACGTTACCGCCCATGTCATACATACCATTGACACCAGGGTTAGTCGTTTTAGTGGTGACATGCCCTGTACCGCGATTCAGAGCCCCAGCAGGAGCTAAACCCTTATAGTCACCACAGCCGCTTAGGCAATGAGAAACTGCTGGTGTACTGCCACCTGGAAATGGGTAACGCTGTCCTTTGGTATATCCAGCAGGCGGATTCGCTCTTTGCTCTAGGAATGCCGCTGAAATCCACTCAGCCTCTGTTGGCAAACGTTTGCCGTAGTAACGACAAATTGACTCTGCTTCTTTTTGATTGAGATGCACTGCAGGCTCAAAATCCCCTGCAGGAACACCATAAGGTGTCTTCCACGTCCAACCTGGCTTTTGCACAAAGCCACCTTCATAAGTAAGACCCCCACCATTCTTCTCGGCAGCACTCACAAATCCGGTAGCAGCAAAGACTTTGACATCAGCGATATTCATCTCGGTTTGATCCCAAATGAGATTACCAATTTGCACAGTAGGAATAGAGGATGCAGGAGTACTTTGACCACTAGAGGGACGCAGCATGAAATACAGAGCAATGACTGTGAGCAATAGCCCAAAAAGGATTTGGTAAATATCAAACTTTTTCATATAGGGATGTGAGCTAGGGCAAAGAAACTATTCTAATGAAAGAATCTCGTTAGCACATCAAGTGATCATCAAAGAAAATAGCTTGTGCGCCGGTATTCCAACGCGTTAGCTCAATGTTTAGCAATAAAAATAAGAGCGATTTTTACCCAATTCTTTAGCCTTATACATCGCCTCATCTGCATGGGCAATTAATTCATAGGCAGAGCTGACATTATCTACCGGATAAATAGTGACCCCAATGCTCGCCGAAACCTTTGCGAAATAACCATTTAAGTTGTAGGAAGTAGTTAAGCCTTCCAAAACGCACTAGTTAGGTTAATTTAATGAAGGTTAATACCGATGAAGGCCCATTACACGCTCAATGACAACACCAGTATTTTTTAGCGCGCATTTATTTGACCAGTAGCACTGCTTGCTTGGCTAAAACAGAGACTCTTTGAGAAACAGAACCAAGGACGATATCACTAACGCTGGAACGGCCTTTGGCGCCCATAATAATCATGTCAGACTTTTCAGCTTTGGCGATGTTACAAATCATCGTGGGAACATGCCCTAATTCGATGATGCAGCTATGCTTAACTTGAGATTTATCTAGAATTTTAAGTGCAGACTTCAATTCCTTTTGACTCATCTCAATTAAATAATCTTTCACTACTTGACTGCCGACATAGCGCTTTACCATACCCAGCGGATCATCGTCATGCACATTAATCAAGGTAATAGAGGATTTAGAGCGTAAATCTTTAACTAAATTGACTGCAAACTTCACAGCCCTTAAAGAATTCGATGAACCATCCACAGCTACAAGTATTTTCATAATATTTTCCTATTCTATTGTTTAGTTACTAATCATGGAGATCAAGAGTCATTAAGCTTCAATCACAACCAACTCACCTTGCTCAATCTTCTCTTCCATCTTGCGCAAGGAAAGATAGGCACGCTGCTCTTCGCCAATCTTGATCTCTAGCTCTCCAGAATCGTCTATGGATGCAGGGTACTCTCCAGCAAATAGCACCATGAAGCCAAGGTCTTGACCATCTGCTCCATGTTTGCGGGATAAGGTCCCTTGAGTAATGCGCAGTTTCATCATGTCATCCCAGCTATTATGTATAGCCTTTGAGTTGCTCAAAGCGCTGAAAGCATTCCTTAGCATAGGCTAATACCTGGCCATCGGTTGGATGATCAACCGTTTTAACGCCAATGATTTTTTTAGCTATCGCAGCATGATGTTCAGTAGCATATTTTTGTAGCTCGCCCTTCGCAAACCCAGGCCCCACAAGCAAGATTTCACTAACATCAGCGACTTGAGCAAGGATTTCGTCGAAAAAATGACGATCCTCGGGCGCATTACCGCTGCCTATAACATTGGCTTTATGGTGTAAGTGCGCTTGCTTGGCATTACTACGAATGATCTGATTGTGCTCTGGATCATAAAATAAGACATGGGCTTCATGATGATCAACCCAGATGACTGCATGGTTTGTATGCATAACTTCACTCCAAAATAAATAGCAATGCTCTGATATACAGTGATTCATGATGGGTTGATACAACCCTCCTTCATCACACCAGTGCAGTCTATTGGTAATTACTGAACCTTTTTTGATTTAAATCAAAAACGGGTCTATTTCTCGTTAGAAAATGCATCCTTAGACAGTGAGCATTAACGAGCATTAAACAGTATTAACGCCAGCATTTACCAATCAACGACTAAATTCAAAAGATCAGGAAAAACATGCTAGCTAGCTTGATATACCGCAGCCAAATTATCGAGAATGTAGATAAAGAGATGATTTTGGAAGTGGTTGAAAATGCTAATCATCGCAATAAAAAGCGGGAGATTTCGGGTCTGCTTTTTTTTGATGCGCCTTTTTTCTTTCAGGTGCTTGAAGGCCCTCAAGAATCCATCAAAGCCTTGTACAAGAATATCTTGCAAGACCCAAGACACAGCAATGTGGTATTACTAGTAGATGAGACGATTAAAGCACGTCAATATCCGAACCTGGGAATGCATTTCCTGGATATCGAGAAGATAAAAAGTATCGATTTGTCGTTAGCAGAATATCGCGAGAAAAATCATTTGAATCCAGCAAATAATAATTTTGATTCTAAAATTGAGAAATTTATTTGCCAGTTCATAGAGTACAAATACAAAAGCAATCTGCGTCATGCAATCGCTAACGGATTGAAACAATTTTCTTATCCCGTTATACAAGAACATTCAAACTCTATAGCAGAGCCTCCAAATGGCTATGCATTTGCCTTCCAGTCAGTGATCGACTGCCGTCAAAGAAAAACAGTATTCGTAGAAGCACTTGCTAGAGGGCCCGATGGACAGGGCGCTAAAGAGTATCTCTCTAGCATGAGTCAGGCTGAATTCGCACACTATGACATGCACTCAACCGAAGATGCCATCAGTCTTGCCGCGCAACTTGGCATTGAGAAACTCTCAGTGAACTTTAGCCCAAATACCATCTTTCAATCGATTGATACCGTAGATAAGCTAGGAGCGATGCTTGAGCGGTATGGGTTTAATCCTAATCAATTGGTAGTTGAGATTACTGAGTCAGACTTCATTGGAAATCATCATCTAGCTCCAAATATCATTGCAAAATTAAGGGCCAGTGGTGTTGAATTAGCTGTCGATGATTTTGGCGCCGGTTATGCGGGTCTCTCACTTTTAGCTCAATTTCAGCCAGACATACTTAAAATCGATAGTGGTCTGATCGGATCAATCTCATCAAGCGGTCCTAAGCAGTCTATTGTCAGGGCCATACATGACTGCGCTGATAGTTTAGCGATTTCGGTAATAGCCGAAGGCGTTGAACATGAAAATGACTTTCAATATTTGACCAGCATCGGTATTTCACAGTTCCAGGGCCATTTATTTCATACCCCAAAACTAAATTCCTATATAGCACACCAGTGGTAAAAATAATTAAAGATTATTTAATTTAAAAACTATAATGAACTATGAACTATGAACTCAATGGTCTCTCTAAAGTCTCCCAACACCCAAAGGCGGTGTGCGTGAACTGCAGCACTCGAAGCCAGTGTCTGAATGGCAAATTGACTACAGAGGAAGTCAATAGTCTGCCAGCAAATTTTATTATCCGCTCAACCTTACTGGAGGGACAATTTCTCTATCGCAAAGGAGAACCCCTCACTCATGTTTACAACTTGAGATTTGGGTCGCTGAAGAGCGAAATGATTATGTCCAATGGCATGAGACAAGTCACCCATTTTTCATTACCTGGTGAGCTTCTTGGACTAGATGGGATTGCCAATGGTAAGCATCAAGTAGATACAGTGAGCATTAGTAATAGTGAAGTGTGTTCAATAACGTATACCAACTTGAAAAAATTAACTAGTGAATTTCCAGCGCTGATGAATAATCTCGAGAATTCTTTAAGCGCCCTGCTCAATTCCGCCAATGTTCATATTTTTGATCTAGTGAATCTGAATGCCACAGAAAAATTGGCTGATTTTTTAATCGAATATGCCAACCGAATTAGCACCGTTGGCTTTGATCGCGATAATTTCACCTTACCAATGAATCGGGTTGATTTAGCAAGTTACCTGGGTGTCAAAATTGAAACTCTGAGTCGCTCCATTACCCAATTAGAAAAAGTGGGTGCCATCAAATCCACTAATCGTCATATTGAATTCGTCTCCAGAAAACCGATATTTGAGTTTTTAGATTCTGCCTTCCTAAGAGAAAAGCATAATTCTAAAAAGGGGGCAGCACCTACCTATCCTGAGGGCTTTGAAAAAAGAAAAGCATAATCTTTTTGTCCGGAACACAAAGCCTAGCTTCAGAAATTTCAAGTGCTATCTAATCTTTTTTGATCTATATCAAACTGATTTCAATATTTATAAGTGAGCATGTAAATTCAATAAACCCAGTGATATAAATAAAACTTACGCAACATGATCAATCACTGTCAGGTAAAAAAAAGGGGGGGCTAATGCAATTATTGGCATTTTTATGCTACGCACTGTCCTTTCTGTTTCAAATAGTTGCGGTTTATATCTGCATTATCCTCACCTTTAAGATTGCTGGGGCGTTTCGCTGGGCATGGGTCTGCCTTACGATTGGGCTGACCTTGATGCTATCCAGAAGGATATTTCCTGCGATTGAAATATATACAAGCGGGAACTTCAAGCTAATAGATGCAATTTTTGCGTTAGCAATCTCTATATGCATATCTGGTGGTATATATGGCATCACTAAGCTAGTTGAAACAGAAAAAAATAAAAATGAAGTCCTTTCATTACTGTCTGCTTTAGATCCCCTGACGAATTGTCTTTCTCGTACGGAAATATTTTCAAAAATTGCCAATGAGATTGAGCGCACTCTTAGAACGGGTAATACTTTTTCAATCCTGGAGATTGATATTGATTATTTTAAAAAAGTGAATGATCAGTTTGGCCATCAAGTTGGCGATGAGATACTAATTAGCCTAGTCAAGCATATTCAAGAATCATTGCGTGATCTGGATATTCTGGGCAGAATTGGGGGGGAAGAATTCTTAATCTTACTGCCTGAAACGAAAGAAATTGAAGCTCTACAGGTAGCCGAACGCATTCGTGCCCATATAGCTAGCATCTCACATCACACCAGCTGGAGCGAGCCCATACAAATCACGGTGAGTATTGGTATTACTAGCTTTAAAATTTCTGCTTGTATTGGCAGCAATAAGCAAGAACTCTTAAAAGAATTAGTTCACAAAGCAGATCAAGCTATGTATCTGGCAAAGGACTCTGGTAGAAATTGCAGCTGTGTCCTATAACACATCATTAATATACTCATAAGAGATGCATCAGCAAAAACAATATACACGCTCTGATTTATCCAGAATTTCTGTCATTGTGATGAAAGAGAAAGGTCTTGAGCCTGATTTTTCAAAAGAAGTACATGCTCAATTAAGCACTATCAATGCACCTGGCGTTGATGATGACCCGAAGATACAAGATCTGACTCACCTGCTATGGTGCTCCCTGGATAACGATGACTCTCGAGATCTAGACCAGCTGACCACCTGTACTGAAATCGGTAATGGCTCTTATAAAATATTCATCGCAATCGCTGATGTCGATGTGCTCATTAAGAAGAATACGCCCATCGATGAGCATGCGCGATTTAATACCGCATCAGTCTATACATCAGCACGTATTTTCCCGATGCTTCCGGAAAAGCTGTCAACCAATTTAACTTCACTGAATTTTAATGAGCCTCGCTTAGCCCTGGTTACAGAGATAGTGATTGGTAATGATGGTGATGTACAGGGTTCTACCATTTATCGCGCCAAAGTATTGAACAAAGCGAAGTTGGCCTATGATGCTGTCTCTAGTTGGATTATCGGAAACGCACCTGCACCCCTAGGCATCACCTCTGTGCCAGGTATGGATATCCAGATCAAAAACCAAGACCAGATTGCGCAAAAACTGAGAGTCAAGCGACATCAAGCGGGATCATTGCAATTGGAAATATTTCAACCTAAGGCCATTTTTGAAGGTGAAAGAATTATTGGCATCGCAGAGCAAGAACATAACCGTGGCAGACAACTGATTGAAGAATTCATGATTGCCACGAATGAATCGACTGCTCATTTTCTGCAAAAAAAGGGGATTCCATCCCTGCGCAGAATTGTCCGTAGCCCAGATCGTTGGCTCAGAATTGTTGAGCTTGCGAAGCAATATGGAGAGGCGCTCCCAAACGATCCAGACTCTAAGGCCCTCTCTGAGTTTTTAGCGAAGCGGCATCTTGCTGACCCCCTACGCTTTCCTGATCTTTCATTAATCGTAGTCAAACTCATGGGTCCTGGTGAATATGTTCTTGAGAACCCTGGTACCGAACCGATAGGTCATTTTGGACTCGCAGTGCAAGACTACATGCACTCCACCGCTCCAAATCGCCGCTATCCTGACCTGATTACTTTGCGTATGCTCAAGCATGCTATTGCCAATCGCCCCAGCCCTTATGATCATCAGGAACTGTATTCCTTAGCACTTCACTGCACGACCCAAGAAGATGCTATCCGCAAAGTCGAGCGCAGAGTTCGAAAATCTGAGGCAGCTCTCTTTCTGGAACCCTATATTGGCAAAGATTTTGATGGCGTGATAACTGGGATTACTCCCAATTATGGCTGGGTCAGAATTTTTAATCCGCCAGCAGAAGGCATGTTATTAAAGCTTCCACGAGATGCCTCGATCGGGAACAAGTTACGCGTGAAGCTGGTATCGACCGATGTGGAATTGGGTCATATTAATTTTATGAAGACCGCTTACTAACACTGTAATGCAAGTATCGTGATTCCTAGCGGGCCTTGATGGAATCAACCAGAAATCAGAATGTCTGACTCTAATTAAAAGGTTAAGCTAAAGCAGTCGGAATTTTGTAACCCTTCTCGCGAAACAAGGTCAGGCAAGCATGGACGACCCTCTCGTCATAGATTCTGCCACTACCCCCTTCAATTTCGGCCAATGCCTCTTCAATTCCAGGCGAAGTACGGTAAGGACGGTTGCAGGACATTGCGTCCATGACATCAGATACAGCTAAGATGCGGCCTTCTATACTGATTTGATCTCCCTTCAATCCATTGGGATAACCACTACCATCAAGCCTTTCGTGATGCTCCAATACAGAGTGAGCAATAGGCCAAGGGAAAGTTACATTTTTCAGTAAGTCATAGCCCGCTTGAACATGATTTTTCACCAAATTATATTCTTCTGGCGAAATCTTGGTAGGCTTACATAGGATCTCAACAGGAACAATAATCTTGCCAAGATCATGCAAGTAACCAGCCACCATGAGACCCTCTTGATGAATGCTATCTAAACCCATCTCCTGAGCAATAGCTTTAGCCAAATCACCTACATGCTTTTCGTGTCCAGCAGTATAGGGATCTCGTAATTCCACTAACTGTCTTGTGATGTCTATGGTTTCCATTAAAGACAGTTGTAGCTTTTCATTGTGGATAGCTTCAAGTTTAGAGATTACTAATTCAGTAACAATTTTGGCCTTAGCATCCATAATGACTACTAACTCAGCTGCTCTCCTGGCTTTTTCTTTATTAGCAATCACAAGCTCATCAGCCCTCTTGGCTTTTTCTTTATTAGCGATGACCAGTTCAGATACTCGCTTAGCCTTCTCATCATTTTGAAAAGCAAGCTCTTCGTTAGCGATGACTAGTTCTGCGGCTCGCTGCGCTTTCTCTTCGTTAGCAATTTTGAGCTCATCAATCCGCTTTGTTTTCTCTGAACCTTGATATACTAACTCTTCGTTAGCAATGACTAACTCTGCTGCACGTTTAGCCTTCTCTTCATTGGCAATAATTAGCTCTGCTACTCGTTTAGCTTTTTCTTTACTTTGAAAGGCGAGCTCTTCGTTGGCAATGACTAATTCTGCAGCTCTTTTCGCTTTATCACTATTCGCAATCACAAGCTCCGCCACACGCTTAGCCTTTTCGATATTGGCAAGAACCAATTCAGCTACACGTTTAGCCTTCTCTTCGTTTTGGAAAAGTAGCTCTTTATTGGCAATAACCAGATCAGCAGCCCTATGTGCTATCTCATCATCAGTCGTTACTATTTTTTTCATTTGAAGCTTAATCATAGGGTGGCAGTTATTATTTAAGTGTATATCTTATTCTCATGAGAATTTTGACTTATATCAATAATTATTACTTTCTCAGATGTGATTGATACTGCTGTTACTAAAATCAAACAGCATCATGGCACGCTCTATGATACAAAGTTAGTAGTTGTCTATTTAAGCTGTTCGCAGAAAAAAGATTTGCTATTTCAGAAGTTAAATCGGCTTAGAACGGAAAAATTAACTCTTCCATGAAGTAGCGATAAAAATAGTTGGGCCCTAAAAAGCCAGCCGATTTTCCATAACCCGCCCTAGTCTTAAAGTAGAAGTTATTTGAAGCTACAGGACTAGTTGCTGCTAACTCATATAGCTGAGTAGTAGTACTGGAATCTTGACTCACCTTTTGCCGACCAACCCCTGCTGTACCACTCAGCATCCAGCCAGAGATTCTTTTTCTTGCGCCAAAAGCTACCATAGTTTCACTGTAATGATCTGGATTGAAATAGTTATTCGGCACTGTTGTGTTGCTATCCCGATATTGCCTATAGCGCAATTGTGCAGTTAAGCCGTAATCCGGCACTAAATCATAGATGAGCTTGGCACGAACCATAGGTCTTGTATTGGTGTCTGAGAAATACATATTACCAACCATCGCAGTCGCTGTGACACGCTCAATTACTTGCTGCTCGACACTAACAGCACCCATAGTGTAGTAGATGCCATTATTGAGAGAATTCTGTGTCTCAACGCGATCTCGGTTAATTATTAGTTCTGTCTTGGTAGAATCAGTCACCCTAAATCCGTAATTACTATCAGTGGTAATGAGTTTATGGCCATTCTCTAGGTTGTAGCCAAGATTAACGTTATAACCAAGTCCCGTTCTTGGGTTAATCGCTTTAGTGAGTATGGTGTACACCTCTGCTGAAGAATCCCAGCCACCTTGCGTAAAGTAATTATGTTGGTAGCTAATCCCAGTATATTTTTCACCATGCTCATAAAGCGGTAGTAAACCAGCATTGTATTTATAGGTAGAGAAGCCTTCACTATCTGAGGCAATATAAGTATTAGGAGCTGATATTGCCATCTTAGCTGAAGGCAACCCTTCAGCATTAGCAACAGAGATGATTAATAAGATACTTAAAGATGACTGGGCAACCATTACAAAAGATTTCATTTGGTTCCCCAAGATTTACGCAGCTTAAAAATTTCAGAAAAATAGCCGTACACACATGCAGGCTGCAAAATTAAGCCGTAGGCTAATACATAGAACATAAAACCTAAAATATTAGCCCTCACTTTAAGGTTCTGTTCGTTGAACATTGTCTTTCCCTTCAAATACATTTGCCAGTTAAGAAGAAATGCCATCGGCAAGAGAGACAAAGTCATCGGGCCAACAATCCAGTAAACACCAAAACAAGCCAATATAATTCCGGGTATAAATCCAAAGGTAAAGGCAATATCCATCAATGGAAATAAGGTGTTCCACCACACGTAAAGAGTTGAATATCTTGGCTTAAATAAGATAGATGGATTTTCTTTGAAAGCTTCAATTAAGCCTCTAGACCAACGGCGCCGTTGATGAATAAATTTACTTAAGGTATCTGGGCAATCCGTAAATGCTAGGGCATTCTCGGCATGCCCTACCCTATAGCCAGCAGCAAGGATTTTCCAGGTAAGCACAATATCCTCACCAACCATTTCAGGCCACCCACCCAAGTCCATCACTGTTTCTCGGTCATACAAAGAAAATGCGCCTTGGGCCACCAAGGTCCCCTGAAATAAGGACTGAATTCGCTTGATCGTAGCAATCCCCAAAAAATAATCCCACTCCTGCGCCTTGGTAATCCAATTTTCTCGAGAGTTTCTTATTAAGATCTCGCCAGCAACTGCTTTGGTATTCACAGGATCAGAAAGATAGCGACCAACCAGATTCCTCACTCCATCTTGCAGAATATAGCTATCTGCATCAATAGATATAATGATGTCTGTTTTGCATTCTCTTAAACCATGATTGAGTGCAGAAGCCTTACCCCCATTGTGACCTAAATCAATCAATTCTAAATTTTGATGCGAAGCCTGAAGATTGCGAACAGAATCAACGGTTTTATCACTTGAGCCATCATTAATAACAATAATGCGAATACTCTCTGGATAATCCTGTAAAAAAATTCCTGATAAGGTTGAGGCAATTGATTTTTCTTCGTTATACGCAGCGATCAATACCGTTACAGGTGGATACTTTTGCTGATCAATGACTTTTGGTCTTTTATCCAAGAATAAGGCAATCGATACAAAGGCATTCATAAATCCAGGAATGATGGCAATAAAAGTAATCAGGAAATAAGCAGATATGCTACCTATTTCATTACTAAGATCCGAATACCAGGGCTGGGAATACCAAAAGGAAAAACCCATCCAAGATAGGGCAAAAATGAGGGCTAAGAAAAACTTGCTCTTAACTGAAAAATACAAAAGTATTCCACCCAAAATTTATAATCATCGAGAATACTACTTTATGATCTTGTTTTGTCGTTTTAAACAATAAACCTCAGCCTGATTAAGCTGCTTGGGATTTGATAGCAAACCGTCCTAAAGCCGAACAAAAATTCCCTAAAGATGGTTTAAATGCTCTTTAAAGCCTAAAACAAAGGGTTATCGATTGCCTACGCAAAAAATAAGCCAGTATTACAAAAATATAAAACTATTTAATACATATATAAGCTAGTATCAATCTAGTAAGTATATGTATTGAGAAGCGGTGTTAAATATATGCAAAACACTTCAATTCTGATAGTCGATGATGCCCCTGCAAATCTTGAATTATTAAAAGCCCTGCTGGAAAGTCGTCACTATAAAGTCATAACAGCCTCTAGTGGTGCTCAAGCTCTTGCAGCAATTAAAGACTCGATACCAGATTTGGTAGTGCTCGATGTGATGATGCCAGAAATGTCAGGCTACGAGGTATGCCAAGCCATTCGGCAAGACCCAAAGACAATGTTATTGCCAGTGGTCATGCTATCAGCGCTAGATCCAGACCTTGAAAAGGTCAAGGGCTTAGAGGCTGGCGCAGATGACTTTTTAAGTAAACCAATTCGTCAAGCGGAATTGTTCGCCAAGATTAATTCCTTACTCAGAATTGCCAACATCCATAAAGAATCCGAAAAAAATCTAAATCTTTTGGAAACCCTGACCAAATACGATCCATTAACAAAATCCTTCAGTCGCACCGAAATCCTTCATCAACTCTCTATTGAGATTGATCGCTCACAAAGAAATAAACACTATTTATCTTTAATGGTCATGGATATTGATTACTTTAAAAATATAAATGATCAATATGGACATCAAGTAGGAGACGAAGTTTTAGTTAGCCTCGTGAGACATATCCACGCAACCCTGCGCTCTACTGATTCCATGGGCCGTATTGGTGGAGAAGAGTTTCTCATTCTTTTGCCAGAAACCAATATTGAGGGTGCAATAGAAATTGCTGAGCGCCTTAGATCTGATGTCGCTAAAGCAACATTTAAAACAAGCTTATCCATACCAATGCAAATTACGATGAGTATTGGATTAGCAATGCTCAATCCAAATCATCATCTAAATACAGCTCAAGATGTTCTACTTAGTGATCTAGTTAATCAGGCTGATATGTCCATGTATGCAGCGAAACAAAATGGTCGCAATCAAATTGCTGCCTAATTTTAATTTTTAAACAAAGAACGGATACGGCATGAAGCTTGGCACTATTTTAATAGTCGATGACACACCTGAAAATATCGATTTACTAAAAGCGGTATTGGAAAGTCACAGCTATGAAATCAAAACAGCCTCCAGCGGCCTCAAAGCACTTGCATCCATTAAAGAATCGATTCCTGATTTGGTAGTGCTCGATGTGATGATGCCGGAGATGTCTGGCTATGAGGTATGCCAAGCCATTCGACAAGACCCAACGACGATGTTACTGCCGGTAGTCATGCTATCAGCGCTCGATCCAGCCCTTGAAAAAGTCAAAGGTTTAGAGGCTGGAGCAGATGATTTTTTAGGTAAGCCCCTAAACCAAGCTGAATTATTTGCCAGGATTGACTCCTTACTGAGAATTTCTAATATCCGCAAAGAATTAGAGCAAAAAGTTGTACTACAGGGAAATGAAATTGAAAATTTGAATAACCTCAAGCTATCTTTGTCACCCGAAATCTCAGATATCATGGTTGATGAAAACCAAGTAAATACCGAGGAATCGCATCGGAGTGAGGTGACGATGGTTGTCATTGAGTTACACAACTTCGGTCAGTTTGTAACAGGTAGGCAAACCGAAGAAGTGGCAATCATTTTAAGTGAGGTGCATCAAGTTCTCGGTAAACTGATTGGTCAGTTTTTTGGTAAAGTTCAACGCTTCTCATGCGATGAATTCGTGATCCTTTTTAATGATCCTACCCCCATCGATAACCCCATGTTAAATGCAGCAAGTTTAGCCAAACGGTTTAATACTGCATTCACCAATCTCAAAATGCGCTGGGCTCAAAAGGGCTATAGTGAGCCTTTATTTTTGAGCATAGGTATAGCCACAGGTTATGCCACGCTAAAGATGACAAAAATTCATGATAAAGAGTTTTATACCGTACTTGGAGATGTCAGAGAATTTGCTTTGAAGTTATGCCATGAGGCAGAAGCAGGAGAAGTTCTGATCGATGCCCGTACCGCATCCAAATTAAAAATAGATTTAGCGCCTGTTCGTCAACGCTCAGTTTTTTTAGATGGTAGCCAAAAAATCGTGGATGCATTCAAAATTTAAAAATCAAATGTTCTGTTCTTGCCAACGACTTGCACATGAACGAATCGACTATTGATGCCAGAAAAACGTAAGGCTAGCCAATACTGATAAGGTCACCCTTTTGATTAAAACCCCTCATGGAGGCTCTCAGGGAATTTTTTGGGGCGAACGACGGGGCTCGAACCCGCGACAACCAGAATCACAATCTGGGACTCTACCAACTGAGCTACGTCCGCCGTTGTAGAAGAAGAAATTATATCCTTTTTAGGGGAAATACCGCTAAAACAGCCCTAATCTGCTGTTTCTAACTCAAAAGCAGCCCAATCGCCAAGGCATAAGCTGGCATCTAGAAAGAAATCTGCAATGGCTGCTTTGCTCTGCACTTTAGCTAAAGCATGATGATCCGAGAGGCGTTGACGCCAGTAGCGCGACCCCGCTCTGCCGTGAGCTAAACCCAAAATATGTCTTGTGAATGCGCCTATATAAAACGGTTTTTGTTTTGCTTGGCATTCCTCAAACCATGACTGTACTTGCCTTACCAGTGCAATCTGAATTCTATGCCATTCAGTTTCACTAAAGAGATAACCAGCGGCGTCTCCATTCGTATTTATCAGATCATCCCAACCCAACAACATTGCCGGGAAGTGATACGCCGCCCTACCCACCATGAAGCCATCAAAGTCATCCCAATGTCCGGCAATCTGTTCATTGGTTTCTAGACCGCCATTCAGCAAGACTTTAAGATCAGGAAATTGTTTTTGAGCATCCAATCTGAGTTTGGCAGCCACTTCATAATGTAGTGGTGGTTTGCTGCGATTCTCTTTGGGTGAAAGTCCCTTGAGTACCGCATTACGTGCATGAATGGTGACTTGACTCGCACCTGCGTCAGCTACTGCCAATATAAAATCTGAGGCAAATTGGTAATCTTTTTGTGAACTTGCTGCATCCATCGAATCCAAACCTAAACGATGCTTTACTGAGATCGGAATATCCACCGCGTTCTTCATTGCTTTAACGCACTCAGCCACTAAATTAGGCTCAGCCATCAAGCAAGCACCAAAAGCTCCGCGTTGCACTCGCTCTGAGGGACAACCGCAATTGAGATCAATCTCATCATAGCCCCACTGCTGTGCCAACTCAGCTGACCTTGCTAAATCATTAGGCTCTGAGCCACCTAACTGAAGTACCACTGGATGTTGATCCTGTGAATAATCCAAGTGACGTGGCACATCGCCATGCATCAGCGCTCCTGTTGTGACCATTTCGGTATATAAAACTGCCTCTTGAGTGAGCGTCCGATGAAAAGATCGGCAGTGACGATCAGTCCACTCCATCATGGGAGCAACTGCTAGGCGTTTTGGAATGTTGATCATTAACTTTAATTAAATGGCTATATTCTCGATTTTAAATGTATCAGGGCAGCCGAAGCTGCCCTAACTCTAAAATCCTTGCAGATTAGTTACAACTTATTTAGAAAGTTTTGCCTCTAACTCAACGGCCAAATCAAGAGCTCCCATGTAACCAGACTTGAGGTGAGCTGGTAAATCAGGGTCTCCAACCATGGCACCCAATGTTTCCACTAGACTAAAGACAATGCCCTTTGCCGCACCAATTGCAATCGACTGGTTGGCTACTGCTTCATCAATATGATTGACGGCATCTAGGAAATAATCGTGACCTGGCAGGCCATCAGGGCCTAACTCTGATTTTGATTCCGATTTTGATGCTTTTGTCATAACGCTCTCCACAATTGATAAAAAGTAACTAGCTCAGCATACCTCTAGTATGCGGAGAAATCATGTCAGCGTTTGATTTAAATCATCATCATGATTCAATTTTGACTACTTACTGAAGATTCTTAGCTTGTTTTCGTATTCAGCCAGTCCACGAGTACCTGCACTGCCTCGTTACTGGTACCAAGCCAGGCTTCTTGATCAACCCTGGGGTCACTAATCACACTGGTCAGTTTTGCACTCATAGCTATCTTCAAATCCTCTGGCGGCTTAACTCCCTTCCAAGCTAATAGCAAGGCATCAGTAAAGAGTGCTTTCACTTCAGGATAGCGAAATTGATTTTGTGCATCAATGCCCCAATCAAATGCCAAATGGATATAGTCTGTTTGCCGTCTTTTTTCTTTAGGAAATTTCAGCAATTCAATGAAGGCACTTTTAGCAAAGGGAGTGGTTGTAAATCCGGGCCAGAGATCAAATTGATTGATCCAACCCATTAATCCTCTTTTGGTTTTGAGGATCGACTCAGCTACCAAACGAGGACCATCAGCAGTATTAAAACAATTTAACTCATGCGCTAAGGATTTCAGTGGAGAGCCAGATTTAATGGCGCCGCTGGTAAAAAAAAGCTGCGCTGTTTGAGCCAGCTTTTCAAACACGGGATCATTTAGCTTAAAGTGATAGAGATAAACATAGAATAGGGGCTCAGCCCATTTCATCGCTCTTTTGGCAATCTTCAGAGAACGAGGAAGATGCATCTCGAAGTATTCGTTTAAATAATCAGCTCGGGTGGATAAGCTGCGCTCTGGCTCCAGCCAAATCGCATAGGGAAAATAACGCCAATAGCGTTGATCGACTTGATGGCCTGAGAGCTGCGCCAAGGAAAAACGAATAAAAGTGCGTTCACCCACTGCAAAAATATCGGGTGGCAGACCAATTCTTTCAATTGATATTTTTTGTGAAGCAATACTTTGAGCAGCGCTAGCTAGCAGAGGAAAATCTTCTGGTAACGCCGCTAAGTTCATTTTGGTAAAGCAATAGGCTTGGTATTGGAGCCAGGAGTAACAGTAGCTGCGGGCATGATGGGCGCTGTTTGAATTAGAGGAGCCGATGAACTGCTAGCAGCATCCAAAGCATCTCTCGCCGCTTTGCCTTTTTTAGAATCGGGTTTGAACGCCAAGATAAAGCGCAACTCTACCCGCCGGCTTTTTTCTGCATCTTCTAAACCAAAGCTTTTGACTACCCGCTTATCGGCATAAGAGCTAATACCAAAGACATCTAACTTACGTTCATTTTGATAGGACTGAGGCTTACCTTCAGTAAGAACCTCATATACTGCGCGCGCACGATCTAGGCCTAAGTGCCAATTGGTGTAATTGCCCTGTTGAAGTGGCTTAGAGTCAGTGTGCCCTTCAATGAAGATAGTTTCAATTTCGGCTTGTTCATCATTTGGTGGGCAGTCTAGTGGTCTAGCCGCTCTTTCAGAATGAACATAGCAAGGCAGAATCTTAATGAGGGACTCTCTAGCCTTTTTTAAGGTTTGAGTTGAATTGTCATTCAGGACAGCACTATTAAATCCAAACAAGGCATCTGCTGGTAGACCAATAACGCCTGATTGCGGATCAATCACCACATTCAAACCTGCTTCTTTAAACTTTTGCCCAATGATCAGCACAGCACTAGCCAGCGGATCATTCACACTCTCACCTCTTTGAATGGAATCTACTCTTTGAGAGAGCATCACTACCATGATGATGAACACAAACAATAGACCGATCATCAAATCACTCGCAGAGGCGAGATAACCCGCCTCTTCAACCCGTTCAGCTTGCTTATTATGACTAGATGGCAAAAAGATCATTGCGATACTCTAACTTTACTTTGACTTTATTTTGGATTTGATTAGGTTTTGGGCAAAGATTCAACAAAATCGTCCATCGTTTGCTCTAAGGTCGTAATGGTGGTGTGGATCGATGTAATAGCTTGGGCTAATTTTTCATCTAACTTAAAGTGCAGCTGCACTACCTTATTGGAATAATCTGATACTCCGCTAGTTAAATGATTGACGGTTTGATCAATCGAACTCTTAGTCGCCTCAAACTCGGTGCGCAAAGAACTGAGCGCTGCACGAGAAGCGTCAGTGCCTAGTTTAATTTCATTAACAGCATCTTTTAAGGCGCTCGACATCGCAGGAATACCCACCCCAAACTCTTTACTAATGACTTCTTGCGAGGCCACTGTGCCATCTAAACTGCGGGCTATTAAACCAAGAGACTCTGTGCTCGACTGAATTTTTTTCACAAAAGAGTCAACATTTACAATGACTTTATCAATACCGTTTACCGAACCGATTAATCCACCCAAGACAAACTCTAATTTGGTAGCCCCTTCACTGGTGAACTCTTTTGCTCTTTGCAAACCAGACTCTAAGCCAAGCATGGTTTCATTGGTCTTGGTAACCGTTTTTTCGAGGGCATTAATGGCGCTTCCAAAAGAATCGCCAGCCTGGGCAAGGGAGACTCCAGCGCCTACCCCAGCAGTATTGAGTTTTTCAGTCACTTCAACCAGGGTTTTTCTGAACTGCTCCATCTCTTTTGCAGAGTCACCCTTAATCGCCTCTAAGAATTTCTCCATAATATTTTTCAGAGCTTCTTCATTAATGCGACTAATCCGCTCCGTTAAGTTATCAAATGCGTCAATTAGCTTGACACTGAGATCGTTAAATAAAGGCTCGAGTGCATTACCGATTGCCTTGGAGATCGAGAGTGCAAAATCTGTTTCAAAACGTTTTAATTGATTTACTTGTTCACGGTTTTGCTGCAGCATTTCATGGAACATGCCTAGCTGTGCTTGAATGACTGCTTGCGGGGCATTATCAGGAACGATTGTTCTAAGCTGAGTTTGCAAATCATCAATGGACGCTTCTAACTTTTCCAGCATGAGCTTGGCAGCCCAGTTCCAGACTAAGGAAGACAGCAAGCCGGCAATCGAGGTAATGAATTTTCCACCAGCTGTGGCAATCAAGCCCTTGAGCGCTGCATCACGAGATTCTTGATTGCCTGTCATTGCCTGACCTGCATCATTTAATGCTAATGCCAGGAATATGAAGGTAAACATCAAGCCCACACCAATCAAAATATTGGGCATGGTTTCATAGAGCGAGAGATTAATTTTTCCCGCTAGGATGTTTCTGGCCGTCCAAATATCTGAGTAGGGTTTCAGGCAGTATTGCTTAGGCCCCAAATCCCCCCGAATCGTAATGAGATTTCTTTGGCTCTCTTGGAGTAAATCGATGATGCGCGTATTGCTTGTCGACCCAATAGCTGTTGTGAAAATATCCCCGCCGGTGGCATCCTTGCCATTAAGCCCACCAGCAAGATCTTTAATTTCAGCGCTAGATTGAGAAATAACCTTTGACCAAGACCAATACAAAAAGGCAGCGATGAGAAGAATTCCAATTGCAATGCCAATGGGGAGGTATAGATTGACTGGTGTTTGCATGTTTTAGCAGAAATAAAAAGAATCAGAAGATGTTAATGGATTAAATATCGGGGCAGTCTGGGGCTCAAATGGCAAGGGATTGCGCATCAACTTCCCTTGCAAACACGCTTCATTACAACCAGACCAAGGGTGCCTTCGGCTACGGGCGCAAACGGATATGGGTGCTTATCTTGATAAACCATATTGCCCTCCCCCATTGACTCAGAAAACCATTTAGTCGAAAGCGCTCTTTGGAGGTCTTTTTTGCAGTTGTACTCAATGTAAGTTCTAAAAGATTGATAGGAATACTTGTCTTTATCGACAACTAATTCCTTAGCTTCATTGACTAATACTTTGACCTTGACTAGGCCTTTATTTCTTTGAATAGCCTGAGCATCAATGTAAACAGAAATATCTTGATTGGCGGTCACCTTAGTCCAGTCAGCGTAGGCTAGGCCAGTAGACATCATCAATACAAGCAACAAAAATCGTTTAATCACGTGCCAACCCTTCGCAGAAAAGACTCTCTAATGTATTGAGGATACTTAGCATGATTTTTTACTTAAGAGATATTCAAGTAGGGATTGAGAAACCAATATCCAAATCCCAGCGCCGCAATCAACAGTAATGTAAAGACGGCGATCTTAAAAAATGATTTAGATGGAGTAGTTTTGGGCACCTCAATGCCTTGGATTGGCAATTGCGCAGAGGTTTGCTTGCCAATGATCTTTTGAATCAAGCTAGGTTTTTCAAATTTAAGCTCATTGATCATTTTTTGAGCCAACATAGCTTCAATCTCTTTAAGATCTTTTTGCTCTTGGAGTGTTTGTTCATCTTCTAGCACTGCTTGGCTTGCATCAAATGCTTGATCTTCAGGTAGCCCCAGAATTTTGGCAACCTTTTGAGCGCTCGAATACTTGATGAGCGGTGAATAAAATGCGCCCTGCTCTTTACCTTCAATTTGACGAATTTGACTATTCGACAGAATGGCTTTTTTTGCTAACTCCTCGACCGACAAGCCCAGCGTTTCTCTAGCATCCTTAAAACGCTCTCCCAGGATTTTGGGCAATGGATTTTTCTGCTTGTCGGACAACAAAATCTCCTTAAAGGGTTAGCAAATCATCGATTGCTTGCCCAACAACGCCATCGCTAAATCAACTGATGTCGAAACATATTTTTAGCAATCATGACCATCAATAGTGGATATGGAAAACCGGATCCTGCTGCACATTGCCCATAACAATCATGAACTTAGGATAGTGTATACACTAATTGTCACAATGCAAGTATTTCAATTAGATGACAATTTTTAGGCTTAGCATGAGTGATCGGGCGCTCAAGAGCCTCACAGCTCTTGGCTTGATTCCTCAAGCACCGAATTGGCGTTTTCCCAAACATCCTCTTCAGGTGCAAACTGGGTTTGGGAGACGAAGTTCTTAATTGCCAATAATGAATCTTGGGCAACATCATCCAAGGTCACCGTCTTTAACTCATCGGCGCATAGGTGGCGACATTTTTCCAGATCACCCACTTCTGCCGCTTCAGCTAGAGAGAGCAATTGACCCAAAATACCCGAGCGATCAACAATGGCGTCTACGACCACACCGGGAAGATTGAAGTGCGATAGCAACTCACGGGCTGACTCATCAAACAGGTTATCAATTAAGGATAAGCCACCTACCAAGAAGGCTAAATCGCTAGAACCTAAACCGCCACCTGCTCCCAACTTAGTCGATAGAGATTCCATAAAGAAAGCTCGCACACAAACCAGTTGCAACAAAGGCGTAGCATCCAAAGCTACCTTGGCTTTAGCATCCGCATAAAGCAAAAGCTGCGTCCAGCGAGTAATCCGCTTGACGCCAGAGATCACAGCAGCGTCTCGGATATTTTCAGGCTTATCGCGCTTACGACGCGAGTCAATCTCAGCAATTACCATCAGATGCTTAGAAACAACTGGGTTAGCCTCAATTGCAGTCACCAAGTCTTTTAACTCTGGAGAAGAAAGCAACAAGGTCAACAGCTGTAATAACTTGCGATACTCCTCACCTCGATGCAAAGAAAGCTCGGGATCGGGCTTAACGAAGTAGAAACCTTCGAATGCATCACAACCTACATCACGCGCCTGATGAAATTCTTCTGGCTCATGAACGTTCACTGCAATAATTTGTAATACATTGGTAGCACCCTTGGACTTTTCATCGCGCGGCAGTGGAATGCCTTTGCAGTAATCAATCAGACTGGATGGCTTAGCGACTTTTTGTAGATCCAATTTGATATAACGAAATTTGGGCAATATGTCATCAAGGCCATCAAAGACTTCGGTCAGTCCCGTTAATACGAATTTATAGCCAGCACTTCTCAGTCGCTCAAGCTTTTGCAAAATTTCAGGAACGGGGGGCTCGCCAGAATCATCAAGATCTTTCTTGGCCTCAGGATCTTCTACAGCTTCTGCAGCCTGACTTGCTTCTGTCTTGATTGCCTCTAAGATCTCTGCAAGATGAATTTGCAGCGGAAACTTAATCGCCGGAAAACCTCTGAGTTCATCACCTAGTTGATCGACGCGAATATCAATAAAACCTAAATGCTGACCTAGAGATTGGGTGACACCCTTAGTCTTGAGGGAATAAAAGATTTCGGGGAGAGTGACCTGGGTCACCTCTTTGCCATCGTCATCTCTCAGGTTGGCGTCAGTCACCTCTTCTGGGTAACTTACTTCGGCTTTGGGGTCCTCAGCTAAGCGTTTAGCAATTTGTGCCAATATCTCATTACGATCATTCAGCCGTTTAGCCTTGAGTGTAGTGCCTGGTCGAAAGAAAAGCTCATACCCAATAATCGCTTGTTCCCTGCTGATAATAGGTTCGCGTCCAAGATAAGGATTTTCAGGCACAATTTTCTCCGGCCCTTTAGGAGCCTGAATCGGTTCAGATTGCGCTTTTTTCTTGAAGAGTGCCATAACTAAAGTAATAAAAACGAGTAAAGCATTAACCTCATTTTTACCACAATTGGCTCATAATTTAGCCGTTTATCTGCACTAAATCCGAACCCTTTTCCTCTTTGAGGTCATATCCAGATTGGCTTGATACCCTCTTCCAGGGAATGGCTTGGACCCAAATCAAAGATGAGGACTACATTGATCATAAAATACAGAATAAAATATTTTGAAGTATCCAATTCTTCAATTGAATGAGAGCGCCTCAATGAAAAAATTAGTCATCATCATGCTGTGTTGTTTTAGTTCTGTAGCTATGGCTAATTGGTTAGAACTGGGTAGCAACGATACCGCCGTGATCAAGATCGATACCAGCACGATTAAACGTAACCCCTACTCCATTCAAGCTTGGGTTTTATACGACCTTAAGAAACCACAACAAATCTTTGAAGGCGATAGAGATTTTTATTCTGGGGTAGCGCTTTACGAATATGACTGCACAGAAAATAAAGCCCGTTTTCTAGAAAAATATGCCTATACCGAAAAGAATGGGGAAGGTGATCGCATCTTTTCATCTAACAAACCAGAAAATTGGATCAGCATTCCACCCAATGTATTAAATTTCAAAGCGTTTACTTATTTGTGCAGACCTAAATAAGCTAGCAAGTTTGTTTAGACATTCTTTATTTACGACGCTCTTGGACCAATACCAGGTCAAAACTAAAGCTTGATCCCTGCCCTTCAATACTGTGGATATTGAGCTTACTACCCATCAGCTCCAAAATACGATTGCCAATCGTCAAGCCCAAGCCCGTACCTCCAAAGCGCCGAGAGATTGATCCGTCGGCTTGAGCAAATGGCTCAAGTACTTTTTGTTGAGCCTCTTGTGAAATACCAATCCCGCTATCTTTGACGGTAAAGCGCAAAGTCAATGTGGAATTCTCTAGCTTAAGCGTCTGAATCGATAGATCTACTGAACCTTGCTCAGTAAACTTGATTGCGTTACCAACCAGATTATTAACTACAAGACTGAGATTAAAAAAATCACCAATCAATTGTGTTTTAGGTTCTAAGTTGCAAATAAGATTCAATTGCAAGCCCTTAGCCTTTGCACTTTCTAAAAATAAAGCACGCACCCTAGTAAAGAGGTCTTCAATGGTGAATGGCGCAGTATTAATATGCGCCTTATCAGCTTCTAATTTAGAGAAATCCAGAATGTCGTTCACAATCTCAAGGAGTAACTTGGCTGAAGATTCAATGCCTTGCAAATACTCTCGAACTACCGGGCTTAAGGGCTCATACAAGGCCAAAGCAGATAAGCCAATAATCCCCGTCATAGGAGTGCGAATCTCATGAGACATGTTCATTAAAAACTGGGTTTTGATATTGAGTGCAGACTCAGCGTCGGTCTTTGCCTGCACTAGCTCAGTAATTTCCCAATTAGTGCCGACCATTCGCAGGGGTTTATTATCAGCATCTCTTTCTACAAGTGCTAAACCACGAATAAAGTGGATGCTACCGTTGGGCCAAATCGTTCTAAATTGAGTATTAAATTCACTAGCCCCTTCAAGAGCTTTGGTAATTGCCGACTCCGCACTCTCCCTATCATCCCGGTGAAGCCTTTCAGCCCAATCAGCATAAGTACCCGTAAACTGATCCCGAGTAATGCCGTAGAGCTTGAGCATTTGCCCGTCCCAAACCAAGCGATTATTAAAGAAGTCGTAATCCCAAATACCGACACCACCCGCACGAGCTGCTAGCTCTAAGCGATTCTTGGTTTCAAAAATAATCTTTTCGGATACTTTGCGCTCTGTGATATCACGCTGAATCGAAACCCAATGGGTAAACCAACCGGATTCATTAGCAATCGGAAAAATATTGAGCTCTTGCCAGAACTCTTCACCATTTTTTCTGTAATTTAAGATTTCTTCACGAATATGCTTCCACTCTCCCAGAGCTTTAAAAATTCTGTTTTTGGTCTCCGGGTCAGATCTTGGCCCTTGAAGCATGCGAGGATTTTTTCCTAACACTTCGTGTGGCGCATAACCTGTTTCGCGTACAAAAGCTTCATTCACATACACAATGCGCGGCTCTTGATCGTCAGTGGGAATATCTGTAATCACGACAATATCATTCGTATTCGCAATCACGACGCCAGCCAACCTGACAAATTCCTCGCGATCAACAATAGAAAAAGAGGGATCCTCGAGTAACTTCGCCGCTTGATTGCTAATATCGGGAGAATGATTGGAGCTAGTCATAAGGTCGAATTATAGATTTACCCACCGATTTGGCAAAACCTTATTCTAGAGCAGAAATTCTGGCAAATGAAATGTATAACTTAAGCAAGCGAATTTTGCAGCGTAGATGAAATAGTATTGAGAAACTCTTTAAATCCGATAGGTTTTTCAATCAGGCTATTAAAACCAGAATCGATGATTGCCTGCTTGTCATCTTGCATCACTGAAGCTGTAAAAGCAACAACGGGGATAGCGGCATAACGAGCATCAGCACGCATCCATTTCAAACAATCAAAACCACTCATACCTGGTAGTTGGATATCCATCAACACCAAATCTGGGCGCTGCTTTTCAAGCTGTGCTTGCAGGTCCTCGCCACACTCAATTTCACTAGTCTCATATCCAGAGGACTGCAAAATATCTTTGGCCAAGGTTAAATTGAGAGGGCTATCATCCACAATCAATACATGCTTCATTCAGAAACTCCCGACTCTACCTTGGGGATGAAGAAGGTAAAGCTTGCACCTTCTCCTAATACAGAGTCCAGCTTGAGCCAACCATTTTGGAGATGAATGAGACGCTTCACGATCGCTAAGCCAAGACCGGTACCTTCCATCTTTCTGGTGTAGTCATTTTCAACCTGCTTAAATTCTTCGAAGATCTTTTCCTGGTCCTTAGGATCAATACCAATACCTGAGTCCTTGACAACAATCTTGATGCCGGCATCAGTAGATTCAGCTCGTACAGTAATGTCGCCACCCTCAGGCGTAAATTTGACAGCATTGGTCAGTAAGTTGAGCAAGATTTGCTTCATCTTGCGCTCATCTGCATAAACAAGATTTTCACCCTCGCTAATGAAGACATTTAGCTTTAACTTGTTCTTCTTTACTCGCTCTGAGACTATAGCCACGCAAGATTGAATCGTTTTATTGAGCGAGAAGATCTCTCGAAACACTTCTACTTCACCGGATTCAATTTTAGATAAGTCGAGAATATCGTTAATTAAATCGAGCAGATGTTTGCCGGAATTAAAAATATTCTTTACATATTCTGACTGCTTGGTATTGAGTTCACCAAAAATCTTTTCTTTCAGAAGTTCTGAGAAACCAATAATAGAATTCAGAGGTGTTCTAAGTTCATGCGACATATTGGCTAAGAATTCAGACTTATGCCGATTGGCACTATCTAATAAAAGATTGCTTTCTTGTAAGCGAATTTGTTTATCCTCGAGCTCTTGAGTACGCTCACGTACTTTGTGATCTAAATCCCGATTCTGCTTCTCAATAATTTCATTGGACTCTCTCAAGGCACTTTCAGCCTTACTAATTTGTAGTAACTCATTATGAATTTGCTCATTGCGATTCAGAATCATTTTGATGAAAATGAATAGCAAGACTAAATTGAGAATAGCAATGAACCAAATTGCAGAAAGTGCTCTCAGCCAAGTCTTCAGAAAAATATTGTCAGCAACTACTGGAGTAACGATGAAGGGGAAATTAGCCACTCGTCTTGGAGCTACGATGCGTGTATCTGAAAGATTTTCCTGAATGGCTCTTGGAGAATTTACTTCTGCAACTGCATGATCAATTTTCGGATCCGACAGTAGTTTATAAGTACTGCCAGTCAAAATCTTTTTACCGATTAAATCATCCTTGAATGGATATGCCGTCATTAAGGAAAAATCATCCCGATACAATGAAACAGAAGCGCCATCGCCTAGATTGCTAATCACCTTTTTGTAAAATTCAGAAAAGTTTTCGGCTGACACGCCAACCTGCAAGGTGCCTAAAAAATCACCGCTAGGGGTTTGCAATCTTTTAGCAAGATAAAACACCCACTTACCAGTGCCTTTATTTTTGACAGGTAGACTGAAGTAAATTTTCCCTGCGGTATGATCTCTTTGCTCCTGAAAATAATCACGCTCAGATAAATTAATCGGAGGGGGCGGATAAGATCTCGAGAAGTTCACTAAACGACCATCATCGAGCGCAATAGACGCCACATCAATTAAGGGATTGGAGCCAATCTTTTCAGAAAGCAGTAAATGAACCGATTTCTGTGCAGCATATTGCTTAAATGTTGCTTCATTGGAAAAGCTACTTTGCGGTAAGGCACTGTAAATACTATTGAGAGCGACTTCTGCAGAAATAAACGTTTGCGCAGCATGCTCAGACAAGGTGAGAGAGATATTATCGGTCTGCTGCTTCCAATCAGATTCAGCATTGAACTTCAGATAAAAACTAGCAGCAATCGCTATTGCAATAACCAATAGGCCTAACGCAACGCCAGAGGCAATAATGACTGAACGGTTATTTTTCAATTGGGCGGCTGCAATCTGGGGAAATATTCTCAAGCTCTAGCGCACTAATTGCCAAAATAGGCTATGAGTTCTTGCTCTACTACCAGCGCAAGATCTTTGAGATGCTCTTGCTCTTTTTCGGAAAAGGTTCTCGGCTCAGTATCAATAATGCAAAGCGTGCCAGCAGCAAGACCGCCAGGAAGATAAAGCGGGATACCAGCGTAGAAACGAATAAATGGCTTGCCAACGACCAATGGATTATCTTTAAAACGACTATCCTCTAGCGCGTTAGGAATGAGAAAAATACCCTCACCTAAAATTGCATGGCCACAAAAGGAAATATCCCGTGGAGTTTCTGAGGCATCCAAGCCGCAGCTAGACTTAAACCACTGCCGATCTTTATCAACCAATGAAACCAGTGCGATAGGCACATTAAATACTGAGCGCGCTAATTTAGTAACTCGGTCAAAACGCTCTTCAGGTTCAGTATCCAAAATTTCAAGCTGACGCAATCCAGCCAGTCTTTCTGACTCATTTTTTGGATTTTCAGGTGTCTGCACCAATTACTCCTAATGAGATAAATTGCAAAAGATGGCTACTGAGAAATTTTGAACGCTTCAATAGACTTATCAATATCTTTAAACATAATAGATCCGCGGGGTTTAGCACCAGAATCTGCATTTAAGCGGGACTGGGTGCGCATATCCAAGAGGATTTCACCAGCCTTGGCTTCGCGACACAAGCGAGAAACGATTTCAGTGACAGCCCCAATCGCGGTATAGTCTTCACGACCCTCAAAACCCATCATACCCAAAGTTGCAAAACCAGTAGCAACACCAACTCCCAGTGATAAGGCTGGGTTATAGCCCTTTTGGCCCCATCGTACTTTGAGGTTAGCAAAAGCGGTTTGAAAGCGTTTAGCGAGATTGATAGCCTGCATCGGAGCGTTATCAACTGGAATGGGATCGTTGAAAAAGATGACGATTTCATCGCAGGAAAAACGCTGTACGGTGCCATTAAATTGACTAATGAGCTTACCTAGGATTTGATGAAACTCACTCAAAATAATCATCACTTCCTCTGGCTCTCTATCCATTACTAAGTTACCAAAGCCACGCAACTCAAAAAAGGCAATAGTAATTTCTTTGCGATGGGGCTGCAGCAGATCCTCTTGCTTGTCAGAAACTATTTTGGTAGCGACATCAGTAGGTAAAGATCGCTTCAGCTTATTGAGGCTTTCAATTTCTTGAACTTGTTGTGCAACCTTTTTTTCTAAATCTTGATTCAGTTGCAGCAGTTCTCTATTTTTATCGGCGATCTCTTTTTGTAAGCCAGCGATCCGTAACAATGAATCTACACGGGCTAACAATTCTGCTTGATTGATGGGCTTACTTAAAAAGTCATCGGCACCTGCCTCCAAACCTTTGACTTTCTCTGTTGTGGGATCAAGCGCTGTCAGCATCACCACTGGCAACAATGCAGTTTGTGGTTTGTTACGAATAGCTTGGCACACTTCATATCCGGACATCTCTGGCATCATGACATCGAGTACCACGAGGTCGGGAATGGATTCTTCTATTAACTTGAGAGCCTCTGCACCACTAGAGGCTGTTTTGACAGCATAGTCACGACTCTCCAATACAGCCTTTAGTAAATCAATATTTTCAGCGGTATCATCAACAATTAGAATATTGGTAGGTTTCATAGCTTAGTGACTGATTTATATAGGTATTTAGATGGTGTGAGGGCTCATTTTCTGCGCCAATCTATTATATTATCTTTACATTGCCTTGATGCCGTTTTGAGGCTGCCCTATGCAAGTTACTGGAGATCACATGCAAAAAGTATTTACCATCCGCGCAGAATGGGACAGCGATGCCAGCATTTGGTCGGCCACCTCCGATGATGTGGTGGGATTAGCAACCGAAGCTGATTCAATTGAAGTCCTTTTTAATAAGCTCTCTTCCATGCTTCCAGAATTAATGCTCTTAAATAAACTGACGGATCAAGCTGAAATTGTGTATGAAGTGCTGGCCCGTAAATGTGCTACGGCTTACATTCCAACTGAGGCGTAATCATGGCTAAAGTCATCGGATCCTATCGGGGAAACTCTTTTTCTACAGATTTAGTTGCAATACTCAAAGAGGCTGGCTGCCACTATCATGCGCCAGCTCACAGAGGGAATCACGATATTTGGTTTTCACCAGTAACCAGTGTCTACTTCCCCTTAGATAGCAAAATACTCTCGCACCATACTGCTAATGCGGTTTTGAAGATTGCTGGCCTGCCCGAACAATTTGAGGCCCATCAAGATGAAGATGTTGAAGATAAGACTGAGTAACTAAATCAATAGTTCTTGTGCATCAAAAATTTTGGATGCAAATTATCTAAAAATCGCTAGCAAGGAGGATGCCGCGTTATTCATCTGCGAGATCACCTGAAAATCTAGACTTTGTTGCGTGCTTAAAGCCTGCAAACTAGCTTGCAAGGCAGTCAAATCAATATTCTGAATATCATCCACTGTTTTCTGTGAACTGGTGACCAATTTAGCACTCTTATCTAGTGCGCTATTGAGATCTGTACTAGCAGCCGACAAAGATGCTTGGGTAGAAGAGATTTGTGAAATAAATTGATTGATCAAGGCGATTGCTTTGGGTGCATTGGCTTGCCCAGAAACCATCTGACTGGCAGTCACGGTTGCCATTGGTCCATAGGAGGTTCCCGTTAAGGTCAAAGTACTTCCGGTACTGACTCCAGTAAAACCACCTACGAATGTGCCACTGAAGGCTCCAAGATTTGAGCCTGGCTCTCTACCCGCAGTAATTTTGCTAGCAAATAATGAAGCGACTTCAGAGGGCGTTAAGTTTGTATTAGCAGTCAGCGTCAGACCACCAATTGTTGCACTATCACCCGCATTGAGATCATACAAGGTGACCGTCTGAACGGCACGAACACCTAATACGCCATTAGAACCAGCAGCTTGCGTAGTGACATTTGAAGAAGTTAAGGCAACTCTAGCAGTCACACTACCACTCACGCTCACCGTACTCATTGGGCCATAAGAGGTACCTGTTAATGTCAATGCATTGCTTGAGCTGGTGCCATTAAAACCTGTCAATGAACCCGTAAAAGATCCTTCGCCATTCAGGGGATCATGGGGACTTGAAGCAGCAGTCTTATCTGCAAACATTTGCGCAACTTCTGTTGCAGTCAAATCTTTAGCAGCAGTAAATGTCAACCCGCCAATAGTTGCAACATCGCCAGTGTTTAATGCATTCAGGCTCACTGTTTGCTGTGCGTAGACACCAGAGGTTCCAGCAAAACCAGTAACTACAGTTGTAACGTTAGAGGATGATAAGTAAGCGTTATTAGACGGGATACTGCTCGAACTTCCACTAGCTGATATTGCACTCTGTGGCCCGTAATAAGAACCAGTAATTGATAAAGCACCGCTTGATATAGACCCTGGGGTAAAGGAAGCTGAAAATGAACCGCTGAAATATCCGCCTGTAGGTGAGCTAGTATTGCTACTCATTCGCGCAGAGAAATTATTTGCTACGGTAGCTGCATTTACAAACGTATTGGCATGAAAGGTAAGGCCACCAACAGTAACGCTCTCGCTAGAAAACAGATCATGAAACTGCACAGTTTGTTGAGCATAGGCCCCGGCTTGGCTATCAGTTCCAACGGAAATGGTCGTTACATCAGACGCGCTTAAAGCAGTATTTCCACTACCTCCGGATACAGTTCCAGATGCGGGTAATAAATCCCTAGGGCCTGGACTAGAAGCATTTGCAGAAAGTTGTCCAAGGGTTACGTTGTAGTTATTTAAAGAGAATTGCGAGCCATAAGTAAAACTAGTACCGCTAAAGGAGCCAGCACTTGAAGGCGGATCTGAGTTGTATTGCTGTTTATTTAAAAATGCAATCGCCACATCTCTTGCCGTCATACTTGAATTTGCGGTAAGAGTGAGACCCCCTAAAGTTTCAGTCTCGCCAGCAGACAAGGCTCGCATCTGAATCAACTGCTGGGCATAGTTGCCTGAGCTTGAGTAGTTACCTGTTACAGAAATAGAGACATCTGAGGACTGAGTAATGGTTGCACTTACAGTTCTACCACTAACCTCCATTGTTCTCGTACCAAATGAAGTTCCATTTAGAGATAGATTTCCCATGCCAGATGATGTTGCAGTAAACCCACCCGAGAACGCATTCAAAAATGTACCTGAAGAACTATTTGTATTTGAATTAATTTTAGCTGCAAAAAGATCAGCAACTTGAGTTGCCGTTACATTAGAGCTCGCTGTAAATGTCAGGCCTCCAACCGTAGCAGTTTCACCTGCTGCAAGGGAATGCAATACAACAGAAAACTGGGCAGCTGAAGAAGGACCTCCGGGAGCAATAATGGTTATGTCACTAGCACTCAATGCGGGCCTAATAGCGGAAGACAAGGTAGAACTTACGACAATTGCACTCATCGGCCCTACTGCGTTTCCATTCAAAGTCACAGTACCATTACTATTGTCAACGGCGCTAAAACCACCTATGAAGCTATTATTAAAATAGCCTCCTGTAGGAGAACTACTAGGGTTATTAATTTTTTGCGCAAAGACTGCTGCTACTTCGGCTGTCGTCAAACCAGTATTGGCAGTAAATCTTAAACCACCAAGAGTAGCAGTATCTCCAGGCGCCATAGCATTCAAGCTAATGGTTTGTTGGGCATAAGAAGGTGCTACATAGGTCACCCCTGTTCGGGTGCTAGCTACATTCGCAGAGGTGATTGCGGTAGTTGTACTTGCAATATTGCCGCTAACCGAAATCGAGTTTGGCCCAGTTGCTGTTGCAGTAAAGATCACTGCATTACTAGAACCGGGGCTCGCTAAGTTATAACCACCTTGAAAGCTATTAGTAAAGTTGCCAGCAGCGCTATTGCTACTATTTGTAATCTTTTGATAAAAAATACTGGCAACCTGAGACGCTGTTAAATCACTATTTGCAGTAAAAGTTAACCCACCTACAGTTGCACTATCACCTCTCGCTAAGTCATTAAAGCTGATAGTTTGCTGCGCATTGGTAGGTGCTACATAAGTCACCCCAGAGATGTTGCTAGTAATATTGCTGCTGGTGATTGGGGATGTAGCGCTGGTAATGTTACCGCTAACAGATACTGGGGCTCGATAGCCTAGAGGATTACTCGTAAATCTCACTGAACCATTGGTAAGATCAGTAGCGTCAAAGCCACCTATAAAACTATTCGCGAAATTGCCGCCTGTTGGAGTGCTACTAGGGGTATTGATCTTTTGCGCAAAGGCTGCTGCCACTTGCGCTGCACTTAAATCACTAGTGGCAGTGAATGTTAAACCGCCTACAGTTGCACTATCACCTCTCGCTAAACCATTAAAGCTGATAGTTTGCTGCGCATTGGTAGGTGCTACGTAAGTCACCCCAGAGATGTTGCTAGTGATATTGCTGCTGGTGATTGGGGATGTAGCGCTGGTAATGTTGCCGCTAACAGAAATAGATTGTGGTCCAGTGATAGATCCAGTGAAGATCACCGTGCCACTGCCATTATCAGATGCAGTAAAGCTGCCTGTGAAGCTATTTGTAAAAGTACCGTATGCAGAGGTACCACCAGGGGTATTTACTTTTTGAGCAAAAACGGTTGCCACTTGTGCTGCTGTTAAGTCCCTATTGGCAGTAAATGTTAAGCCACCAATGGCTGCACTATCGCCATTAGCTAAGCCATTAAAGCTAATGGTTTGTTGTGCACTTGTAGGATTGCTGACAGTAGGTACGCCATCTACTACCGTAGTGGGAGTTAAATTTTGAGAAGCAACTGCAAAAGTAATCGCATTTAGAGCTGTTTGCAAACGGGTGATATCAATGCCCTGAATTAAAGTGGTTTGGTTATTCACACCATCGGTGCCGCTGACTACCGATAAAGTCTGATTACCAGTGAGTAAATTATTGCCGTTCAAACTGGTCGTAGCAGCAATTTGCCCAATTTGTCTATTGAGGCTAGCAAATTGAGTAAACAAATTGGTCTGATCAACTGAGTTAAATAAGCCATTAGATACTTGAGTAGCCAAACTCTGCATTTGCGCCAGAATCGATGAAATTGAACTTAAGCCTGTTTGCGTAATATCGATGATGTTGTTGGCGTTAGTGATATTGCCTTGAACAGCGTCTTGGCTAGTGGCCTGATTAGATAATCTAGCAACGACACTAGCTTGTTGCTTAGATAGTGGCTGCTTGCCATCAGCAATCTGCGTATGCGTAGCTTCAAGACGTGCCTGAACATCATTGACTGCACTTTGCAGGCTTGATGCTAAGGTTGTGATCGAATTATTCATACGAACTAAAAAACACAATAAAATTAATGGCTTAGGTAACTAAGCCATATTAATTAATAACTGTTTTTTTAATGGTTAGAAAAAAGGCACTTAATAGCCTTAATTCCTAAACTCTTTGAGAAATGCTGCTTTGATGGGGCTTTACAGCTGGGTAAAGCCTATTGAATTAGCTTGTCTTATTCAGTTAAGCAGCCAACAGATACTTCTTGTTCTTCTGGTACTTGCCTGCTCTGGAGGGCACATTGCATAGATTGCACTCGTACTCTTCGTGGAGGTCATACACATCAACCACAAACTTGCCTTTACAACATGAACAAGTTTCAGTTTTCAGAAGTTTTTGCTCCACAAAACGAATCAGTGTCCATGCGCGAATCAAACTAATGACTGGCTCATCGCTGATCGGATGGTCATCAGCCTGCTCAATGATGTGATATTGCTCAAGATAGAGCTGATATGACTTAATGAGTGCCTGAATACCGGTAACATAAGTATTTTCTTTTAAGAAATTGTAAATATTGAGAAATAAAGAAGAATGGATATTCGGCTGCCAGGTCAAGAACCAATCGGTTGAAAACGGCAACATACCTTTGGGAGGTGAGATTCCTTTTAATTCTTTATAAAGCTTAGTCAAACGCTCGCGTGATAAGGAGGTGTGTGACTCCAGCAACTGTAGACGCGCACCCAAATTAATTAACTGAATCGCTAATTGCAGCTGCTCAGTTTCACCAACAATGCTTTTGACTTTCATGATCTAAATTCCGCTTTCGTTATGAATATTGCAGAACTTAGGCAATGGCTTCGGCTTTTTGGCCGGCCATCAAAATAGAGCTGTGGACGATAGATTGGGATAAACCCTTAGTATTTTTGGTCAGCATACCCAACATAGCAGCATCGTCAAAGCGGAAGCGCATCAGCATCATGTTGGAGCTGGCCAACTTAATCAACTGAGAATTGCTTAAATCCCCAATTAAATCAGCGATATCCATGCTCACGCCAAGGCGGAAAACAGCCTGCTCCTTGTCTGCTTGAATCATCTGTTGAGCCAGCATTAAATAATTCAGATTCGCTTCACGAATTTCTGTCATAATGCTTTCTTGTGATTTATCAATCAGTTGCATGTTCTATCTCACTTAATTTATGCGATTTAGTACTTTCGCGATGGATGTAGTTTGCCCGACCCATTTTTTTTCTAAATGAGATAAATGCTACAAATTTAGTAAGGAAAATACTTACAAATATGTATAAAATCCAGTTTGAGTAGGGATTAATGAGCGGCAATGTCGTGCATTTGATCTCAGAAAATGGATAAAAGAATGGCTATTCAAATAGCCAGCAGAAGCCCGAGCCATCAAGCTAGAGCACACATGGAGACTAGATTTTGTATACGCCGCAAAGCATTCAAAACTTAGCCGCCAACAATGGCTTGGGTACATTGCCCTACTGCCCTGCTCTGCAGTCTCTAAATCAAGATCAGCAGATTTACCGCACTCAATTCACAGCAAATAAAGCGTGAAGTTGTGACTATAAACAACACCACATCTGCTGAGGATTTAAAAAATCACCACCATTTGGTGTTAGCAAGGTCTCAAGTCCTGATTGTTGAGGACAACCTCATCAATCAAACCGTCATAAAGCAATTTTTAATTCGCGCGGGTGCTCGTATTGATATTGCTAGCAATGGCCAAGATGCTTTAGCACTACTAAAGACCAAGCATTACGACGCAGTCTTAATGGATATTCAGATGCCCGTGCTCGATGGCTTGCAAGCATGCAAACAAATTCGAGAGCAAGAACATCTGAAGTCTTTACCCATCATTGGACTCAGTGCGGGGGTATTTGCAGATGAGGTTCAGCAATGCTTTGACCATGGGATGAATGACTTTATTAGCAAACCCATCGACCCAGACAAGCTATATCAAACATTGGTGAGTTGGATTTCGCAATTGAAGGTTTCCGATACTGATTTGCATACTTCCTATCCAAGCATGGCGCCCGATCAAGATCTTGCCGACAGCCCCCTAGGGGAACTGTCTGGATTTAACTTCAAAAAACTAGCCCTCTTCATGGCTGATATCTCTTTGACCCATAAACTTCTAAATCTCTTTGCATTAGATTGTCGCGATTGCAGTGTGGGTCTTCAAAATGAAATTGCCATGAATGATTACCAATCTGCACAAAGTCGTATTCATGGATTTAAAGGATCTGCAGCCACGATTGGTGCTGAAGCAGTTTTTGCTGCCGCTGAATTTCTGGAGGCAGATTTAAGGCTGGGTCAACTCCAAACAGAGAACTACCACCATTTTTTAGAGATGCTCACGACCACAAGGATCAAAGTAAAACAATATCTTGATCAATCGGAAGCGCGCTCAGAGCGCAGTACTGTCAAGCAAGATCTCCAAGATAAGCTACTGCAAGATCGCATCATTCTTCTCACTGAAGATAATGTGACAGCACAAGAGGCTCTCAAAGAATTTTTAGAAATCTTTGGGGCGAGCATTGACGTGGCCAGCAATGGTCAAGATGCTTTAGAGCTACTCAAGACCAAGCAATACGACGCGGTGTTGATGGATATTCACATGCCTGTATTGGATGGCTTGCAAGCATGCAAACTCATTCGACAACAAGAACATCTTCAGCATTTACCAATTATTGGGCTGAGTGCCAGAGTATGCGCTGATACCTCTCAGCAATGCCTTGATCACGGAATGAATGGCTGTATTGCTAAAACAGTTGACCCTCAAGAGCTAGTCAAGCAACTCGCTCTTTGGATGAACTAGAGACTTATTTATCTAGTCTTAATTTGCCACCGCTGCACGTGTAGTTCAACTCGCGCACAATCGCTGCACTAATAATTTGATTGCTTGGGTCAATGGCTTTGACATTAATCACCAGCTTATTGGGCATGTTGAGATAAGTGCCAACAATCACCTGGCTAGCGCCAACCTTGGTATTGCCAGTCTGACCAATCTTACGAGTCAAAGACACAATACCGGTATCACTGATGCGAATATCTTTACCAAACTCAACTTGCACAACTCTCTTGCCTGGTATGCGCGCTAGATAAGTACGCATCATCTCGCTCATCACCAAGACATTCGGCTCTGCTTTGAGTGTATTGACATTCACAAAATCGGCAACGAGCAATACGCCGTATTCATCTGGGCCATTAGGATCAAACTTAGGTAATGCCGTATTCAGTTCGGTTGCCATACCAGATACCAGCGCAGTCAAATCGGTTGCTTGCAGCTTATCTTCAAACGTGAGGCATTGCGCATCACTGCGACTGGTAGTGGCGCAAGCTGTCAGACCCAATAGCGCGCCGAGCAAAACAATGACGAGAGGGAGGAAAGTAAAGCGAGAGGCAGGACGAATAGACATATCGATTCAGAATATCAATAAAAGTCGTATTCTACTAGTGGATGCTAGTGGGATTAATTAGTGAGATTTAAGACTGTCATGGTTGGCGGTCTTGGAGGACCATCCAACAAATGCGAGATCAGACGATCAGCAGGCAACTTCACTTGGGCTGTAGACACTACCGCGCCACTGATCACCTGAATCATTCTGACGTTCAAAATCAAACCTTCAGCAGTATTCACATAAGTACCAGTGATGATGCTGCCAGTTTGTACTGGTGGCTTGAGTTGCTTGACATCTCTACTCAAAGAAAACTCACCGCTAGCTTCAATCAGAATATTTTTTCTGAAGGTGATATCTGTGACGGACCAATTTCTTAATTGCATTTCATGCATTAAGTTTTGCGCTAAGAGACGGCCCAACTGAGAAGTCTCATTCAAGGTATTCAGAGCAACAAAATCAGTAACTACTAAGGCACGGCTTCTCATCTCTGGAGAAAGATTGCGCTCAAGCTGCTCAGCAATAAACATCGAAGCAGTATTGAGTGCCCCGGTTGATGAAGTGCTTGGTACTAAAGAAATGGGCTCATAGCGAAACGGATAAGGTGAAACTGTCTTTTCTTGACCTGGCTGGGTCTGTGCATGAGCAGAAGTGAGGCAAGTGAATGCAGTCAATAAAGTACAGGCAAAGGTGCCACGCCCCATGGCGGAGAGCATGTTTAATAATAGTTTCATTGCGCAACCGATCTAGAACTTACGGTCTCAGTTGGCATCATCTTATTGACCTTGGTATCGCTATCAGGCAGTCGAACGCGATAACTCACCGGAAAATCACTGGACATTCCTGGCTGAATAATCATGACTGAATAGTAAGGCTGTGAGTTGCAATTATCACAATTGACTGCATAGGGCGAGCTCGCAGAAGTGCATCCTGAACAAATCAGAAGACTCGCAATCAATAATGAAAGATAATTTAAACGCAACATATCCTTAGCCTAAAACTTCGACACTGCTTCATTTGAATACTTCAATACCAACAAACGTTTTGACACCGCACTGCTTAATATGGCGCGCTTGTGTGGATTCCTATATTCCCTTTACGGCTCAAAATTGCGATTGATGAGGATTTAGTGAAATGAATTTTCAGAAGTCACCGATTTAATGGCAAAGCATTTTTTATTTGGCAAGGTTCCGCCTGCGCTGATTGCCCTGATCGTCCAAGGCTGCGCTTTTGTTCTGGCGGCTGCCTTATGTTGGCTTGCGATACAACTAGACTTTCATTTCCCAGGCTTTTTACCTAGCGCCTTTCCCAATCTGGTAGTTCTTTTAATAGCGCAAGGAATAATTGCCTATTTTTTAAGCATTACCTTTCGAATGGCCCATTGGTGGCGGTATATTCACCTGCTTTTTCCCTTGGCTATTTGGGTTGCGCTGGCACTGGATATTCCGACCAGCTATTTTTTAATTGGCTTTCTACTCACCGCAGCCCTTTTTTGGTCGGTTTTTATCACTCAAGTGCCCTTTTACCCCTCCAAGCCCGAGGTTTGGAATGCAGTTTCTGAGCTTTTGCCTGGTAAAAAGCTCAGAATTTTGGAAATTGGCAGTGGCCTAGGTAATTTTGCAATTCGTATGGCCCAGTTACGACCAGAATCTTGCGTTGAAGGCATTGAAATAGCCCCTTTACCCTGGATGATGAGCGTTATTCAGTCCAAATTCCTCAGATCACCCACTCGTTTTCGTCTTGGTAACTATCAAAAGGTTGATTTTGCCAACTATGACCTGATTTTTGCCTACCTTTCACCAGCCGCTATGCCCGATCTATGGCAAAAAGCCCTTCTAGAGATGGGTGGTGAAAGCCTCTTACTGAGTCATGAATTCCCCGTGCCCAACATTCATGAATCCCAGAAAATGATCTTTAGCTCAGATCAACGGGAGTGCTATGTCTATAAGATCGGCCAATATCGCCCCGCTTAACGGGAAGACAGGCACCATAATCTTGCTTTATTCAGGCAATTAAATGTCGTAATCACATGTATTCTTCTGTTATTCAGACAAAAAGGGGCTTCTTGTGTTTGTCATCATTGGTTACGTAGTCGTTATTTTCTCAGTCTTCGGCGGATTCATGATGGCCGGCGGTCACCTTGCGGCCCTGCTTCAACCGATCGAGTTATTGATGATTGGAGGTGCTGCATTTGGTGCCTTTTTAGTCGGTAATGACATGAAAACCATTAAAGCAACGGTTGCAGCCCTACCGACTGTGCTTGCTCCGTCTGGTTACAGTAAAGCGCTCTATTTAGATTTGCTAGCCATGATGTTTGAGTTTTTGACCAAGATTCGTAAAGACGGCATGATGGCCATCGAAAAAGATGTAGAAAATCCAGAAAACAGCGCCATCTTCACCAAGTACCCAAAAATTATGAAAGACCATCATTTGATGGACTTTTTATGCGATTACTTGCGGATGATGCTCTCCGGCAATATGGAGCCCTTCCAAATTGAAAACCTGATGGATGTGGATATTGAGACTCACCACAATGAAGGTCATGCAGTGTGCCATGCGATCGCGAAAATGGCTGACGGTATGCCAGCGTTTGGTATTGTTGCTGCGGTGATGGGCGTGGTTCACACCATGTCATCTGTTGGTCAAGTATCTAACAATGAACTAGGCGTCATGATTGCACACGCTCTCGTGGGAACCTTCTTAGGCATTTTGCTCTGCTATGGCTTTGTTGGACCACTGGCCACCATCCTGGAACAGAAGCTCAATGAATCTACCAAGATGCTCCAAACTGCTAAGACGATTTTACTAGCGAGCTTAAATGGTTACGCACCAACAATTGCCGTAGAGTTTGGACGTAAGGTATTAAATTCGACTGAGCGACCTGAATTTATTGAACTCGAAGAGTACATTAAAGGCGCCAAAACGCGTTAATGCATGGCTACGAAAGAAGATAAGCCTCTCATTGTTGTAAAACGTATTAAAAAAGTTGCTGGTGGACATCACGGAGGAGCATGGAAGATTGCTTATGCAGACTTCGTAACGGCCATGATGGCCTTCTTCTTGCTGATGTGGCTTTTAGCCTCAGTCTCTAAAGAAGATTTAAAAGGTATCTCTGAATACTTTAAGATGCCAATTGAAAAAATTGTCTCCACTGGACCTAGTACTACAGGATCAAGCGGTATTTTTGTTGGCGGTGGTAAAGATCTCACGCGTAAAGATGGTGAAGTTTCTAAAGCGGATGACAACAGCGATAAATCTCCGCAAAAAATGCTGGACGAAGAAGGTCTGAAGCAACTGAAGACTAAAGTTGAATCTGTCATTCAAGATAATCCTCAACTTAAAAGCTATAAACAACAAGTATTAATAGATATTACTGACGATGGCCTGCGAATTCAGATTGTAGATAACCTCAAAAGACCGATGTTTGCCTTATCTGATGATGAACTTCAATCATATGCGCGCGACATTATGAAGGCCATTGGCAAGTCATTGAATGGTGTTGAAAATAAACTCACCCTATCTGGCCATACCGATGCACACCCTTTCCCAAATAAAGAAAAGTCTTATAGCAACTGGGAGCTATCTGCAGACCGCGCCAATGCTGCGAGACGAGAGTTAGTGAATGGCGGCATGGATGAAACCAAACTATTGCAGGTTATCGGTCTATCTTCTGCCGTTTTATATGACAAGGCAGACCCATTAAACCCAATCAATCGTCGCATCTCGATTATTGTGATGAATAAAAAAGCCCAAGAACGCATAGAGAAAAATATGTCCATTGAAGCTGGTAATGCTGAAGGTGTTCAAAAAGGCATTCAAGCAGGGGCTCCTGATGCAAAGGCAGCCGCAGTCAAGCCAGCAGACACTAAGCCTGCCGTTAAGCCCTAAGTAAATCCTTCGACCCTACTCTATTCATTCATCAAAAGTATTTACCCTTTCGCTTATTTGTAATAATGTAGATCATGATGACACTAAAGACCGGTCTTCCTAAGCTCCCTTACTTGCCAGTTAAAGTTGGCTTAATCGGCATGCTATTGACCGCGCTCTTGATGGCAGGTCTACTTTTACTCAATACCCAAAGCTGGGCACCGGAGTTCAAAATCTCTGGCAAGTCTGCAAGCTCTACTTCCGCTAAAAACACAACTCCTGACTCACCAAAAGATGAGGCTCCGGCACCTGTCGATTTAAATAAGCTCAAAGAGTTAATTGCACAAAATCGCATCTTTTTAAATACTGCTTATGCAGAGAAAAAAGCACCTGATCCTGTCTCAGAAGAAGTGCGTAATTTAGCGGATCGTGTTACTCAAGATCTCGCCGATATGAATGCTATTTGGCAATCTTATTTAGCGAGTCCTTTAAGCGCTGAAGAAAAAACATTAGCAACACAATTTACAAGCGATTTTGATAAACTGGTTAACCAATCGATCAAGCCGACTGTGGACCTTTTGCAAGTGAACTACTTATCGCAAGCCAGCGCCCTGCTCGCCCGCACCCAAGGCATGCAAACACAAGTAATGGCTGATGTAGATGCGCTCATCAAAGCCCAAGCGAGTACAAAACTCATTGCCTTACAAAAGAAAAGTGTGACAGAAGTTGCACCGTCAGCACCTTCAGTTCCGGTAGTTGAAACATCAAATACGTCAAGTGAAGCCTCTTCAGTTAAGTCAAATGCGCCATCCTCTGTTAATGGCATGCCTACTGATAAGCTCATGATCATTACTGTTGGCATGCTGATCATGCTCAGCTTGGCCCTCCTAATCTCAAGAACTCTGAAACACAGCTTAGGCGCTAGCCCTGAAGAATTAACTAAGGCTGCAGGCTATATCGCTAGTGGTCAATTGGATTACCGCATTACATTGAGCGCAGGTGACCATAGCAGTGCGATGGCAGCCATTAAAGCGATTCAGGGTGAATGGAAGCAGTTCATGCTCGATACCAGCATTTTGAATGCCGCCATGCAAGATGGAAAGTTATTGGGTCGCCGAGATGCTGATCAGCATCGTGGTGCTTTTTATGAATTTGCGCAAGAGCTCAACACCACTATTGACCTGGCAATGCAAAAGGGTCAAGTCTCTGAGTCTGCGCAACGTAGTGTGCAACAAGCTCTCCAAAAAGCCTTAACACAAGCTCAAGCTATTCCTGCTGCACTACAAAATCATGATTTGAGCAAACGTCTTGCGGTTGATAGCGAACTGGAAGAAGTCAATTTACTCAATAAAACCATGAATCAACTCCTAGATAAGATGGAAGAACTCAGTAGCTTTGCTAAAGGTCAAGGGGTTGAGATTCAAAAGTTGGCTAAAGAGTTAACGCTTTACCATACAAGCCTCATCAAGGGCGCCGAAGAGCAAGCTCAGGTCTTGCAAAGCTCTAATCTCAAGATGCAAAGCTTGGGTGATAGCACAAAACAAAACGCTGAAAACGCCAAACAGGCTCGTCTCATGGCAGTTTCTACCTCTGAGATGGCGAATACCCTCACTGCTGAAGTAGCTCAGTCAGGAATTCCTGCTGAAAAAATGGATAGTATTCATAAGGTGGTCGAGCGTATTGCTAGCTCCACACAATATGTCGCCGATATGAGCGCCAACATCACTACCGCCTCTTTAGATCAGAGCTTGAACCTCTATGAAGTGAACAGCGCCGTATCTCAGGTCGAAAAAATTGCCCAGAAAAATGTAGAAACCATGAAAGATACGGTCCATAGTGGCGAGGCGCTCTTGCAACACGCAAACACCCTAGCCCAAACTTTTGGTCAATTAACGGTTTCAGAGCCTCAAAATGCCCCTTTGAATACCGTTTCGCCTGATACTCCAAAGAGTCCAGAAGCTGAAATTCCCCCAGCAAACCCAGCTGAAAAAGACCCTGACTGGAAGCTGTTTTAAGCCCAAATTTGGGTAAGTTTTTTACCCAAAAATCTGACTAAAACCGGTGTTTTTAGCTATCTATTGCTAATAATCCCAGTTTTAGAAGCTTGAATTAAGGGGGGTTCACCCCCCTTTTCCAGCAATTCATTTACAACCCGCTCGCTGAAAATCATTTATCAGCAAATTAATCCTTTTTAAGGTGTAGCGGTGGCAGAAGAAAGCGATTTAGAAAAATCAGAACAGGCCTCGTCGACGCGACTAGAAAAAGCGTACGAAGAGGGTGACGTTCCTCGCTCAAGGGAATTGGCGACTTGCGTCTTGCTGTTTACCGCCGGACTATCTATCTGGGGCTTAGGATCTCACCTAAATGCTTCCCTCAAAGATCTCTTAAGTAATGGCTTAACCTTTGATAGCAGACTAGCGTTTAACACTGAAGCAGGTCTTGGGCGCTTATCTGATCAAATCATCGACTTATTGATTGCCTTTGCTCCATTAGGCTTTGCTTTAACCATTGCCGCTTTAGCAGCACCAGTATTGGTGGGCGGCTGGAACTTCAGTACCAACTTATTAGTTCCTAACTTTGAAAGACTGGATCCCATCAAAGGTATGGGTAATCTCTTTTCAAAAAATTCTTTAGTAGAACTGTTTAAATCCATCGCCAAGGCAACGCTCATTGGCATAGTGGCCTATTACGTTATTGCTGCTGATTTTGCAGAGCTGATCACCCTCTCACTCATTCCAGTAGAGGTCGGTTTAGCAAAGACCGGTTTATTTCTGGTGCAGTCATTTATTTTTATTGTGGGTGCCTTGGTAGCCATTGCTTTGGTTGACGTGCCGTATCAGTTGTATAGCTACGCTGAAAAACACAAGATGAGCCGTCAAGAATTAAAACAAGAATCTAAAGAAGGTAACGGCAACCCCGAAATCAAAGCCAAGATTCGTCAACAACAAAGAGAGATGTCACGCCGCCGCATGATGTCTAATGTGCAAAAAGCAGATGTGATTATCACCAACCCTACGCACTACTCGGTTGCTATTCAATACAAAGAAGGTGATATGCGAGCACCAATGCTGTTAGCAAAGGGTACCGACACCTTAGCGCTACGCATTCGGGAGATAGCCAAAGAACATGAAATTTTGATCCTGGAATCACCTAAGCTTGCGCGTGCGATTTACGCCAATACCGAGCTTGATGCTGAAATTCCAGAATCCTTATACCTCGCGGTTGCTGAGATTTTGGCCTTTGTATTCCAGGTCAAGAACTTCAATGGTCGCAGCGGTGCTTACCCAACTCAACCGCACAACATTGTTGTGCCCGATGAATTAGATCCTTTATCTAGCAGTAAGCAACTTGAGCTTGCATCATGAACTTCACACAATTTTTAGACTCTCTTAAAAGCCTCAACAGCAAGACGGTTGCGGGTCCTATCATCATTGTGCTGTTGCTAGCCATGATGATTTTGCCGATACCGGCAATTGGCTTAGATCTGTTATTCACCTTCAACATTGCCTTGTCTATTTTAGTATTGATGATTGGACTGCAAACTTCCAAGCCTTTGGATTTTTTAGCCTTTCCAACAGTACTCTTAGTCACCACCATGTTGCGCCTGAGCTTGAACGTGGCCTCTACACGCTTAGTATTAACAGAAGGTCATACCGGTCCCGCAGCGGCTGGTAAGGTGATCGAAGCTTTTGGCCACTTCCTAATTGGTGGTAACTACGCTGTCGGTATCGTGGTCTTCATTATTTTGACCATCATTAACTTTACGGTGGTTACCAAAGGTGCTGGTCGTATTGCTGAAGTGGGTGCTCGTTTTACTTTAGATGCAATGCCAGGTAAGCAAATGGCGATTGATGCTGATCTCAACGCAGGCTTAATTGGCCAAGATGAAGCCCGCAGTCGCCGCGCTGAAATTGGTCAAGAAGCAGAGTTTTATGGTGCTATGGATGGTGCCTCTAAATATGTGCGTGGTGATGCGATTGCGGGCATCCTCGTCATCGTCATTAATATTTTGGGCGGCCTGATTGTCGGCATGCTCCAGCATGATTTGAGCTTTAGTGATGCGGTAAAAAATTACACTCTGCTAGCTATTGGTGATGGCTTAGTCGCGCAAATTCCATCGCTCATTATTTCTGTTGCTGCTGGTATTGTGGTATCTCGCGTAGCCAATAATCAAGATATTGGTACGCAGTTGACCAAGCAACTCTTTACCAATCCTAAGGTTCTCAATATCACTGCCATCATTATTGGCGGCATGGGTCTCATTCCTGGTATGCCCAATTTGGCATTCCTATTGCTTGCAGCCACCCTTGGCGGTATTGCTTACTCATTGAAAAGTCAAACCAAAAAACTGCTGGAGTCAGAGACAAAAGCCAGCGAAGAAGTGGCGCAAGAGTCTATCGATGCGACTTGGGATGATGTTATGCCAGTTGATGCTTTGGGTCTTGAGGTCGGCTTCCGCTTAGTGCCACTAGTCGATGCACGCCATGGTGGCGATTTGATTAAACGGATCAAGGCCTTGCGTAAAAAGTTTGCTCAAGATGTGGGTTTCTTAACCCCGCCTGTGCATATTTGTGACAACCTAGATCTCAAGCCTTCCGCCTATGTCATCAAACTCAAGGGCGTTGAAATTGCTAAAGGCGAATCTCACTACGGTCAGTTCTTAGCGATCAACCCTGGCAATGTCACCGGTGAATTACCTGGTCCCGTCACTTCAGACCCTGCTTTCGATTTACCAGCTACTTGGATTGATCACTCACTACGCGAAGAAGCACAAAGTAAAGGCTATACCGTTGTAGACGCCAGCACCGTAATTGCTACTCACCTAAATCATGTGGTGGGCATGCATGCTTCAGAGCTATTAGGTCATCAAGAGGTTCAACAATTAGTGACCTTACTCGGCAAAGAGTCGCCTAAATTGGTTGAAGACCTGATTCCAAAATTACTCACCATCTCAGTAGTGCAAAAAGTACTGCAAAACCTCTTGGCTGAAGGTGTCACGATCCGCGATATGCGCACCATTATGGAAACGCTGATTGAATACGCACCCCACACTCAAGATCCCGCTGATCTGACTGCCAAAGTCAGAGTGAAATTGGGTCGCGCGATTACGCAGCAACTCTTCCCTAACAGTAATGAGATGTCAGTGATTTCATTAGAGAACAATCTTGAGCGTTTATTGATGCAAGCAGTCACGGGTTCTGGTGACAATAGCTCGATTGAGCCAGGTATTGCCAAAACCCTTGCCAATGAGGCGAATGAAGCTGCTAAAGAGCAAGAGAGAAACGGACATTCTCCGGTATTGCTCGTTGCTTCACCCTTACGCGCTACCTTAGCCAAATTTTTGAAGAGAGTCACGCCTAACTTACGTGTGCTGTCTCATGAAGAATTACCTGATTCTAAAACTATCCGTGTTGCCAACTTAATTGGAGGTTCAGTATGACCATGAAAAAATTTCTAGCCAAAACGACTCGTCAGGCTTTGATGCAAGTCAAAGAAGAGCTTGGTGAAGATGCTACCATTATTTCTAATCGTTCGATTAACGGCTGGACCGAAATTTTGGCACGCAGTGAATCGATCACCCTTCCAGGCTCCAAGCTACTCGACAGCGTCAGCAGTGCTAAGGAAAAGGCAGAAAAAGCCTTGCAAGCTAAAAAGGTACAAGAGACCGTTGATTTACTTAATGGTAGATCTACCTCTAAGGTGACCTCCCCTCCTGTGGAGTTGACTACTTCTCATGAAGAAGTCATGGCACCTAAAGAGCAGCCTGTAGAGATTATCAACCATCCACAGATTCAAGGAATGCTCAAGGAGATGCGCGAGATGCGCAACCAGTTTCAGGCACAGTTAGAAACCCTATCTAATAGCACCCTCGAGTTCAGCCCGAATAAGCGTGATTTGATGAGCCAATTTTTATCTGCTGGCTTTAATTTAGATTTAGCTAAGCGCGTTATTAGCAAATTACCGTCCGATTTTTCAGCTAAAGAAGCTAAACCTTGGGCAATGAACTTACTCGCCAAGAATATGCAAGTTCTAGAAAATGAAGCGGAGATCATGAATCAACATGGTATCTATGCCCTACTTGGACCTACTGGCGTTGGCAAGACTACGACGATCGCCAAAATTGCCTCTCGCTTTGTTCTCAAACATGGCAACCAAGACATTGCCTTAGTGAGCACCGACACCTACCGTATTGGCGGCCATGAGCAATTACGCATTTATGGCAAGATTTTGGGTGTGGAAGTGTTTGCCGCTAAAGATGCTCAAGAATTACAACAAACTTTAGAGAAGTTGCAAGACAAAAAACTCGTTCTGATCGATATGGCCGGTTTGAGCCAAAAAGATAAGATGGTCAGCAGCCAACTCGATATGCTCTGCGAGGCATCACGCGATATCAAAAAAATCATTTGCTTAAATGCTAGCGGTACCTTAGATACCCTCAATAATGTTAGCAAGGCTTTTGCTGGCAGAGGTTTAGATGGTTGCATCATCACTAAGGCAGATGAAGCCATTGGTTTGGGAAGCGTAATCAATGTTATCTTGCAAAACAAGCTCAAAGTACTCTATCTCACTAATGGTCAGCGCGTTCCAGAAGACATTGCTCTAGTAGATAAAATCGCTTTGATTGAAGAAGCCTTCAAACAAGAAGACTCTAGCGATCACCTCTCGATTGTCAGACCAGAAGACTTGCCCGCTTTTTTCAGCAAATCTAGCGTAATGACATTAGGGCAAGCACAATATGCTTAATCCACGCGATCAAGCAGAGGGCCTCAGACGAATTTTGATGCCCACCAAGGCTTGTGCTATCAAAAGCTTGGGTGCGAGGCTAGCTCAAGGTAAAGGTTACCTATTGCCCGATTTGGTCAAGGAAATCGATAGGAACAATATCCACTTTATCGATATGAGTCTGGATCACACCCAAGAGCTGCCCCTAGCCCTCTTGAACCAGCATGAAATCGTACTCAAGTTGGCGCAAAGCTCAGAGTCTATTAAGCGTGCCTTTGGGATCATCAAATTATTGGCGAAAAGCCCTGAAAACCGGGTCTTTGGGATCATCGTGAGCGCCCAAAATCCTGAGACTGCGAAGACCGTCTTTCGCAACCTCAAGCATGCCAGCCGGGCTTTTTCACAGATTCAACTGGAAATCATGGGTTTTAGTACACTAAGCAACAGTTGGGTAAGCCCAGTCGTCATGGACTCACCCCTTGTTGTGACACGCATGATTACTAGAGACCCTATTTTTACTACCCAATTTGGTATAGCCCCTACTCAATAAGATCATGTACAAGGCCGACGGAAAAACAGACCAGAAAGAAACTCTGGTCCATCAATACGCCGACCTGGTCAAGAAGATGGCTTATCAGATCAAGGCCAAGTTGCCGGCCAGCGTGGAAGCAGATGATTTGATCCAAGCGGGCATGATGGGCCTCCTAGATGCTGCCGGCAAATACCAAGATAATCAAGGTGCCCAGTTCAAGACCTATGCGACCCAGCGCATTCATGGGGCAATCATGGATGAACTACGTAATGCGGACTGGTTGCCTCGCAATGTTCGCAAACAAATGCGCGATGTTGAAAAAGCGATTGCTAGCTTGCAACAAAGTCTTGGCAGAGCTCCTTCAGAAAGTGAAGTTGCCAAAAAGCTCAAACTCGATATTGCCGATTACTTTCAGATGTTGACTGACTGTAGTGGTCATCAACTCATTTATTTTGAAGATGTCCATAAGGGCGAAGAAGAAGATCACTTCTTAGATCGCTTTATTCAGAATAATAAAAGTGATGTCATTAATGGCTTACTGTCCAAAGACTTTAAAGAAGCCCTGAAGCAGTCGATTGACGCCTTGCCAGAACGAGAAAAAATGTTGATGGGCTTGTATTACGAACAAGAACTCAACTTAAAAGAAATTGGCGCTGTCATGAGCGTCACTGAATCCCGTGTTTCCCAAATGCATAGCCAAGCAGTCGCTCGGATACGCGCAACCTTAAAAGAGAAATTATGGACTGGGCCAGCCTAGGCGGTATTGCACTTGCACTCATTGGTATTTTGATTGGTCAATCGATTGATGGCGGCAGAATTGGATCACTACTCCAGCCTTCAGCCTTTTTTATTGTGACCTTTGGCACTTTTGGTGCGGTCTTACTGCAAAGTCGCCCCGTTAATTTTCGTAGTGGTATTGCCAAACTCAAATATGTCTTTGTAGAGCCCATTGATCAGCGCACTGCTTTGGCAATGGAAATTTCTCACTGGAGCATGGTAGTCAGAAAAGAAGGTGTCTTAAAGTTAGAAAACTTCATGGTCGAGACGCCTGATCCTTTTGTGAAAAAGATTCTCCGTTTAGCCATTGATGGCGCGCCACCGCAAACCATTAAAGAAATTGGCGCCAATGATATTTATCAATATGAACTACATGAGCGTAATGCGATCAAGATTTGGGATTCTGCGGGTGGTTATGCTCCCACAATTGGTATTTTGGCAGCAGTGATGGGCTTGATCCATGTGATGGAAAACCTATCTGATCCGACATTGCTGGGTAGCGGCATTGCAATCGCCTTCGTATCAACGATTTACGGTGTGGGCTTAGCTAACCTGGTGTTCATTCCGATTGCTAATAAACTCAAAACCCTATTGCAACTTGAGGTCTCAAAATACGAGATGTTAGTTGAGTCCTTAGCATCGATTGCTTATGGCGAACATACCAAGGTGATAGAGGACCGTTTGTCTGGATACCTCCTTTAAAAATCCTCCCTTAAAGCGACGTAAACGCCCAGAAGATCACGAACACCATGATCGCTGGTTGGTATCCTACGCCGATTTCATCACCCTGCTCTTTGCCTTTTTTGTGGTGATGTACGCTAGCTCAAGCATTAATGAGAAAAAGTACGATGCCTTGTCCAATTCCCTGATATCGGCTTTTGCGCCAGTACAAACGACTGAGGGCGATAGCAAGCTCGATGTCAAGCTTAAGCCTAGTGGAGAGATCGCAGGGACTCAAACTGAATCAAGCCCTATCTTGATTGACCCCCTGGGCCTCATTAGACTCAAACGTGACATGGCTTTTATCAAGCGGGAGAAGATGAATCGGGTTGAAAAAGACCTGACTACGGCTTTAAAACCGCTGATTGAAGATGGCAAGATTGGCGTCATGCAAACCTCTAAAGGCGTGCGCATTGACATCATTGATAGCTATTTATTTAGCCCTGGATCAGCCAGCGTCACTAGCCCTGCGGCGCTCAATACGCTAGCGCAAATTGCCCCTATTCTGGCTAAAAGTGATCAAGCGATTGATATTGAAGGTCACACTGATAACCAACCCATCAATACCAAAGCCTTCAACTCTAACTGGGAGCTCTCCGCCATCAGGGCGACTACTGTTCTCAATATCTTGAATCAAAAAGGCATTAGTGAGGCACGCTTGAGTGCAACCGGATTTGGCTCATCCAGACCGATAGAGTCCAATGACACTGCAGCAGGTAAAGCAAAAAATAGAAGGGTCTCTATTTTGTTATTAAGTGATTCTGGTCAACAACCAGGCTCAGATATTACTCCTGCTAAGTTAGCCCAACCATTAGCCCAACCAGCGACACTGCCTCAGACTCAGCACATGGAAACCAAGAGTCAATAAAATAGTGATGCAAGAATCATCTGTAACTGCAGAAACACACTGACGCTATAATCTCACCCTATGTCATTCCTCGATCTACTCGGCCCCCTCCTCTTTGTCATTTTGATCATCATGGTGATCGGTATTGCTGCTTTTGTGGTCAAGCTGAGTGATGCGATTGATAAGCAAGAAAAAGTAATCAAAACTATATTTAGAATTATTGAGGAAAATCAGGCTGAAGCCCGCAATGCCATTGATGCCTTTGAATCAACCCGCGAAAAAGTGGTCAGTGTCAGCACCCGCGTAGAAAGTGTCGAGTTTGAACTAAAGGGTATGCGGGACAAAATGAAAGAAATGGCGATTAAAAAATAAAACTGAGCTATAAGTTCTTCGCCTTTCTAATTGATCGGCGACTAGCTTAATCAAGAGAAAATTGCTCACTTCAAAAATTGATCTCCGCCAGTTATCATGTATTTACTCGCTGATAGCAAAGCGCTTGATTGTTGTTTTACAGCGCCCCTCAATCAATGAAGTAATTTGACCAAGAATTGGGTGATCCAAGTCATTGGCTTTGAATTGAGTGTGAAGACTCTGCGCAAGTCCTGGCAATACATCAGCGATCTCAAGTACTCTCCTCTTTAATTGAGGTGCACCTAACTGGGCAGATTCGGCCATCTGTACCCAATGGCGTGCATGCAATTCATCGAAGCGGTATTTGCTGCCAATCTTCATGGCCATACTATCGGTAAGACCTGGATAGACCGCTGTTGATAACACGTCATAGAGTGGCGCTAATTGAATTCCATTTCGACCATATAGTAATGAAAAGTTCTTTGCGTGGGCATCGTTGTTACCAACCAAGCAATTAAAGATGATGTAGTCCAGTAGCCTCAAAAGATTAGGGGCACTCGGTGTGGTGACCTTACGTACCAATGCAAATCCATCGACAATAGATGGCCCACCCTCATTTTGGTATTTAAACTCTGGACCCACACTCAATGCCTGACAAAAATCTTCTTGGTGCAATCTTGTTAATAGTCCATTGCTGTCACAAAAACGGTCATATCGTTCTACCAACAAATACGTTTTACCTTTTGTGCAGCCAATCTGAGCGGTAGCTGCACTTAGCTTTAGCTCCTTAGCCAAGGCAAGGCAAAAGGCTTCGTTATAAACACTTCCATCCACATCCGATATCTCTGGCTTAAGTATGTACGAGCTGGGAATATTATTTTTTGGTAGGCCAATTTCAAAATAATTACCTCGAGCAACCTCACTCTGCACCTCTCTAACAACTACCGGTAACTTCTCTTGGGCTCCTGCAAGAGAAAGTCTTAATCCGGACTCTCCAGCAAGCAATGGTCGCTTCGGCAGCTTCTCTAGGACTCCAAGTAATTGATCTTCCTTAAGCCACTCTATCGATTCACTTGCATGCGCTTCTAGAGGAGGTATTTGACCAGGCTCCAATAAAATCAATGCACCTGCACACTCACCCCCAATACCATCCAATAATGCAAAATCATTTTTACTGGATACTTTTAAGATGCTGGCTACTGCAGCACGCTTCTCACCCTCTGGCAATAAGCCAGCAAAAAAAGGTTTTGTAATCTTGTCGCCAAATGATTCGGGAATTAAAGGCAAAGAGTGCGAAAGAGGCTTAGCATTTTTTGATTCTAGCCATTGAGGTAAATATCGAAAAGACAGATAACCCTCGTCTTGAGTTAGCACACCAACGCACTCACCAAAAAACCAGACGTTTAGTTCTCGAACCATTTAGCGCGCACCCTCTTGCTTGTTTACAATAAATGGGTCCATGCCCTCTACGCTTAATACACCACCCAAGGCTTGCAACACCCTGAGAATATTTTCCAATCTAAGCGTGGGTTTACCCGCCTCCAGTTCAACGATGAACCTTACCCCCACGTTAGCGGCGAGCGCCAATTGTGGTTGAGTCAATTTCAAACGCCTACGAGTTTCACGGATCAGACTACCTAAATCTGTTGAATTTTGAATGGATGTGCTCATAAATATTTCCTGTTCGGGAAATTTTAATCAAATATGCCTATTTTTTCAACATAATTTCCTGATCGGGAAATTTATAGATTATTTGCTCAAATTATAGGCATATATTCCCGATCGGGAAATATTACTGTATATCACCACTAACTAATAGTGAATAACCCACCAATTTAATAATGGCTATCAAGATGCAGTTCGTTGAGAGTCTAGCCCTCAATCTTGCGTCTCATGAAGAGGTCATTTCCAGTCTCATCCTGAATAACTGCAATGAGCCTGTTCACATCACCAAAATTTGATAGGCAATAAGTAGCCGTCAATCTCTCTGCTGAGAGCTTGTTTTGATGAATCCGTAGTGATTTTTTCTTTGACCAAATGAATCAACATATCAATCACGAGTGCTCTCACCTCATCTGGGTGCCAAACATTCATACGATCTGTGAATGAGGATAGAAAATTCTTGCCATTTAGACCCCGTAATCCAGGGTGCAAACTTTCTGAGAGTTCAATAGTCGTTGCCAGAGATTGCATGGCATTACGGTTACCAGAAAACTGGGTGTTAAAGGTTCTGCATAATCTTTCAATGAGCTCGGATTCGGTTAAAGCAGCCATACAGGGTCCAGTTTTAATAGTTTTAGATGCATTACATCTCAGTAGTCATGGCATTATGACATCTTCTAAAATGAAGCGGTATCTCAGGACTTTATAGCCCAAATCCCATGAAAACCAGTGCCTCCAAAATCAGGGTAGCCGACAAACGAGCTGCCCGCCTCTTATGCCAGGCTTTTAATGATGCGATGCGCAGTGGGGCTGAATACAAGGCTGCTTTGGTAAAGATGATGGATGGTCAAAAATCGCTGATTCCGGAGCTCAGGTCCCTGGACTCCAAAAGCGTCTTGGCAGCCTCGAATCTGCAAGTCAATGTCATGTTTCCGAATGAGTTTCGTAAAAATGCCA